>JABRVU010000666.1:0-3120 GCA_039961895.1 Phycisphaerae bacterium | reverse complement strand
CGGCGACATCCTTCCCGGCCGAGTCGCTTGCGCCGGAGGCGGCCTCAGCGCCTGATTCGCAGGCCATTCTGGGGGAATCTCAAGAACCGGGCGGGTCGCCCGGGCGGGATGGTGACCTGCTCCCACATCGCTGATCGACGCGCCATCAGGGTTCCGTGTTCAGCGCCGGACGGGCCCCGCCCCGGTCGCCAATGGCTCGCCCGGCGCCGCCGGCAGGGCCGATGGAATCTGTGAGGGGACCGCACGGAAAGAGCGCCCGGTTGGGGTTCAGCGGGCGGCAAGGCGGCCGGGGCCGGGATCGCGCTCCCGTGGGACGGCCGGGCGGGCCCCAGTTTTCTTTTTGACAAGCCTTGGAGCGGCTATACAATGCCGAATTCCGGCTCGGTCGGCGGTCCGCGTTCATGCGCAGGAATCAGCGACGAGGCATGGTTCTCGTTTGCGGTCGCCGCTGCTGTAGCTCAGTGGTAGAGCACGTCCTTGGTAAGGACGGGGCCGTGGGTTCAATCCCCACCAGCAGCTATGTTGGCGCGGGGGATCGGCGAAGGTGCCTTGTTTTTGCGGGTGGATAAGGGCTCGCGCGGTCGGCGAGAACGCCTGCTGTATCGGACAACTGGCGCAAGTGGGAGAACGTGAATGGCCAAGGGTGTATTCGAGAGGACCAAACCGCACGTTAACGTCGGTACGATCGGCCACGTGGACCATGGCAAAACGACGCTGACCGCGGCGATCACCGCGGTGCAGGCGGCGCGCGGGCTGGCCGAGTACAAGCCGTACGACGAGGTCGCCAAGGCCTCGGAGAAGGACGGCCGCCGCGACCCGACCAAGATTCTGACGATCGCAACGTCGCACGTGGAATACGAGTCGGACAAGCGGCACTACGCGCACATCGACTGTCCGGGGCACGCCGACTACGTGAAGAACATGATCACCGGCGCGGCCCAGATGGACGGGGCGATCCTGGTGGTCAGCGCCGCCGACGGGCCGATGCCGCAGACGCGTGAGCACGTGCTGCTGGCGCGGCAGGTGAACGTGCCGCGGCTGGTGGTGTTCCTCAACAAGGTGGACCTGGTCGACGACGCCGAACTGCTCGACCTGGTGGAGATGGAAGTCCGCGAGCTGCTCAGCAAGTACGACTTCGACGGCGACAACGCGACGGTCGTCAAGGGCTCGGCCACGACCGCCCTCCAGGGCGCCGTTGAGAAGAACGAAGAGAAGATGAAGCCGATCATCGAGCTGATGGCGGCCTTGGACAAGGACATCCCCGACCCGGTGCGCGAGGCCGACAAGCCCTTCCTCATGCCGATCGAGGACGTCTTCAGCATCAAGGGCCGCGGCACCGTCGGCACCGGCCGCATCGAGCGCGGCCAGGTCAAGGTCGGCGACACCGTCGAAATCCTCGGCATGCACGCCAAGGCCGACATGAAGACGGTCGTCACCGGCGTCGAGATGTTCAACAAGACGCTCGATTCCGGCATCGCCGGCGACAACGTCGGCCTGCTGCTGCGCGGCGTTGAGAAGAACGACCTGGAGCGCGGGCAGGTGCTGGCCAAGCCGGGCAGCATCACGCCCCATACAAAGTTCCTGGGCGAGGTGTACGTGCTGACGAAGGAGGAGGGCGGGCGTCACTCGCCCTTCTTCCCGGGGTATCGCCCGCAGTTCTACTTCCGCACGACGGACGTGACCGGGTCGATCGCCGAGCTGCTGACGCGCGAGGGCGGCAAGGCGGAGATGTGCATGCCGGGCGACAACATCCAGATGCGGGTCGAGATCATCAACCCGATCGCGATGGACGAGGGGCTGCGCTTCGCGATTCGCGAGGGCGGCCGCACGGTCGGCTCCGGCGTCGTGACGAAGATCCTGGAATAGCGGATGGCGGATGGCGAATGGCGCTTCGCTGTTCGCCGTTCGGCATTCTGACCTAGCTGGTGTCGAATGGCGAAAAAAGGACTCAAGCGCGAGTGGGTGTGGCTCCAGTGCACCGAGACCGGTGACCTGAACTACCGCACCACCGTGAACGTGCAGGGCGGGATGCCGAAGCTCCAGCTCGTCAAGTACTGCCCGCGCCTGCGGAAGCGCACGGTGCACAAGCTCAAGCGGAAGTAGCGGGTCGCGAAACCAGGAGCGCGGCGGTGTTCGGGCGCACGGCGCTGCGGCCCGCGCCGGGAGATCATGGAACTGGCTCGGTGCACTCGGGCTCGCTGCACTGGACTCCCGGAGGAGCGTAGCTCAATTGGTAGAGCACCGGTTTCCAAAACCGGCGGTTGGGGGTTCGAGTCCCTTCGCTCCTGTGGCGCGCGGCGCCGCCGCGCCGGCCGGGCCAACGAAACGGCAAAGCAATGAGCAAGACCGACATCAAGGATGAGATCGCCGTGGACGAACGCGATTCCCCCATGGACGAGCAACGCGAGCCCTCTGGAAAGCCGGAGGGCAAGCGCCCCGCCGCCCGCGAGCCGGGCGGCTCCCCATTGCGCCTGTACAAGCCGGGCCAGGGCGTGCGCGTCCGCTGGGGGACGGCGGTCGGCGCGGGCGTGCTGACGCTGTGGGGCGTCAGCTACCTGTTCGACCAGCTCGGCCGCTTCGCCTTCTTTTCGGACTCGCTGGCGCTGCACTACTTCATTCCGGTGGTCGTGCTGGCGGCGATCGGCGTCGGCGTGTTCTACCTGGTGGGCCGGCACCCGCGCGTGGTCGATTTTCTCGTGGCCACCGAGAGCGAGATCAAGAAGGTGAACTGGTCGACGCGGCGCGAGGTCATCGGCGCGACGCGCGTGGTCATCGTCACCGTGCTGGCCCTCGGGTTTCTGCTCTTTCTCGTGAACCTCGTGTTCATTGTCCTGTTCGAGCGCATCGGCGTGTTGCGGACCAACATGTCCGGCCAGATTTTCTCGCGGCTCATGGGCGGCGGTGAGGGATGAGCGTGGCTACCGACAAACCCGACGCCGCCGGCGGGCGCGAAGAAGAGCCGCTGGTCCGGCCCGGAATGGGCTGGTACGTGCTGCGCGTGGCCAGCAACCGCGAGGACCAGGTGCGCGACGCGCTCGACCGCAAGGTGAAGATCGAGCAGCTCGAGAGCCGGGTCGGGCGCATCCTCGTGCCGACGCAGAAGGAGAAGCGGGTCAAGGG
>JABRVU010000665.1:0-24758 GCA_039961895.1 Phycisphaerae bacterium | reverse complement strand
CCCGGCCGGCGGTGACGGTCGTGGACGGCCCGCGGCGTTCCCCTGGCCGGTGCCGAGAGCCCGCCCCAAACCCCGAACGAAGGGCGACCGCCTGGAAGCTGGACCCACAGGCGTTTAGGTATGGACTCTGAAAGGCGGGCCGCGATCGAACCCGACCGACACGGAGCCCGTCGCCCTACTTGCCGGCTAGGTAACGGGGCTCGACCGTGATGGTCAGCGTGGAACCGCTCTGGTGCCGGAGCCGGACTTTGATCAGCCCCTTGCGGCGGAGCCTTTCCCTTTCGGATTCCTTGGCGATGTAGACCACTTCGGCGTTGATCCGCTTGTCCTGCTTGAAAAAAGAGGTGATCAGCCGCTTTTTGAGCAGGCCGGAGGTCCGGCCGGCGTCGTCGTCCCACTCGATCCCGTCCGGAGGATCCATGGCCTGATTCACGTACACCTTGGCCCCCACGGACAGGGCCTTCGTTCCCGTAGACATATTCCAACAACCTCTAAAAAAAGGGGCGGACCGAATCCGCCCTGGACAGCCGCTTCATTATAAACACCACCCGGTGCCGATGGGAATTCCACGCATTCGGGCGCATGGAGGGGGGTCCGTCACACATTCGGCCGGGGGTCAGACATGTAGCGGCCCGCCCCCGCGCGGGCCGTATAGGACCAAAAACCGTTCTGCGACCGGCACAGGGGCCGGTCGCTACGGAATCCGCGTCCCGTGGAATCTGTCACGCACCCGGAGGGAGACTCCAGTGGCGATGCCACTTTCAATTACGGCTCATCCGTGGCTATACTGGCGAGGTCGTGGGAGCAGAGCGACGAGTGCTGGCGGCTCCCCGGGGGTGGCGCATGTCCGGGTCGTGGGATGACCAGCTTGGGCGGATACTGCCGGAGATCACGGCCCTGCGGCGGCATCTGCACGCCCATCCCGAGTTATCTTTCAAGGAACATGCGACCGCCCGCCTGGTGCGCGAGAGGCTCGCCCGGCTGCCGAACCTCCGGCTGCTGGAACCGCTGATCGAGACCGACGTGGTGGCGGTGCTGAACCCCGAGCGCGACGGGCCGTGCCTGGGTTTGCGCGCGGACATGGATGCGCTGCCGATCCTCGAACGGCGCGAAACGCCCCATCAGTCGACCGTGCCCGGCGTCATGCACGCCTGCGGCCACGACGGGCATACCGCCTGCCTGGTGGGAGCGGCCATGATGCTCGCGTCCGTGGCCGACAGGCTGCCCGGCAAGGTGAAGTTCATCTTCCAGCCGGCCGAGGAGGACGGCGGCGGAGCGGGCCTGTTGGTCGAGCGCGGCGTGCTTGATTCTCCCCGGGTTGACGCCATGATCGCCCTGCACGCCTGGCCCAACCAGCCGGTCGGGAGCATCGCCATCCGTTCGGGCCCGGCCACGGCTGCCAACAACGAGTTCCGCATCCGGGTCCGCGGCCAGGGCGGGCACGGGGCCTATCCCCATCGTTGCGTGGACCCCATCGTGGTCGCGTGCCAGATCGTCACCGCGCTTCAGACCCTGGTGTCCCGCAACGTGAACCCCTTCGAGAGCGCCGTGGTCACGGTGGGGCAGATATCGGGGGGAACGGCCTGCAACGTCATCCCGCCCGAGTGCCTGCTGGTGGGCACGATCCGGCACTACGAGCCCCGGACCGGCGAGATGCTCCGGACGGGCGTGCGGCGAATCGCCGAACAGACCGCGTTGGCTCTCGGCGCGGCCGCCGAGGTCGAGGTTCGCCCCGGCTACCCGTCGTTGACCAATGACCCGGCCGTCGCCGCCCTGATCGAGGAGGTCGGGCGGGACCTGCTGGGCGAGGGCCACGTCATCACCACCGAGAACCCCAGCATGGGTGCGGAGGATTTCGCCTTCTACGCCCGGCGGGTGCCCGCGGCCATGTTCCGTCTGGGCGTTCGTCCGGCGGGAATGGACACGTATCCGGGTCTGCATCATCCGGAGTTCGAGTTTCAGGACGACGCACTTCCGACCGGCATCCGGATGCTCTGCGAGTTGGCCGTGCGATTTATCGGCCGGCGGACGGCGAATGCCCGACCGGCCTGACACGTCTTTGAGTATCTCAACGTGAGGGAATCGCAATGTCTTCGTTACCCGCCAGTCAACCGGCGTCCGCGCCTGCCCCGCCGACTCAGCCGTATGTGATGCCCCCGCCGCTCAAGCGGTCCGTCTGGCCGACGGTGGTGGGCGTCATGGCCATCGTGTGGGGCGTGCTGGGCGTGCTGGCTGGTGCCGGCGGGATCATCGGCTTCCTCATGTCTTCTCGCTTCCAGATGATGCCCGGCTTTCCGCCCGAACTGACCCAGGTGATGGCCGACTTCGCCCCGCGGATGATGATGCTGGCGGCGGGCATGGGCCTGTTGGCCGCGCTGGGTCTGCTTGGCGGAGTCGGGATCGTGCGGCGGATGCACTGGTCCGTTACCATCACCCGAGGCTGGGCCGTCCTCAAGCTCATCGCAGCGCTGGTCGAGGCCTTCATGACCTATTCGATGCAGACGAAGCAGCTTGCGGTAATGCAGAGCGGCGCGGGGGCGCCGCCGATGGCCGGGGTGATCTTCACGGCCATGCCCGTCGTCGCCGCCGCCGTCGGGTTTGCGTTTGCCGCCGCCTTGCCCGTGTTTATGCTCGTCTGGTTCGGCCGGTCCAGGATTCAGAACGAGGTTCAGACCTGGGCGTGAAGGCGTCATGCGTTGCCGGCAGTGTGAATATCGGCTCTGGGCGTTACGCACCCGGGAATGCCCCGAGTGCGGGCGGCCCTTCGCGCCCAGCGAGTATGAGTTCGTTCCCGGCAGCGTGCGCTTCGCCTGCCCGCACTGCGACCAGTCCTACTACGGCACGGCGGCCAACGGGCACCTCGTTCCGACCGAGTTCGACTGCGTCTCCTGCGGTCGGCACGTCCACATGGACGAGATGGTGCTCTTTCCCGCCGAGGGCATCGAGGAGGAGCGCACCCGCCTCGAGGCCATGCCCTGGCTGGACCGCAAGAATCGGGGATTCGTGCGGGCCTGGTTTCGCACGCTGGGTATGGCCCTGGTCGCGCCCGGCCGGCTGATGGTGCTCACTCCGGCGGGCCGCTCCGTCGGCCAGGCCTGGTGGTTCGCCGTCGTCACGCAGTTGATCTTCAGCCTGACGGCGGGCCTGACCGTCATGATCCTGCCCCTTCTGCTCGTCGCCGGTTTGGGCCGCGGCGGTGGTCCAGGCCCGATGAGCGTCCTCACCGGTACGTTCGGGGGCATGTGTCTGGGGTGGTGGGCATCGATTCTGGTCGGGGTGGCCTTGTGGGGGCTGATCGCTCACGGATTCCTGTATCTGACCGGCGGGGCCCGCAACGGGATCGGACGCACCTACCAGGCGCTATGCTACAGCTCGGGCGCCAACGTCCTCGCCGGTCTGCCGTGCGTGGGAATACACCTGTTCCTCTTCGGCATCGCGCCGATCTGGTGGGTGGTCAGCGCGATCCTCATGCTCCGGGAAGGCCAGAAGGTCCACGCCTTCCGGGCTGCGACGGCGGTTCTGATCCTGCCGCTGCTGGTCGTGGCCGGGGAGGCGGTCTTCTTCGCGGTGGTGGTGAAGAAGTCGATGGCCGTGGCCGCGACGGCCGCCACCAGGGCCGCCACTCTGACCACACAGACGGCCACCACTCAGACAGTGCTCGACGCGATGATGCAGTACGCCCGCGACCACGACCAGCAGTGGCCGCCGCACGCCGTCGAGCTGATCGACCAGGAATACCTCCTCCCGGCGCAGGTGGTGGACTGGCGGAGCCCCCAGCGCGGCCCGGCCGTCCCGGTGGCGGGGACCACGCTTTCGGTCTTCGACCTCGGCACGCGCCAAGAGCGCCAGGACGCCCGCGAGCGCGCCCGGAAGTCGCTTCCGCCGCGCGTGAGCGCCCACCGGCTGGGCGACTACGTGTTCACGTACCACGGCGTCCCGCCCCGGCACGCCGATGCCCGCTTGTGGTTGTTGATCGGATCGCCGGACCCGGCCGGACCGACGCCCGCCCCGCCGCCCGCGCACGTCACCGTCGGGCAGGCCGACGGCACGGTGCTCGACTTCCCGGTGGACGAGCTGCCGGGCCGGCTGGAGGACCAGAACAGCTTGCGGGCCCGCTACGGGCTGCCGGCCCTGCCGCCGCCCGGCAGCGTCACGCATACGCGGCCGGCCTCCGCGCCGGCCACTGCCCCGGCATCCTCGGCGGGTGCGTAAGAAGAGGAGGTTGTAGCGGGCGGGTCAATCCTCCTCTTCGCCCGGACCGCGCGCCCCGAGCTCGCGGTCCAGGTCCAGCAGCGAGGCCGGGTCGCCCTGGATCAGTTGGAACTTGGCCACGATGTCGCGGGCGGTCTTCTCCTCCTCGATCTGCTCGGTGAGGAACCATTCAAGCTGGGCCGCGGCGGCGAAGGCCTTCTCCTTGAAGGCCAGCTCGTACAGGGCGTTGATCTTCTCGCTGACCGCGATCTCCTGCTGAAGGGCGGTCTCGAATACCGCCTGGAGCGACTTGTAATCCACCGGCGCCTCCGGCAGCATCTTCAGCACGATCTTCCCGCCCCGGTCGCGCAGGAAGTCGAAGAGCTTCATGGCGTGCATGAGCTCCTCCTGGCTCTGCAAGCGCAGCCAGCGGGCGCAGCCCCGGAAGTGCTCCTGCTCGCAGTACGAGGACATGCCCAGGTAGGCGTAGGCGGAACGCAACTCCGTGTTGATCTGGTCGTTGAGGGCGTCCAACATGGTCTGGCTGAACATCGGCTCTCTCCTCATTTCGGCACCTGACCACGGGGGACCCGCTCCCGGCGGTGCCATGCCTTCGAGGGCATCGCCGGGTCGGTGATCTCCTTCCTCCGCGGGCGGCACGATGCCGTTTGATTTCCAGGCCCGAACGTTCCCGATACTCCCTGGATCGGGTCAAAGGCCCGCTGTACTCCCTTGTTGTAGCCGAATCGGCATCGGACGGCAAAATGAGCCGCAAAGGGCCTGGAGGAGAGGCGGCGGTGCCCCAGTCGCCGGGAAGCGAGAGACAGCGCCGGCGGGGACTGTACAGGCCGTGTCAGCCGGCCTCGTACATTGGGGTTCGCCCGCGGCGCAGGGCTTTCGTGACCGTCTCGACCAGCCGCTCTGCCCGGAATCGCAGCCGGGCCCGCCAGAAACGCTTGCGGAGCGACTGAAGGGCCTCATGTTCGGGATCGATGGCCAGCCCGCGGGACAGGTAGTTGCGGGCCGTCTGCCATTGGCCCAGGTGCATGTAGACCAGCACCAGCTTGTGCAGGACCAGGGTGTTCTCCGGCTCGATCCGCAGGGCCCGAAGGCAGGCGGCCACGCCCTCCTCGTAGCGGCCCTCCAGGAAGTAGCAGACCGCCAGATTGTGCCAGCCGGCGACTAGGCCCGGCTCGTTGTCCAGCAGGTGTTCGAGGTACGCGACGGCCTCGGCCGGCCGGTTCATCTCCAGCAGGCAGTTGCCCATGGCCATCAGCGCGACGGAGTCCTCCGGGTCATCCTCCAGCGCCAGGCTCAGATGATGATAGGCGGTGTGATGATGCCCGCGGCGCAGCTCGGCCTCGCCCAGGTGGGCCCGGACGTGCGGATACTGATCGTCGATGGCCAGGGCGGCCTCGAAGTGGGCGACGGCCTCGTCCACCTCGTCGCGCTGCACCCGCAGCAGGCCGAGCATCATGTGCCCGCGCACGCAATCCGGATCGAGCTCCAGGATGTGTTCGAACTTGGCGGCGGCGGCGGCGAACTGCCCGGTCTCCACGTACATGTCGCCCAGGTCGGCCAGCAGGTCGATGTCGCCGGGATCCTGGCGCATGGCCGACAGATAAGCCTCGCGGGCCTTGTTGTATTCGCCCTGGGCGCGATAGGCCCAGGCGATGCGCTGCCGGGCCTGGGGATAGTCGGGTTCGAGTTCCAGGGCCCGCTCCCAGCAGCGGATGGCCTTGCTGTACAGCTCGCGGCACATCAGCGACTCGGCCAGGTGATGGAAGCAGTTCGGGCAGGCCTCGTCGATCTGCTGGGCCAGGTAGAACATCTCCTCGGCCCGCTCGTGACGGCCCATGCGGGTGTAGGCGGCGATGCGGTGGCAGTAGGCCGGCTCGTAGTCGGGATGGTCCTTGGCCAGGGCCTCGAAGCGGGCGACGGCGTCCTCGTGGCGCCCGACGCGAATCAGGTCGATGCCCAGCGCGGTCCGCGTTTCGAGGTCGGCCGGGTTGAGCGCCGCGGCCCGCTCGTAGGCGGCGATGGCTTCATCGTAGCGCTCGAGCTGGTCGAGGATCTGCCCGCGCTGGGCGTGCCAGTCGGCGTCATTGGGATTGATGTCGATGGCGGCCTCGATCTCGTCAAGGGCCTCGAGCCACTGGCGGGCCTCGGTGAGCTGCTGGGCTCTTTCAATCCTGGTTTCCGCGTCCAACCAGTCGTTCATGGTCGCCCTTCCCGGCGAACGAGCGATAAGCAGGTCTGCAAGGTGTATCGGCCAAGGATGCGGGGGCGCCTTGTTAAAACCCTCCCGCGGCGGCTCGCCGGGCCGCGGCTTTCTCTCGCCGAAAAGTCCGATAGGATGTTGGCGGGGGGCAATTCACGAGGATCAAGCCATGAACCTGGAGAGTCTCCATCGACCCTATCCGCCGCCGACGTCGGCCTGGGCCGGACACATGGTCTGGAACGAACTGCTCTTCGCCCACTGGGTGGTGCCGGCCGAGACGCTTCGACGGGTGCTGCCCGCGTCCGTGCCGCTGGATACGTTCGAGGGGCGGGCCTACCTGGGGATCGTGCCGTTTCACATGACGGACGTTCGTCCAAGAGGCATGCCGGCCTTGCCGTGGCTGTCGGCGTTCCCGGAGGTCAACGTCCGCACCTACGTCACGATGCAGGACCGCCCGGGGGTCTACTTCTTCAGTCTCGACGTGTCCAGCCTGGCTGCGGTGGCGGGGGCCCGGGCGGTGTACTTTCTACCCTATTTCCTGGCCGGGATGTCCGTTTCGCGCGAGGCGGACTGGATCTACTACACCAGCCGCCGCTCCGCCTGGCACGGTTCGCCGGCCCATCTGATCTGCCGATACCGCCCGGTCGGCGAGGTGTTCCACCCGCGCCCGGGCACGCTGGAGCATTGGTTGACCGAGCGCTACTGCCTGTACACGGTCGATTCGCGCGACCAGGTCTTCCGCGCGGAGATTCATCACGATCCCTGGCCGTTGCAGCCCGCCGAGGCGGCTTTCTTCCGCAACACCATGGCCGGCCCGCTGGGCATCGAACTGCCCGAACAGCCGGACCTGCTGCACTACGCCCACCGGCTTGAAGTGGTGGCCTGGCTGCCGGGAAGAGTCGGCGGCGACGGCGATGGCGGGAATCGTTGACGCGGTCGGACGGGGTGGCGGGACACGGTCCCCCCGGTCCTGGGTGGCTCAGGCGGGAGACTGGCCTTGATGGCAGGACCGAGAAGCTCCGGCGGCTCGTGGAAGAAGGCATCCGCCGCCATCATCCCCATTTGAAACCGCGACTCACTTGGGGCAGGCCTCCGCGAAGGCTTCGAGGTTTCGATAGTCGCGCCGCCAGGTGGTGTACATGACGCCGATGACGCCCTTGACGCCGGCGGCCGACGCCAGCCATTTGCGGACGTCGGCGACCGGCCCGTCGTAATAACCGGCGATCACCTGCCGATGCCCGCGGTCGGCGAAGAACTTCAGCGCCGCGTCGCGTTTCTCGAAGTTCCAGTTCACCACGATGACCGAGGGGTCCAGCCCCTCCCAGGAACCGGCCAGGTCGCCGTTGACCAGGTAGTAGTTCCTCACCGCGTTGTGATGCGGGTCGAACATGTCGCTCCAGACGTACACGTCCGACCCGGCCAGCAGCTTCGTGCATTGACGGGCGTGGTCGGCCAGGATGGCTCCGGGCGTCAGCCCCCGCCGCCGGCAGGACTCGTCCTGGTTGAGCACGCGGATCTCGTCGTGCGACATCATGTAGCCGGTGGCCCGCCAGGCGGCCTTGAGCCGGCGGGCCTCGTCGGCCAGCAGGGCCGTCGTCCCGGGCTCGCAGGGGCAGCAGCAGACCTGCCCGTCATAGATGATGGCCGGGTGATACCACGAGACCCGCAGCCGCGTGCCCTCGGGGATGGTCCGGGTCCTGATGGCCGGCGGTTCGTGCCAGGCCTGGTATTCGCCGGGCCAGGGATCGTTGCCCAGGCGCGGATCGACGATCGGATCGTAGTCCTTCCCTTCGGTGTAGCCTTTCACGACGCAGGGCGCGCCTGGCCGCCGGAGAACGTTGACCAGGCCGGCCTCCTCGATCCGCCACTCCTTCCACTGCAACTCGCCCGTGCCGCCGCCCCACACGCCGAAGTAGAGGTTCACCGCGGCGTTGTCGAGCGAGTTGAAGACCACGTGATGCTCGGTCCAATCCTGCGAGCGCTGGACGCCCAGGGACTGGTATTGCAGGACCCTGTCGCCGGCCAGGGCCTTGATCTCCGGCCGGCCGGTGAAATCGCGCGTGCGGACCTGAACGGACACGTGATAGCAGCGGAACGGTGAGACGGTCAGCCTGTAGACGAAGCGGGCGTTGCCCTTGAACTCCCCGACCGTGGCGACGCCGTCGGCCAGGGCGACGGCCGGGTCGTGCCAGTCGGGCCGGCCCGCGAGCGCCACCGGCGGGTCGGCGACCAGCTCGGCCCGGCCGGACCGCACCACGAACAGCGCGTCCCGCACCGGCAGCCCTTCGGCCAGGTTCGGATCATGCCACAACATGCTGTTGGAGTAACCGACGTGGAAGCAGGCCGGCACGATCCGGAGCTTCAGCTCCGCGGCGATGCGTTGAACCCGCTCGACGTTCCGGAAATAGGGCCGGGTCATGTCGCCGAGGTCGCCGAGTCGGGCGAACTTGGAATCGGCCAGCAGCACGTGCGAATAACCGGCCGACGCCGCCCGACGCCAGACGGCTTCCAACTCGTTCACGTTTCCATCGACTTGCAGATTGGTCGCGTAATACAGCCACAGGGCCGGCGGCTCGCCCCGGCTCACCGAACCGGCCGACGTCAATCCCAGGATCGTCAGACACGCGAAAGGGCACGTGCAACCACGCATGGGCAGGCTCCCGGCAGGGCATCGCTCCCCCCCCTTTTCCCCGCTCGACTATAAGGGGACGGGCGGACGCGCGTAAACCCGGACGTCGCCCGCGGCGGGAGGCGGGATGAGGGTTCAGCGGCATGGCGGGGGAAATGGTTGAGAAAGGGTGAGGCCGACGGACGCCGCCTTCGGCGCCGCGGGCGCGAGAGGCCGGTGTCAGGCCTTCAATCGGGCGAGACGTTCGCGGATGTAGTCGGCCCGGGCGATGCTGCGTTTTTCGCCGTCCAGCTTCTTGCCGGTGCGCTTCTGCAAGTGCGCGGCCTGGGTCCCGATGAACAGTTCGTTGATGGTCTCGAGGTCCACGTGCTTGATGCGCTCCAGCACCACCCCCAGCCGCAGGTGCGAGAGCAGAAACAGCGTCTCCTCCCCGCTGATGGCCCGGGCGTTTTCGAGGATGCCCAGGGCCCGCCACACCTTGTCGTCCAGGGCGGTCAGCCGGTCGCGCTTCAGGGCCCGGCGGGCCTCCTGCTCGTAACGCACGATCGAGGGGATGACCTGGGACTTGAACGCCGAGAGGATCTCATCCTCGCTGGAGCCCAGCGTGGTCTGGTTGGAGACCTGGAAGAAGTCGCCGGTCGCGTCGGTGCCCTCTCCGTAGAGCCCGCGGACGGCCAGGTGCATGTCCTTGGCCGCCCGCAGCACCTTCTCGATGTCGTTGGTCAGCTTCAGCGCCGGCAGGTGCAGCATCACCGACACCCGCAGGCCCGTGCCCACGTTGGTCGGGCAGGCGGTCAGGTAGCCGTACTTCTTGTGAAAGGCGAAGGGCACCAGGGCGTCCAGGGTCGAATCCACCCGGGCCATCTCGGACCAGGCCTCGTCCAGGTTCATCCCGTGCCGGAGCACCTGGATGCGCAGGTGGTCTTCCTCGTTAATCATGAGCGAGAGCGTTTCGGACGTGGCGATGGCCACGCCCCGGCTGCCCTCGCCGTCGGCGTGCTGCCGGCTGATGAGGTGTCGTTCGACCAGCAGTTGGCGCTCCAGGGGGTCGGCCTGATCGACGTTGACGTAGAAGGTGGATTTGCCCAGTTCGCTGGCGGAGATGGCCCCGTGCAGGAGCCGCTCGATCTCGCGGCGCTCTGGCAGGCTGGCCTTGCTCAGAAAGTGGTGCCCGGCCAGGTTGCGGGCCAGGCGGATGCGCGACGACACCACCACGTCGCCTAAGGCGCCGCCGGTCTTGAGCCACTCGCCCGGGGTTTTGAGGAGGTCGTCGAGCGTCATTTCCGCCGCAGCTCCGACAGCCGGTCGCGCAACTGGGCGGCCCGCTCGTAGTCCTCGTTCTCGACGGCGTCGTGCAGCTCGCGCTGAAGTTCCATGCGTTCGCGGTCCACCGAGTTGAGTTCCACCGGCTCGCCCGGCCCCCGCCCGGTATGGTGGGTGCGGCCTTCCTGGGCCCGTTCGATGACCGCGCTCAGATGATCGCCGAAGACCTCGTAGTCGTTCGGACAACCCAGCAGCCCCTGGCTGCGGAATTCCATGAAGGTCATGCCGCAGTCCGGGCAGCGCAGCCGGGCCAGCTCCTGAATCCCGGGTTGCGACGCGAGAAAGGAGTTGAGCAGCTCCGGCACGGACACGTGCTGTTTGACGATCACTCCCTCCTGGGCGGCGCAGGCCTCGCAGAGGTGCCGTTCGCGTTTTTCACCCTTCACCAGGTCGGTCAGGTGAACGGTCGCGGTCTGCTTTTTGCAGTGCTGGCAGAGCATCTTCTCAAGCCCACCACCGGTCAGGATCACGTATGATGGTAGATCACCCCATCTTAGATGACCGGGCGGTTGACGTCAAGAAACGCGGTAGCCCGCGACGCAGCCGGGGGCCTCCCGGACGTAGACGCCGACCAGCGGGGCGTCCGGTCCGAGCCGCTCGGCGAGCCGCTCGAAGACCCACCGGGCCAGGTTCTCCGCGGTCGGGTTCACATCGGCGAAAAACGGCAGGTCATTGAGACGGGTGTGATGCAGGTTCGCCGTCACCTCCCGCAGCGCCGCCTCGGCGGCCACGAAATCCACCAGCACGCCGATCCGATCCAGCTCCGGTCCGCGAAAGACCGCCTCCACCCGCCAGTCGTGTCCGTGGATCGGCTCCAGCCCGCCGTCGTACAGGCGAACCTGGTGGGCGGCCGAAAAACAGGCTTGCACGCGCAGTTCGTACATGGGCACCGCCGTGTCGGCTGATCCCCCTGGCGGACACAGGCCCTGGGAACGCTACCCGATCCGGGTCGGGGTCTGCAAGCCGAAGGCCGATCCTTCCGCGCCGTCCAGACCGGCCGGGATGGCGGGCGCCCTGATGCAGCCGATGAACGTCAGCAGATCGGCCGGGTCGATACCGCCGACCGGGTCGAAAAGGACCCCTGCCCGCCGCCGGCCGTCGGCTTGCGGGGCCCCTACTTCTGCACCGCCGGAACCAGCAAGCCGATCAGAATGGCTATGATGGCGATGACCACCAGTCCCGGCGGACGGTCGTCCACGAAGTGCCCGCTGGTGGCGACCACCCTTCCATCGCCGAACTCCACCGAATCGCGCCACGAAAACCGGATATTGCTTTCGCGCTGGCCATCGATCTCAGGCCCGGCCTCCCAGGTCACCGCTCCGACCAGGTGGTCACCATCGGGGGTCTCGAAGACGGCCACTCCCTCGCCGATCAGCGAACCCTCCTCCTCTCCGGGACGAAAGGCGACCTCGCCGTGGGCCGTGTACGGTCCGATGTTCGGCTCGGTCCCTTCCAGAACAAACGAGGTCGTCCGCTCCGTCGAGAAGTCAACCGTTCCGGTAAAATTCTCGCGCTGCTCGACCAATCGCGGCCCGCTTGGGAATTGGATGCAGCCCACGGGCATGACCTGGACGAACGCCAGCCAGGCGACCAGCGTGACCTTCCACCAACTGAGCACCCTGAAACCCTTCATGGATTCGACTCCCTGACAACACCGATGAACGCCCGCCGTTCCAGGCCGCGAATGCAGCGGCACCGGAGCGAAACACGCTTGGAATGAGGGGCGCCGGTGCGCCTGGTCGCAGTCCCGTCGAGCGCGGAACCCCCGCCGCGGTTCGACTGCGCGATCATGGCCCGGCGTGGAACTCCGAGCCGCCCGATCCTGACCGGACCAAAGTCCCGGCCACCGATCAACTCGGGGTGAAAAGAAAGCACCCGAACGATACCCGGACCGTAGCGGCCCGGACGCGCCTTGTCAAATGGTCCCGGTCATCCTCCAGCGGCAGGTGGCCACGTGGAAGACCGGACCACTGATCGCAGGATCATCTGGTTGCTTGAGCTTCCGCTGCCCGGCGTCGCGCCTGCACTATTCGACATGGCCGCGCAAAGCCGTGACCATGCCACACCCCACCGCACCCCACCACGTGCCGGGCTCGGACGGCGCAAGCAGCCGAATGCCCGCAATTGCTTGCCACGCCCTCCGCGTCGAACTTGTCGTCCTTCCCCGATCCGCACCTCCGTTGCGCCCGTCTGTCGCGCCGCGGATCTCCCCGCAGGCACGGTGGACGGATGCATTTGACCGTTCCGGCGGCGTGTCATTACGATGCTCGCATGGCCCGCTATTTCCCTGATTTCGAGGAGTTTCAGCGGCTGGCCCGGTTGGGCAACACCATTCCGGTGTACTGCCAGCTCCTGGGCGACAGCCTGACCCCGGTGCTGGCCTTCAGCGCCCTGTCGGCCGACAGCCCCCATGCGTTCCTGCTCGAGAGCGTGGTGGGCGGCGAGAACATCGCCCGGTATTCGTTCCTGGCCACGCACCCGGCCCGGATCTTCGAGGCCACCCGCGAGAAGCTCACCCTCAGCGGCCCGGAGGGGAGCCACACCGAGTTCAGCTTCGATCCGCTGGCCCGGCTCAGCGACATCCTGGCCTCCTACCGCGGGGTGAGCGTGCCCGATCTGCCGCGCTTCACCGGCGGACTGGTCGGCTACGCCGGCTACGACGTGGTCCGCTACTACGAGCCCCTGCCGGACGCCCCCGAGGACGACCGCGGCCTGCCCGACCTGCTTTTCGGACTGTACGATACGATGGTGGTCTTTGACCACGTCCGCAAGACCATCCTGGTCGTCAGCCACGCTCACGTGGACGCCGACGGGGTGGAGAACGGCTACCAGCGGGCCTGCGAGCGGATCACGGCCACCCTGGAGCGCCTGCGCTCGCCGGAGCGGGCCCGCATCGGCCACGTCGACCGCCAGGGAGACCCCACCCTGCCCTTCACCGCCAACTTCACCCCGGAGGCCTTCAAGCGGGCGGTCGAGAGCTGCAAGGAGTACATCAAGGCCGGCGACATCTTCCAGGTGGTGCTCTCCCAGCGGCTGCAAGTCGAGACCGCCGCCCAGCCCTTCGACATCTATCGGGCCCTGCGCGTGGTCAACCCCTCGCCGTTCATGTTCTACCTCAAGAGCCCGCGGGTGATCCTGGTGGGGGCCTCGCCGGAGATCATGTGCCGGGTGGAGAACGGGATCGTGACCAACCGCCCGCTGGCCGGCACCCGCCGCCGCGGCAAGACCGAGGAGGAGGACCGGGCCCTGGAGGCCGAGCTGCTGGCCGACCCCAAGGAGCGGGCCGAGCACATCATGCTGGTGGACCTGGGCCGCAACGACGTCGGGCGCGTCGCCGAGGCCGGCACCGTCGAGCTGACCGACGTCATGACCGTCGAGCGCTACAGCCACGTCATGCACATTTCCAGCAACGTCCGCGGCAAGCTGGCCACCGGCAAGACGGCCTTCGACGCCCTGCGCGCCGCCCTGCCGGTCGGCACGGTCAGCGGAGCCCCCAAGGTCCGGGCCATGCAGATCATCGACGAGTTCGAGCCCACCCGACGCGGGCCCTATGCCGGCGCGGTGGGCTACGTCGATTTCACCGGCAACATGGACACCTGCATCGCCCTGCGCACCATGGTCATCCTCCCGGGGCTGACCGCCGCCGGCAAGAGGCGGGTCGACGTCCAGGCCGGCGCCGGCATCGTCGCCGACTCCCTCCCCGAACGCGAATACGAAGAGACCATCAACAAGGCCAAGGGCCTGCTGCGGGCCATCGAGATCGCCGAAAACGGCTTCAAGTGAGGGGGGTCGCTGCTCCCGGGGTTCCACCTGTACGACATGACTCGTATGACAGCGCTTTCTCGTAGCGGCCTGCCGCGAGTGCAGGCCGTGGAAAGCCGGAAACCACCCCACGACCGGCACAGGGACCGGTCGCTCCAGACGCAAACCAGCGCTGTCACACTAGGCCGGCGCGACTTCGACGCTGTCAGCGACGGATTTCAGGTCTTTGACCACGTCCAGCGAGGCGAAGACCTTGAAGGTATTGCCCGGCTTGACCTCGAAGACCGGCAGGTGCGGGGGGCGGTCCTTCCACATCCGGCCGCCGCGGCGATGTTCGCCGATCGGGCGGGACTTCGACTGCCGCCGCCGGGCTTTCTGGTTGGCGAGGTCCTGGTTGGCCAGCCGCATCAGCGTTTTGACCCGGGCGGCGGCCTTGGGCCGCGAGACGATCCTGACCTTGATCCATTGTCCCGTCTTGACTTCCGTCGTCATGTCGTGCTCCACGTCGGTCGATGCCGGCCGGTTGGTCGAGAGGGCTTCTCCCGGCCGGCGGTTGAAACGATAAACGATACCCGATTCTTCTGGAAATGACAAAAGGCGCCGCCGGGTTCTACAGGCCGGGCCGATCCGCTTGCGGGAGCGGCGCGTTCGGATACCATGACGGACGCTCTGACGCAGGAGATCCTTTCATGATACGATCCGCCGGATTCGCCATCAGTCTCATCCTGTTCCGCAGCGTCCTGGCCGCCGAGGAAGGGCGCGACAACGTCCCGCCGAAAGGCTTCACCGCCCTGTTCAACGGCAAGAACCTCGACGGCTGGGTCGGCCTGGGCCACACCGATCCCTACAAGATGGCCAAGTGGAGCGACGAAGAACGCCAGGCCAACGCGAAGAAGGCCGACGCCGACATGCGCCGGCACTGGCGGGCCGCCGGCGGCGAGATCATCAACGACGGCTCGGGCGTGTATCTGACCACCGCGAAATCCTACCGCGACTTCGAGCTGCTCATCGACTGGCGCATGATGAGCCCCGGCACCGACAGCGGCATCTACCTCCGCCAGTCGCCGCAGGTCCAGATCTGGGACCCCAAAGACCCCGGAGGGAAAGCCAACGGCGCCGACAAGGGCTCCGGAGCCCTGTGGAACAACAACCCGGACGCGGCCGGACGCTTTCCGCCCGTGGTGGCCGACGCGCCGGTCGGCGAGTGGAACCGCTTCCGCATCCTCATGGTCGGCGAGCGGGTCAGCGTGTGGCTCAACGGCAAGAAGACGGTGGACAACGCGGTCATGAACAACTACTGGGACCGCAAGAGGCCGATCCCCCCCGCCGGCCCCATCCAGCTTCAGACCCACGGGGGCGAGATGCGCTTCCGCAACGTCTTCATCCGTGAAATCCCGCCGGAAGAGGCCGACCAGATGCTCATGGCCGACGGGGCGGAGGGCTTCGTCAGCGTGTTCAACGGCAAGGACCTCGACGGCTGGGTCGGCGACGTGAACGCTTATTCGGTCAAAGACGGCGTGATGGTCTTCACCGGCGGCCACGGCGGCGGCGACATCTTTCTCAAGGACGTCTATGCGAACTTCGCCATCCGCTACGAATACAAGGTGCCGCCCGGCGGCAACAACGGGCTGCTCATCCGCGTGCCCAACACCCAGCGCGGCGGGAGCTTCACTGGCATGGAGATTCAGATACTCGATGATGAGGACAAGCAGTACGCCGGCCTCAAGCCCTGGCAGTTCTGCGGATCGGTTTACGGGCTGATTCCCGCCCAGCCCGGCTACACTCGGCGGGCGGGGGAATGGAACTTCCAGGAGGTCGTCGCCGACGGCCCTCAAATCAAGGTCTATCTCAACGGTACGCTCATCACGCAGGGGGACCTGAGCAAGATCGACCCGCCGCCCGACGGCCGTGACCACCCGGGTATGAAGCGCACCGACGGCTACGTCGGCTTCATGGGCCACGGACACCCCGTCGAGTTCCGCAACATCCGCATCAAGCGGCTCGGCGGGAGCTGAGCCCGCCTCAGCCGGCGCCGAACCGCCTCCGCGACGATTCGCGGCGGGTGTGAATCATCCGGCTCGCCCGCGGGGCATGAGGGCATGACAAGCACCGCCATGAGGCCGGACGGCTCCCGCGGGCTTCGCGGAAATCCGCACGACGGGGCCCCGGATCGAATCAAGGATGGGTGAGTGACGGGGCTCGAACCCGCGACCCCGAGGACCACAACCTCGTGCTCTAACCAACTGAGCTACACTCACCATCGGTAGGACCCGGCCGGCCGGACGTCCCCACCCCTCACGATCAGCCGGGCCGTGTCATAGCGTACGCGGGCGGGGTGTTTTTTTCAAATCGCTGATCGCGGATTTCGGAGTGCGGCTCGCGGGTGCGCCGGCATCGTGAAAACACCAAACCGGCCGGTCGGAAGACCCCCTTTTGAACCGGCAGAATGCCGATCCGATTCTGCCCGGCAAGAGGCCGGTCCTCCAGGGAGTTCAGGAGGCCCCGTCCGTCAACCCGTACGCTCAATCCGCCATCCGCCGATCACATGTTACCCCCCCACTGGCCGCCGGCGTGCGCGGCCGGTGCGGCGGCGTCGCCGGGCTGGAAGGGCGGCGGAACCTCCCAGGGAGCCAGGAGGCGGATCAGATCCTTGGTTCCGACCGGGCGGGGCAGGGCGTAAAGCTCGCCGTACCGGTAGCCGCACTGGGCGCCCTCCGTCCCCGCGACACTGAGCACGTAGTGCTTGAGCCGCTCGAAGCGCTCGCCGTCAAACTGCGAGGCGTAGCACTGGATGGCGGCCAGTTTCTTTTCGATCACGGCGGTGATGTCCAACACGATGGTGGATGGAAACGCATGATGTTCCGCCGACGAGGGTATCGGCCGGTAAAGCAGGTGGTCCATGCGGTGCGGGGGCGTACCGTCGAAGCGGTCGTCCCACTTGGTGAGCTGGCTGTAGAACCGGGCGGCCTCGGTGATGAGCTGCCCCTGATAATGATCGGGCGAGGCCGCGGGCGTCCGGCCGGCCAGCCCGACCAAAACCCTGGGCTTGAACCGCCGAAGCACCGTGGCCAGGGCGTAGCGCGCCGCCGGGCCGTCCATCAGCTCCCGGTTGGGCAGCGGCAGAATCTCCATGTGGGCCGCGCCCAGGACCTCGGCGGCGGCCCGGGCCTCCCGGGTCCGCGTTTCCGGCGTGCCGCGCGGCGTCGGTTCGCCGATGGTCAGGTGCACCATGCCCACGCGATAGCCCTGCCCGGCCAGCAGGGCGATGGCCCCGCCGCAGCCGATCTCGAGGTCGTCCGGGTGCGGCGCGGCGAAAACGATGTCCAGCGTCTGGTCCTTCATCCATTCAACTCGGCTTTCCGCGGAGGGTAGAGCCTTGCCAGAACCCGAGGATCGCACACGGGAATCCCGGAACAGGCGATTGAACTCGCACGACCGCGCGAGGCTTCGCGCCGGTCTCCGGCCTGCCAGACTATAGGCCGCGGCGCGCCGGCCAGCAAGGCTGTCGTCCCACGGGCGGATGGACCGATCCCAGGCGGCTCAGAGACAGTGACATGCCCATGAAGCCGATAGACGAGTATTCGTCGCGGCATCAGGCAGGGGATTGTCAAGCTTGCCAGGCCGATCATCCGAAAATAAGCTTATTCGGTCGTGGTCCCCAGGTGAGCCGTTGGAAGGAGTTTGGTGGATCCATGCGCGGCCGTCGTTTTTGCCGACTTTCAGACGGTCGGGTTCGCAAGCGCCACCGGCTTGGATGGCCGGGCCTGGCTGCGTGTGCCTGGCTGCTGGCTGCCGGTTGCGTGCCGTCGTACGAGGGACTGCTGGAGGGAGCGGACGGCGTCATCATCCGGCTGGCGGATATCACCCGCATCACCGGAGACTCCGACCTGACCGAGGATGAACAGCGCGAGGCCCTGCGGGCCTTGGGGCTGACCGACGAATCGTTGATCGACCTGCTGGTGCGAGGGCTCTGACGCCGGCGCCCGGCGGGTCCGACGCAGGAGAAGAGCATGATGAAGATTTCGAGGATCAGTTGGGTGCTGCTGGGTGCACTGGTTTTGGGCCTGGTCAGCGGTTGTCCCCTCGGCGGAACCTACGGCTGCGGGACGATCCTGAACGTGGCCTTGAAGGTGGGGCTGCAAGGCAACGTCGGCTCGCTGTCGGCCTGTGAATGGCGTACGCTCTACGCCGACATTCCGGGTCTGGCCTCGGCCCTGGGGGTGGACCTGAGCGGCATCACCCTGCCCGAGCTGAGCGCGGAGCAGGCCCAGGAGATCGTGGATTTCCTGGCCGCCTACGACCTGCGGACCATCGCCGATATCGAAGCGGCGTTCGCGTCCGGAGAGATCACCGAGGCCGACCTGCCCGAGGCGCTGCTCGAGTTTTACACTGAGTTCGTCAGGCTCAACTGACCGCCGGCCGGCGCCGGTCAACCTTTGGCACCGACTACGGGACGAACGCGGAGAAACTCTGCGTCCGTCCCGTCTCTTTGGGGAGCCGGGAACGCTGGCAGGCCGAGGCGGTGCCAGTATGATGCCGTCATGTGGACGACGATGCGGCAAGGCGGGCGCGGGGTTGTCGGGATCGGCGGCTCCCTGGTCCTGGCCTTGGTTCTCCATCTGATCGGCTGTACGCAGGGGTCGGCCGGCCCGCGGACCGCTCCGCCCGACGGCGCGGAGCTGCCCATCCTCTGGGAGGCCAGCGGTACCTGGTCGAATCTGGCCCGCCCGGTCCGCATCGTGGCCTATGACCAGGCCACGCTCGATCAGGCAGCGCCGGTGCCCGTGCCGGTCGATTTCAGCCGGCAGATGGTCCTCATCGCCGGCCTGGGTCCGACCGTCGGGCAGGACCTGGGCATTCGCATCGTGCGGGTCTGGCGCGAGGGCTCGCGGCTGCGCGTCCAGGAGCGTCGGCTTCATCCCGGCGCGGAGCGTCCAGCGGACCTGCACCGCTCCAGCCCGTGGACGGTCGTGGTCGTACCGCGCTGCGAACTCAACGTCGAGGGGTATTCCAGTCGGGTTCCCCCCGGCGTCCGAAGCGACGGCCCGCCCTGAGCTTCAGACGATTGCGTATCGGATGAACCTCGCGAGCCGCGCTTCGCGTGAAGGCGCTCTCCATGCGGCCGGACGGCCCGCCGCCTCGAGACGTCGGAGCGTTGTATGCACCAGATCCGCCTGGCCAAAGACCATGAGCTGCGTGACGCCCTGGGCGTGCTGGTGGCCCGGCCCCAGACCAGCGCCGAGGAGCTGCGCCGGCAGGTGGACGTGTTGACGCGCTACGCGGCCCGCAGCGCCTTGTCGCTGGAGCATTGCCTGGTGGCCGAGCGCTCCGGACGGATCGTGGCCGCCTGCCTGTGCATGGACGCCCCCGGGCGCACCGCCAACGTCTTTCTGCCCAACCACGTGTCTGGCCCGGACGTGGCCGACCTGGTGGTCCAGATGTTGCGCGAGCACGTTCGGGCCGCCGAAGGGCGCGGCCTGCGCATCCTGCAAAGCATGACCGCGCCGGACGCCGACACCGACCGCGAGCTGCTCAAGCGTTCGGGCTTCCGCCGGCTGACGGAGCTGTTGTACCTGGAGCGCGACGCGCGCCGTCCGGTCGCGCCCGCGCCGCGCCCGCCGCCGCCGCCCGTAACCTGGGAATCCTATTCGCCGGGGAACCGGGAAGCCTTCGCCCGCGTCGTCGCGGGAACCTACGAAGGCAGTCGCGATTGTGCGGAGTTGAGCGGCGTGAGGACCATCGACGACACGCTGGCCAGTCATCGGGCCACCGGCGAGTTCGATCCGCGCTTCTGGCTGCTGGCTCGAAATGGAGAAGATGCATTGGGCGTGCTGCTCTTGTCGAGATTACCGGAGCGCGCCTCGACCGAAGTGGTGTACATGGGGTTATTACCCGCGGCCCGCGGGCAAGGCTACGGCGTGACGTTGCTGCGTCGCGCGCTGGACGCGGCCAGAGAGCAGGGTTCGACGGCGCTGACCCTCACCGTGGACGTCGAGAACGCGCCGGCCCGCAGGCTCTACGGCGCATTCGGATTCATCGAGACCGCGCGCCGCGAGGTCTGGATGCGCATCCTGGAGGGTTCCAGGTAGAGGCAGAATCGCGGTTGCCCGCAAGAATCGAACGGACTTAAGTGACTTACGCACGTCTTATCCACACCGGGGCCCGCGCGTGGGGATAACTTTTTTTTACGACTCGCAACCTTCGAGATCACCGGAAGCTCGCGCGGCGATGTTGAGGTGGCGCGAAAAACATGTATTGATTTCATGGTGCGCGGCCGATAACTTACCGCCTCGTTGACGAATCAATTCCGAGGCGGCCCATGGCGCTACCGACGCCGTCTCGACACTCGATGGATCGTTAACGTTCTTGTGATTTGGTTCTGGTGACGTGTACTTCCTCGAAACGCGGGAAGGAGTCGCGCGGTGCATATTCCCCGGATGGATACCATTGCGCTGATCCAGTCCAAGATCGTCGAGAAACTGGGCACCCAGCGCTACAAGGTGTGGTTCAAGAACGCCACGCAGTTCGCGGTGGCCGACGGACATCTGAAGATCAGCGTGGCCAACGCCTTCATCTGCGGCTGGATCGAGCGCAACTTCAGCGACGCGCTCCAGGAGGTGGCCGGCGAGGTGGTCGGGCCCGACTGCCGGGTGTCGTTCTCGGTGGATCCGCGCCTGCTGCACGCCCTGCGCAAGCACCAGCTCAACTCGCAGGCCGATTTCATCGCCAAGAACCCCGAGCGGGTGGTCCGGCAGTACAAGCGCGAGGGCCCGCCCCCGCCGCGCAAGCTCCGCGGGCGGTTCGAGGATTTCGTGGTCGGGCCGGCCAATGAGCTGGCCCTGTCGGTCGTCCGCCGCATCGCCGAGCGCTCGCCCGAGGCCTACAGCCCGGTGTTCATTCACGGCGGCAGCGGCCTGGGCAAGACCCATCTGCTCCACGCCCTGGGCAACGCCCTGGCCGAACACCACCCCGATTGCCGCTGGGCCTACTGGACCGGCGATGAGTTCACCAACGAGTTCGTGCTGGCCATCCGCTCGGGTCAGAACGAGAGCTTCCGCCAGCGCTGCCGGCACCTGGACGTGCTCATCATCGACGACGTGCACTTCCTGGCCAACAAGAAGGCCACCCAGGAGGAGTTCCTGCACACGTTCAACGCCATCGACGCCCGGCGCAGGCACGTGGTGCTGGCCTCGGATTCGCATCCCCGGCTGATCGGGCAGTTCAGCGAGCAGCTCGCCAACCGCTTTCTGGCCGGCATGGTCGTGCGGATCGACCCGCCGGATTTTCAGATGCGCTGCGCGATCCTTCGCCGGCGGGCCGCGGCCCTGGCCTCCCGGCCGGTCCCCGAAGAGGTCATCGCCTACATCGCCGAACACCTGCCCACCAACGTCCGCGAGCTGGAGGGGGCGCTCATCAAGCTTATGATGTTCAGCTCGGTGGCCCGTCAGCCGGTGACGCTCTCGCTGGCCCGGCGGGCCCTGGCCGAGCATCTGCACCGCGCCCAGCGCCTGCTGGGCATCGAGGAAATCGATCAGACCGTGGCGACCTACTTCGGTCTGACTCCGGCCGATCTCCATACCTCACGCAAGACACGGACGATTGCGCTGGCCAGGGGCATCGTCATGTTCCTGGCCCGAAAGCACACGGATATGAGCTTTCCGGAGATCGGCCGCTTTTTGGGCAACAAGAACCACTCGACGGTCATCCTGGCCACGCGCAAGCTGCACAAGTGGCTCGAGGCCGACGAGCGGGTTCGACGGCAGACGCCGGCCGGCGTCCGGGAGGAACGCCTCCAGGACATTCTCGCCGCCATCGAGGGCGAGCTGGGGCTCGCCTCCCGGAGCGCCGGGCCCGCGAACGGGACGTGCGTCACGAAGGGCCCGGCCGCGCCGCCGCCTGCCGCCGCTGCCGCCGGCCACAACGGCGGCAGAACGGATGGTCATGGGGGCGGCCGAGCCGATGGTCACTACGGCAGTGCCGACGCCCGTGTCGTGAACACGCCGGGCCGAGCCGCGGCCGGCTCCGACCGCCACGTGCTTCGTCCCGCCGACGAGCCGCGCCTGGCCGCTGAACAGCGCCCGGCCGTTGAGCCGCGCCTGGCCGCCGTGTAGACATCAACCCGGGGCGGCTTCGAGCACGGCCAGGCAAAGGCCGAGAGCTTCTCGCCGCGGGTCTATCGGGGTACCCAGGCACCGGGTGCCTGGCACGGCCTCAGTGACTTTCAACATGGCCGCGCTGAGCAAACCTGCCCGCGCAGAGCCGAGGCCATGCCGCCCCGCTATTCGACCGACATCGCGATTGTCCAATCGCAGTCCGGCGGTCAGGCTTCCTGTTCAAGTGATTGACGCGCGTGCCGAAGGGCTTCCACTCAGGCGCTGCGTGCCCGGATTCCCCTCCGTTTGATCCAGTCGTCTTCCCCAAAAGGAAGCCGGCGGGCGGCCTCATCAGGTCGCCCGCCGGTACTGTTGATTTCTCAGTCCATCCCGTGAACGCGACTTCGCGTTACGGATAGATCAGACCATCGGTGAGACCCCATGGGGCAGCCTTGTTACCGCTTGTTCCACCACTTGCGACCGGAGCCGTCCCGCACATGCGCTGGGTCAGCGTGACCACGCCGGTCCCGGCGGCGCCCCACTGGGTGTAGATGTTGTCCAGCGCCGGCCCGGCGATGGGCTTGCCATTCCACTCCGCGTGGCTGTCGGCATAGAGGACGTTCTGCCCTTCGCCGTCGCCGATCCCGCCGTGGTTCGGCGAGTTGTACTTGCGCCAGTCATCCGAGCTGGACGCGCTGTTGAGCGTCGTGGGCGGGTTGGCCGGGTTCGGAACACTGGTCCCCTGGCCACCGTCCGGGCCGATGCTGTAGGGGCCTTTGTCGGCCGACAGCACGTTGCGCTGGTCGCCCTCGGCGCTGGGCTTGCCCAGCAGGCCGTAGGGAACCTGGTAGCCGTAGCTGCACTGCTTGTAAGCCTCACGAGCCTGGGTTGCGTTGAGGGCTTCGGTTGCGTTGTCGCCCCTGCCGAAATCCCAGTAGTCCTGGGGGCTGTCCTCGTCGTTCTTGGCGTCCTCGCTGGAGGGGCAGACGAACGAGCCGGGGGTCGAGCCGCCGGCCCGCACCAGCGTCCATAAGTTGCGGATGGTGCTGATCGTCGCGCCGCTCGAGATGGGATTGCCAGGGATGTCGCCATCGCTGGCGAAGCCGAGCCGGCCGCGCTTCGAGCCGCCGGCGCCGGCATAGGTCACGACGGTGGTCTGATCGACCGTCGCCTGGGCGTGCATCGAAATGGGCATGCCCTGGTTGCCTTCGCTGGCGTAGGTGTGCAGGCCCTTGCCGATACCGCTCATGTTGGCGGCGCAGGCCGTCCGCTTGGCCAACTCGCGGGCCCGGGCCAGGCTGGGCAGCAGGATCGAGATCAGCAACGCGATGATTGCGACCACGACCAGCAGCTCGATCAGGGTGAAGCCCGATCGCCCCTTGCGTGATTCAACTTGCCTCATGGAGATACCTCCTTGTGCCCGAAGGGGCACGAAAGGAACGCAAGCGCCTCTGAGCTAACTCGGTTGGAGCGTCAGGAAGTGCGAAGCCGGACTGACTTGATGGGATGAGCAGATGAGAACTTGCTCAAAAGGCTCGGTCCAGATTGCCGCCCGGCACTGCCTCCCGGCCGCTTGGGGCCCTTGCGCGGGTTCCCGGGTCGTATCGAGGCACCTGACCGGCCTCGGGAGCCCTCTTCCAACCACGGCCTGGGCGCGGCAAACCGTTTGCCGACCGGCCGCTATGTGTCCGTGAGCCTCTGCCTGCCTCCGCCTCTTTCCCTTTCGCCCGATGCCTGCACGGGGTCGGGGGCCCATCGCCACCCGGCCGCCCGGCGGGCAAGCCGAAATCTTAACAAGGTTTTTCGCGGCGCCAACCAGAAAAACAGGCGAAACCTTCGCTGTCACGGCCGGTTCCATACGGGACGGCCCTGCCTGCCCACTTGCCTCCGCCTTCTGCCTCTTCAGTGGCCGACGGCGGGTGGCCTGAACCCTTACCCCGACTGTCGTGGCCAGGGGTCACGACGGGGGCGCACACAAGCTTCTCAGGCAACTTGGCCGCCTGACGCGGGCGCAGAGCTCCGTTCTTCCGGTTGGTTTGCGGCGCGAGAGATGATGGGTGCTTCGGGCGGGATGAATCACGCCGGCCCTACCGCCGACGATCCGAATGAATGAATGAGATCGATGAACCCAATCGAACGTCGCCCAAGCAGGATGAAACCGTCACGCCGTAACCATGTACCATCCTAACTTTATACACATCAACCCGCGCTGTCAAGACAATTAACGCCCGATCCGCATCAGGGCATCAGGGGGGTCGGTGACGGAATCCGCAGGCCGCTGCTTATTTTAATCATTGATAAATAATTGGGTTACGTTTCTCAGCGGAGCGGGTTCTCCGAGACCCCTGTTGCCTGGATGCAACATCCTCGCATAGAAGGAACCCGTCGGCGTGTATCGCGGGAGACTCATCATATCCCACAACCTATTGTCAGAAAAATAGATACATCAGATTGCCTCGCGGATGTGGTGGGAACACCCGGTGGTATTCGGGTTGCCTTCGAACTGCCCAGAGCGGTTCGGACTTTGGGGTGCGATGCC
>JABRVU010000664.1:0-3384 GCA_039961895.1 Phycisphaerae bacterium | reverse complement strand
CCCTGGCGGTGGGGCAATGGCTGCTGCTGCCGGTCATCGGACCGGTGGGACTGGGCGCCGCCGGCGCCCTGCTCATGCTGACTTTCGGCGGGCTCGCCCAGATCTACTGCGACGAGCCGCCTTCACGAGCCGGCCATCAGCGGCTGGGGCTGGTCTTCGCCTCGCTGGCCGCGGCCATCGCGGTCTTTCCGCAGAACGTGAAGCGGTGGAGCGTGCTGGCCCAGGAACAGGGAGCCGCCGCGGTTTGGGTGGACGGGGCCTGGCTGGCCCGGCACGCGCCTCCGGGCTCGCGGCGGTTCTGTCTGATCGGCGTGAACGACGAGCCGGCGTCGGCCGCTCCGCGGGCCTGGGCGCCGCCGCCATCCGTATCGATCGAACGGACCTTTCCCGTCACGCGCGGCGGATGGGTCGATGGTCCGCGCGACCGACGCGTGCGTTTCGACAATGCCTGCCGGGCCCTGCGGCTGGACCGGGGCCGGTACGAGCTGATTCATCAGCATGGGCCTCTTCCATCGGCCGGCCGGCGCTACGCGGGATATTCGATCGAGTGGCTCGCCGCGCTGGCCCGGCATCGCGCCGCGGGCGGGCGGGTGATCCTCGACGTGCCCTTGTCCGGGCTCAGCGAGGCCTCGGTGCGCGTGATCGCCCGGACCTTTGAAGAGGCCCTGCCCGGCCCGCACGCCTGGTCGCTGGAGCGGGTGTCGGGCCGGCCGGCGCTGCGGCTGGTGGCCGGCGCCGACGCCGAGGCAGGCGCCGACGCGGCCTGGCGCCGGCTGGACGGCGAGGCCGATAATGAGCCGGCCGTTCATTCCCTCAAACGCGACCGCCTCACTTCCACCGTGCCTCCCGCGCCGGGAAGGTCCGCATACGACTTCCTGCTTCGGGCTTCCTTCAGCTCTCCGATTGCTGATTAAGTGCCCCCCGGACGCGGACCGATACCACGGTCGGAACGTCGCCTCGGCGCGCCGGGCCCTTGGCGGCGCAACGTGCCGACGCTCGAAGTGACGCAAACGCGGATCGCCGGAGCATGGGAGATCAATGAGCATGAAACGTCTGGCATTCACACTGGTCGAAGTGTTGATCGTGGTCATCGTGTTGGGGATTCTGGCCGCCATCGTCGTGCCGCAGTTCAGCAGCGCGTCCACGGACGCCAAGCTCAGCGCCCTGCAATCGAACCTCCAGATCGTGCGCGGGCAGTTGCAGCTCTACAAGATCCAACACAACGACACCTGGCCGGCGCTGGCCACCTTCACCGCCCAGATGACCGGGTACTCGAAGGTGGACGGGACCACGGGACAGCCCGCCGACGGGTTCAACCTCGGGCCTTATCTCCAGCAGGTCCCCAACAACCCCTACACCAATACGAACACGATCGGCAACGGCGCGGTGGGCACCAGCGCGTGGTACTACGACGCGGCCACGGGCACCTTCCGGGCCAATGACGAGGCCGGGCACACCAGCTACTGAAGCGCGATCCTGAAGGCCGCGGCGGCGTCCGCGGCGGACGGTGAGGCGCGCTTGACCAGGACGGTCGCCGCGCGGAGGCCGCGGGGCGAAACCAGAGAAGAAGCAACCGGGGCTTGACAGACCGCTGAGGGGGGCGGCCTGTCGAGCCTTCTTTTTTAGGACCCGACCCTCTTCTCACGCGAGGTACTCAGGCCATGAACCCTGCGAACGCGAACCAGACCCGTCACTCGGATCTCCGCTGGCTGCGCTGGAGCCTGTCGGCCATTGCGCTGCTGCTGGCGGTGATCGCGGTGCAATTATCGGCCCTGATCGGTCCGGTGATTCCCAGGGCGGCGGCTCAGAGCCCGCCCGACAGCGGGGCCCAGCTCTTCAAGCTGATCGAAGCCCAGACCAGGACCAATCAGATCCTTCAGCAGATCCTGGATCACCTGCGTTCGGGCGAGATTAAGGTCGCCATACCCACCACCGATAAGCAAGACAGAGGGGCTCCCGCGCCGGCTCCTCGAGGGGGTCCGGCGGCTCCGCGAACGCAACGGGCGCCGGCCGGCCGATAGCGGCGCGGGCGGGCGGGAACTTCTGGCCGCACCAGACCGGGAGGTCACGTGAGTCGGACGTTTTCCTGGATACGCCGTCCGGTCGAGCCCATCGGGCTGGACCTGGGCACGCGATACGTGCGCATGATGCAGGTCTGCCGCCACCAGAGCCAGACCACGGTGACGGCCTGCGCTCAGCATGAGATTCCTCCGGGCACGCACGCGCCGGCGGAGCTGGCCGACGTCTACGTCCGGGCGGTCAAGACGATGCTGGCCGGCGGACGGTTCCTGGGACGCGAGGTGGTCAGTGCTTTGTCCTGGGATCAGCTCGCGGTCCGCAACGTGCGCATCCCGCCCATGCCCGAGGAAGACGTGGCCGAGGCCGTGCGCTTCGAGGCCGCCGACCGTATGGGCCTGGGGCCCGACCAGGGCGAGGTCCGCTTCCTGATCGCCGGCGACGTCCGCCAGGGCACCGAAATCCGCCAGGAGGTGATCGTCCTGGCCGTCGAGCACGCGGTCCTCAACGCCCACCTGGCCCTGCTGGGGCGCATGGGGCTGCAACCCGCCGGCATCGACGCGAGTCCCTGCGCGATGTTCCGCGGCTTCGAGCGGTTCCTCCGCCGCGGCGAGGACTCCAACGACGCCAACGTATTCATCGACATCGGCTACAGCGGGACGCGCGTGCTGATGTCGCGCGGACCGGAGATCACCTTCCTGAAGGCCATTCCCATCGGCGGGCGGCGGTTCGACGAGCTGGTGAGCGAGTCGATGTCCGTGGCCCCGCACGAGGCGGTTCAGCTTCGCCGGCGGTTGAATCGCCCGACGGGCGGCGAGGTCCGCCAGCAGGCCATTGCGTCCGAGGGATCAGGCGACGAAAGCGTCCGCCGGGCGGTGCTCGACGCCCTGCGTCCGGCCCTCGAGCAGCTCGCCAAGGAGATCGCCCTGTGCATCCGCTACGGGGCGGTCACGTTCCGCGGGCCGCGCGCCGACACGGTGACGGCGGTGGGCGGCGAGGCCTGCTGCCAAGAGGTCCTGCAAGTGCTCTCCGACCAGGTGGGAATCCCGTTTCACCTGGGCAAGCCGTTGAGGGGCATCGGGATCGAGGCCGAGATTCAGGGGCTGGACCGGCGCAACGGGCAACCGGAGTGGGCCACCGCCCTGGGCCTGGCCCTCAAGTCCGGCGCGGCGGGGGCGCCTCCGGTCGAATCCAAGGCCCCGCCCGCGGAAGTGGGGGTGGGCGCATGAAAGACCTCGACTTTCTGCCCGCCAGCTACTGGGCCGCGATTCATCGCCGTCGGCAGAACCGCAGGAACGCCCTGTTGTCGGCGGGACTGTTCCTGGCCCTGGCCAGCCTGCACGCCTTGAACTCGAGCCGGCTGCGTAC
>JABRVU010000663.1:0-8472 GCA_039961895.1 Phycisphaerae bacterium | reverse complement strand
GGGTTCTACTACTACCTGACCTTCCGACACGTCGAGACCCACGAGCGCGCGCCGTTCTTCAGGTTTCTGTCGCGGACCACCGGCGACCCCGGCGTGGACCGGCCGGGCGGGGCGCTCGGCCCGCGCGTGGTGTACATCCCCGGGCAATACTGCGTGCACCGCCGCGGCGACCTGGCCGCCGTCGGACGGCGGCAACTGCGCATCGCCTACGGCTTCGAGGACCTCGAGGCCATCCGCCGGGCCATCGAGCTGATGAGCGAGGCGGTGGCCTACGCCCGCGCCGAGACCCTGGCCGGCGCCCCCTGAACGGATCCGCCATGAACGCCTGCATCGTGCTGATCGAGTGCGCGGACCGCAAGGGGCTGATCCACGCCGTCACCGCGGCCATCCTCCGGCACGGGCTTAACATCGTGAGCAACAGCGAGTTCGTGGACCACGACAGCGGGCGCTTCTTCATGCGCAGCGAGGTCGAGGGCGACGTGGACCGCGAGGGGCTCCAGGCGGACCTGGCCGCGGTCCTGCCGGCGGGAGCGCGCGTCCGGCTGGCCGACCGCGGTCCGCGGAGGATCGTCGTACTGGCCACCCGCGAGTACCACTGCCTGGGCGACCTGCTGCTGCGGAACGCCTTCGGCGAACTGAACGCGAACATCGCCGCGGTGGTCGCCAACCACGAAACGCTCGGGCCGCTGGTGCGGCGGTTCGACGTGCCTTTTCACTGCGTCAGCCACGAGGGACTTTCCCCCGCCCGGCACGACGAGCAGGTTCTGTCCGTGCTGGCCGGCTACGCCCCCGAGTACGTCATCCTGGCCAAGTACATGCGCGTGCTGGGACCGGCCTTCATCGCCGCCTACCCGCACCGCATCATCAACATCCACCACTCGTTTCTGCCGGCCTTCACCGGGGCCCAGCCTTATCGCCAGGCCTTCGAGCGGGGGGTGAAGATCATCGGGGCCACCGCCCACTTCGTGACCGAGGCCCTCGACGAGGGGCCGATCATCGCCCAGAGCGTGATCCCGGTCGATCACACCTACGGCGTCGAGGACATGATCCAGGCCGGCCGCGACGTCGAGAAAACCGTGCTGGCCTTGGCCCTCAAGCTGGTGTTCGACGAGCGCGTGTTCCTCTGCGGGCAGCGAACGGTGATCTTCACGTGAGCGGTCCGTACTCGAGGCGCCCATCCCCAAACCCGTGTGAAACCGGCTTCACCAATGTGGGGCCGGCTACCAGCCGGTCGTTTCTCAGGGTTTTGGGATGAGCGCTTGGGCCAGCCCTGGTCATCAAACGGGCTGACCGGCCTGAGCGTATTGATGAGCCGTACCGTTTTCGCACTCGGCTGAGGTTTCTCCCGCCTCGGATGACTGCCCGCCGGCCCGGCGGAGACGCGCCGCCCGAGAGGCTTCGCCGCCTTTTCGGCCGGCCTCACGGGCCTCCTCCGGAGTGAACTCATGGGCGGTTCCCTGGGCGTGAGCCGCCCGTCCGCCCGCGCTGGCGATCTGACGTTGCCGCTCCCGATCCATCCCGGCAAAGCCGCGATTGCTCTTCCGGACGCCAGGCTGAACGTGCTGGGGATCGCTCTCCGGCATGGTTTTCTCCTTTATGTGACGACGAGATTGCGGGTCAGGCGCCGTTCATCGTGAAAGCCGGCGATTGGGCCTCGCCGGGGATGAGCGTTCACCACGCAGGCGAAGCCCATCAGGAATACGATGTTCACCCGACCGATCAACTTCCCCGTTCCGCAGGGGTCGTTGGAATCAGCAGCCCGTGACAACAGGGGACGGCCGGCCGACGGCGGGGCCGTTTCGCCGGCGCGTCTCGGGATCGGCTCTTGGCCATTCTGCCTTGGCCTCGGGGAGCGGAGGCCTCAGGTTCCCTCGGCGCCCGGCGCGCCACCTCATCCGTGTGCCGCTGGGGCCGGCTTCAGGCTACATGAGTTTCTATGCCCCTCACCTGCCGAAGGCAAGACAAGCCGGGATGACTTTGAGGCGAATGACCAGGGAGCGGCGTCTCGGCGGCCGGCATGACCGTTGTGAGGTGAAAACTGACAACCGCCCGTTTGTCGTCGCACGCTTCACCATTTTTCCCCGTATCCATCACGCGATCCCACCCCGCTTGCCCCGAATCGCCATCCCGGACAGAATGGGTTGGTAGCCGGTAGCCTCCGGCCGGAGCGATCATGGCCACACGTTTTGCCGGTATCGCGTCTCCCGCGGCCGTTGAGCACCTGCGCTGGTCGCTGGTTGACGGAGTGGGGCCGATTCTGTTCGCCCGGATCATCGAGCATTTCGGGTCGGTGCGGGTGGCGCTGGAGGCTGGCGTGCAGACCCTTCAGGCGGTCGAGGGGATCGGGCCGGTCATCGCGGAGCAGATGGCCCGATCGCGCGACGCCGCCGACGTCGAGGCGGAACTGGCACGGGCCGAAAAGCACGGCGTGCGCATCCTCTGCCGCGAGGATGAAGAGTACCCGCGGCTGGCCAAGGAGATGCCCGACCCGCCGATCGTCCTGTACGTTCGCGGGCGGATCGAACCGCGCGACGACCTGGCCGTCGCCATCGTGGGGGCCCGCCGCTGCACGCTGTACGGGCGCGAACAGGCCCATCGGTTCGGCTATCAGTTGGCCCAGCGCGGGGCGACGGTGGTGTCGGGCCTGGCCCGCGGGGTGGATGGTGAATCGCACAAGGGAGCCTTGGCGGCCGGGGGGCGGGCCCTGGCCGTCCTGGGCAACGGCCTGTCTTCCATCTATCCGCCGGAACATAAGGAGCTGGCCGCCCGCATCGCCGAGAACGGGGCCCTGCTCAGCGAACTGCCCATGACCACCTCGCCGGCCAGGGAGAACTTCCTGCCGCGGAACCGCCTCATCGCCGGACTGGCGCGGGGAGTGGTGGTGGTCGAGGCCGCCCAGCGCAGCGGCGCGCTGTCGACCGCGGCCCGGGCCGCCGAGTATAACCGCGAGGTGTATGCCGTCCCGGGACGGGTGGATTCGGAGTTCTCGGCCGGAACCAACGCCCTCATCCGCGACCAGCACGCCAAGCTGATCACGGGCGTGGACGACATCCTCGACGAGCTGGGCGAGATGGGCGCGGCCCTGCGCGACCCGGAGCAGACCGCCGCGGGCGAGCCGCCGCCGGCCCGGCTGATGCTCAACGAAGACGAGCGGGCGGTCCACGAATCGCTCGATCACGAGGAGCGGTCGGTCGAGATGATCGCGGAGGCAACCGGCCGGTCGGCGTCGAAAGTGGCTTCCACGCTGATTACGCTTCAGCTCAAGGGGCTGGTCCGGCAACTGCCGGGGGCGCGATTCGTCCGGGCCGTACGTCGATCGGGTGAACCGGGCACCTGAGTCCCCTCGTTGCCTACGGCAACGATGGACGAGTGAGAAGTGATAGGATGTGAATGAAAGTGCGTCTCCGAACCTTGTAAGCCGACCGGCTTCAGGCCGGTTCCACACGGGTTCTGGATGTACGCTCAACCCCCACGGCGTCCCCCGGCACCGCGTTTCCAGCGGAAGATCGGGGGGTCGGTTTTGTTTGATTCGACCTCGGATCTGAGGAGTGCATGAATGTTCGGTGGGCTCGGCAACCTTGCGACGTTGTTCAAGCAGGCCAGGTCTCTGCAAGAGAACATGGCCCGGATGCAGGAAACGCTGGCCCAGCGGCGGTTCGAGGCCGAGGCCGGCGCGGGCATGGTCCGGGCGGTGGTGGACGGCAAGGGCGAGCTGGTGCAGATCAAGATCGCCCCCCAGGCCGCCAGCGACGTCGAACTGCTCGAAGATCTGGTGACCGCGGCCGTCTCGGCGGCCACCCGCAAGGCCCACGAGGGGATGAAAGAAGAAATGATGAAGCTGACCGGCGGCGTCAACATCCCCGGACTGGCCGACATGCTCGGCCAGGGAACCTGAGCGGGGAAAGCAAAGAAGAGAGTGGGCCGTTGCCAGCGACCGGTTATCCGTTTCAGGCGGGTAGTCGATGCCCGTTGATGCCTGGCGCGCCGGGAACGGAGAACCCGTGAAGATTTCTAGACCGCAGGTTGCCTTCCTGATCGCGGTCAGGCCGTGAAAAAACCTCCGGGAGGGTGCCGTGGTCGATGACGCCCGTCCCCGAGAATGCCGGCGGCCGACATTGACGTAAAACGACAAAAGCTTTGCGCAAAACAACGTGGCGGTTTCCGGCCGCGATCCGATACCATCAGCGGAGCGCGGAGGGTCCGCGTCCGTACCCCCGCCGACTTTTCAACCGGCTCTGCCGACGTCGCCATCACCGGAACCGCAACCGTGAGGAAGGGATGTGAGAGCCTGAAGACTGCCCTCAACCGTCGATGGGTGGGCCTCTCATCGAAAGGAGCGCGCTGCATGTCCTGCCGCAACCGCCGTATCATCTTCTCGACCGTCTTGTGCGTCTGTGCCGGGGTCTCGCCGGTCGTGGGCGGTCTGACCGAGTACCAGGCCGCGGTCGAGAGCCATCCGTTGCTGATCGGGTACTGGAAGTTCGACGACGGAACGGCCAACGACTCGCCGGCCGTCGCCAGCCCCCACCACGGCACGCTGGTGGGCGCGACGGCGTTCGAGCCGGGCCTGGGCGGCGGACAGGCCTTGGTGCTGGTCAATGACCCCGCCGCCGGACAGGAAGCCACTCTCGGGCACGTCAACTTCGGGGTTGTCCCGGAATTCGCCTTTGCCGACGATAATACGGGCACCATCGAGGCCTGGGTCAAGCCCGCCCACACCGCCCCCCAGTCCTTCGTGGCCTGTCGCAACGGTGGGCCGACGCGCTACAGCATCCATGTCGAGGGCGGCACCTACACCAACATCTACACCGGATTATCCTGGACGAACACCGTCCCAACGGCGGGTCAGTTCGCCGTGGGCGTCTGGCACCACGTGGCTTATGTGTTCACCGGCACGGACGTTGAGATGTACATCGATGGTCGGCTGGTCCCCAATCGGGCCGGCAAGTTCAGCCTGGGCACTGAAACCGGAGCCCCCTTCCAGATCGGCTCCGTCTCCCCGGCCGGCCAGGAGCGCTGGCGCGGGTCGGTCGACGAGGTGGCCGTCTACTCCGGGCCGCTGACCGCGGCGGAGATTCTGGCCCACGCCTCCCAGTTGGCCCCCAGCATCAATCCGGTGCCCAGGACCAAAACCTTCTTCACTCCCGGGGACATGGGTCCGTTCAATCTGACCATCAACCTGGCCGGAGCGGTGGGCGCCGCCGGGACGGGCACGCCGCTGACCCTGACCTACACCGCAGCGGCCATCACGGTGACGGCCGAGGACAACACCCCCATTCCCAGCGGCGGGACGGTCACGGTGCCGGAAGGCGCCGGCAGCGTGATCGTGAAGGTGTCGCCCACGACGCCGATCGCCCCGAACGGCGTGACCATGACGACGCTCACGATTTCGGGGACGGGCCTTCTATCGGGCCTGGCCGGTTTCAACATCAAGGTGCCGCCTTCGGTCGACATGCTCGAGTATCAGGCCGCCGTCCGGGCCACGCCCTCGCTGATCAGCTACTACACCTTCGACGAGGACGTCGGCATGACGGTCAAGGACGTGGCCAGGCCGGCGGACCCCGAGGAGCTCAAGCACCACGGCGTCCTGGACGGCGGCGTGACGGAGCTGAACATCGCGCCCACCGCCGGCACGCATCCGGGCGGGGCGGCGCTCCAGCTCGACGGCGGGGGCATGGCCTACTTCGGGGCGGTTCCCGATTTCGAGTTCGCCGACGGCACAGGCACCATCGAGGCCTGGATCCGCACGACCAACAACGACAACAACAACCGCACCATCGCCGCCAATCGCGACACCAACGGAACGCGCTACAGCCTGCACGCCAATCCCAACGCGAACACCTTCGGCGTCTGGAACGGTGCGAATTTCCGCACCGCCGGCTACACCTACGATCCGAACATCTGGTACCACGTGGCCTACGTCTTCGACAACGGGGTGGTCCGCATCTACGTCAACGGCGTGTTCGCGGGTACCCTGTCGAGCCAGCCGCTGGGGGCCCTGACTGGACTGCCCTTCACCATCGGGCACCCCCTGTGGTCGGCTTACAGCAATTCCACGTCGGAACGGTTCATCGGTCAGATCGACGAGGTGGCCATCTATGGCGACGCCCTGTCGGAATCCACGATCCTCTCTCACTTCCTGGAGCTTCAGCCGGTCCTGACGATCACGCCCAACCGGCGGTTCTTCACCCAGGGTTCGGACATGGGCCCGGTGAACGTGACCATCGGGCTGGTCGGGGCCGCGGGCGTGGCCGGCGGAACGCCCATCACGCTGACCTATGATTCCGCGGTGATCTCGGTCACCACTTCCGGCGACGTGCCGATTCCGTCGGGCGGAACGGCCATCGTGGCCCAGGGGGCCACCAACGTGGTGGTCAAGGTCTCAGGGGTGGCCCCGGGGATGACCAACCTCACGGCCTCGGGCACGAATTTCCTGTCGGCCACCGGGCAGTTCGCGGTGCGCACGCCCGCCTCGCCGCAGTTGCTGGCGTATCAGGCGGCGGTGCTGTCCGAAAGCTCGCTCATCAGCTACTACACCTTCGACACCGAGCCCGACGGGGCCATCGACCGGGCCCCGGCCGTGCCCACCCCGACCCACGATGGAACCTACGCCGGCGTGGTGCAGCTCGGCCCGCGGGCCGGCGCCGGCGGCGGGGCCATGGAAATGACCGGCACCGGGCACGCCAACTTCGGGGCCGTCTCCGACTTCACCTTCGCCGATGGCACCGGAACGGTCGAGGCCTGGATCCGCCCGGCCTGGGCCCTGGACGGCGGCGCCAATGACTACGTGGTCGCCGCCAGCCGCAACGCCAACACCCGCTACAGCGTCCACGTCGGCGCCAACCGGCGATACATCAACTCCTTCACCGGCTTCGACGTGTCCTGGGGCCGGGCCGTCGTGCCCATGTTCGAGGACCGGTGGTATCACCTGGCCTTCGTCTATGACAGCCCCCAGGTCATGCGCGTGTACCTCGACGGCGTGCTCTACGCCAGCGAGTCCAACGTGGGGTATCCGATCGGTCCGGGCGGAAAGCACGGACTGGGCAGCGCCTTGGACCAGACCTTCCAGATCGGTTCATCCACCGAAAGCGGGCAGGAGCGCTTCATCGGCGGGCTGGACGAGGTGGCCCTCTACGAAGACCCGCTGACCGCCGAGCAGGTCCTCGCCCATTTCAGGACCATGGCCCTGACCCTCGCGCCGGCCAAGCACCAGTTCATCCTGCCGGGCTCCGGCGGACCGGTGGCGGTGACCTTGTCGCGTCCGGACGGTTCGACCGGCGACGTGCCGGTGACGCTCACGTTCGATGCGGCCGTCATCGCGGTGGACGCCGGCGGCGGGGCCCTGCCCTCCGGCAGCGTCGTGAACATCCCCAACGGGCAGCCCGGCCTCAACCTGGCCGTCTCCGCCCTGGGCGCCGGGGCCACCACGCTTCGGGCCTCTTCCAACGGCCTGGTCAGCGCTGATGCCCTGTTCCAGGTGCACACCCTGGTCAACGGCGCGATCATCCTGGTGGACGATCAGTTCACCGACAACCCCGCCGACGTGGTCGCCGACCGGTTGACCGCCCTGGGCATCAACCCCGGCGGGCCGGGCGAGGGCTTCTACGCCCCGGTCAGCAGCAAGACCCACGGCGAAATCGGCACCGCCTGGCAGGTGCTCGAAAGCGGCGGGAACTACTCGCGGGCCCTCATCAGCGCCAAGGAAGCCGACGAGTTCGACTTCCTCACGCCCGAGGGCGTGGGTGTCGAGTGGGTCATCACCGGGGCCCAGGTCTCGACCGACCAGACCGGCAACCTGGCCCAGTTCCCCGGCGGCCTGACCGCCGATTGCTATCACCAGCTCGGCGTGGTGTCGGCCAGGCGGGTCAACAACGGCGACGTGGAGTTGTACGCCGTCAACGGCGGTGGGGGCATCTTTATCAGCGTCTTCTACGACCGGGCCCCCGGCGGCGGACCCGGCGACCTGGTGGTCACCGGTAACGTCCGCGCCGTCAACAAGACCAAGGCCTGGTTCGCCGACGTCGAAGACACCCCGGGGCTCGAGACCCTGGCCACCTTCGTCCTGACGAACGTGGCCTCGATCACGCCCGACAACCCGCTGCGGGCCAGCATCCGGGTCAGGGCCGGCGGGTGGGAGATCGGCTTCAATGAGAGCGCCGGGGCGGTCTACACTCCATTGAGTTCGGTGCCCGGCGTTCACGTCGGGCCGGGCAACCGGCTGATGGGCGGGTGGGACGCGGCTTCGCTCAACGACGCCGCCATCACCGACGAGTTCGACGACGGGGCCTTCGTCACCGCCCAGCTTCAGAACATGGGCGGCGGGCGCGGCTCCGGGGCCATCGACCAGATCAAGGTCTGCGTCGGCTGCCGGCTGGCCGGCGAATGCCCGCATCCGTTCTCCGACGCCGACGAGGACGGCGACACCGACGGCGACGATTTCGGCCTCTGGCAGCGTTGCTTCACCGGCGTCAG
>JABRVU010000662.1:0-2792 GCA_039961895.1 Phycisphaerae bacterium | reverse complement strand
CCTTCAGCCTGCTCATCGCCCTGTGCGTCGGGCAGGTGGGGGCGCTCTTCGCCGCGGATTCGTGGGCCCACGTGACCTTCACCGCCGGCGAGGTGCGCAACCCGCGGCGGAACCTGCCCCTGGCCCTGGGCCTCGGCGTGGGCGGAGTGGTCCTGCTGTACCTGCTGGCCAACGTGGGCTACCTGCTGACGCTGCCGCTCGAGGGAATTCAAAACGCCCCCGACGACCGGGTGGCGACGGCGGTCCTGCGGGCGGTGCTCGGCGATCGGGGCGCGGCGGTGATGGCCGTCGCCATCATGATCTCGACCTTCGGATGCAACAACGGGCTGACCCTGGCCGGGGCCCGCGTGTTCTATGCGATGGCCCGGGACGGGCTGTTCTTCCGGTCGGTCGGCCGGCTCAACCGCCATCGCGTGCCGGCCGTCGGGCTGATCGTGCAGGGCCTCTGGGCGTGCCTGCTGGTGTTGCCCAGGACGCGCCGGCTCGACGACGCCGGCCGGCCCCTGATGGACCCCGCCGGGCGCTTCGAGGTCTACGGCAACGTGTACAGCGACCTGCTCGATTACATCATCTCGTCGGTGCTCATCTTCTACGTCCTGTCGATCGTCGCGGTGTTCGTGCTTCGACGAAAGCGGCCCGACGCCCACCGGCCCTACCGGGCCTTCGGCTATCCGCTGGTGCCGGCCCTGTACGTGGCGACGGCCACGCTGATCCTGCTTGTGCTGCTGCTCTACAAGACCCGCACCACCTGGCCGGGGCTGGCCATCATCTTGACCGGCCTGCCGGTGTACTTCGGCTGGCGGCGGTGGGGCGGCGCGGGCGTCATGCGGTGACCGGCGGACGAGGAATCCTCGCAGGGGCGCTTCGCCTTGTCGTCTGGTTCCCTTCTCACCTTGTCGTCGGGTCGCCGGCGCCGGACGGCCCTTGCAAATCCTCCCCCGCCTGCCGATGATGCCCGTCGGTGCCGACCTTCAAGGAGACCTCCGTGGCTGATTCGTCCGCTGCTGATCGGCGCCCGGCGCGGTCCTCGGAGAACTGGGGTTCGCGTCTGGGCGTGATTCTGGCCGTCGCCGGTTCCGCCGTGGGCCTGGGCAACTTCCTGCGTTTTCCGGGGCAGGCGGCGCTCAACGGCGGCGGCGTGTTCATGATCCCCTATTTCATCTCGCTGCTGATCCTGGGCATCCCCATCTGCTGGATCGAATGGACCGTCGGCCGCTACGGCGGGTCCCAGGGCTTCAACAGCTCGCCCGGCATCTTCGCGGTGCTCTGGCGCAACCCGGTGAGCAAGTATTTCGGCGTGCTGGCCCTGCTGATCCCGGTCGGCATCTACATGTACTACGTCTACATCGAGGCCTGGTGCCTGGCCTACTCCTGGGACTACCTCTCCGGCAAGATGGCCGCCTACTCCGGGGACGTGGCCCGCTACGGGCAGCACTTCGACGATTTCGTGGGGACGAAGTACAACGGCTTCCTGCTGCGCGGCGGCAACGGCGAGAATGAAAGCGTCGGCGGCCTTCAGGAAAGCGTCGTCTTCCTCATCATCGTCTTCGTCGTCAACTTCATCTTCATCTACCGCGGGCTGACCAGGGGCATCGAGCTGTTCTGCAAGTGGGCCATGCCGGTGCTCATGCTCTTCGCCCTGATCGTGCTGGTCCGCGTGCTGACCCTGGGCACGCCGGACCCCGCCAGGCCGGAGGCCAACCTGATGAACGGGCTGGGCTTCATGTGGAACCCCAAGGCCCCGGCCGGCGGGAGCATGTGGGCCCCGCTCATGAACCCGGCCATCTGGCTGGCCGCCGCCGGGCAGATCTTCTTCACCCTCTCGGTCGGCTTCGGCGTGATCCTCAACTACGCCAGCTACCTGCGCAAGAACGACGACGTGGTCCTGTCGGGCCTGACCGCGACGGCGACCAACGAGTTCTGCGAGGTCTGCCTGGGCGGGCTGATCACCATCCCCGCGGCCTTCATGTTCCTGGGGGCGGCCAGCCTCACCCCCGACGTGCTCAAGTCCGGTTTCACGCTGGGTTTCAAGACCCTGCCGGCGGTCTTCGCCCTGATGCCGGCGGGGCGGTTCTTCGGGGCCATGTGGTTCTTCATGCTCTTCGTGGCCGCCATCACCAGCTCGCTGTCCATGCTCCAGCCGGCCATCGCCTTCTTCGAGGAGGGCTTCAACCTCGGCCGGCGGGCATCGGTCACCTGCCTCGGGCTGCTCACCGCCATCGGCAGTCTGCTGGTGGTCTATTTCTCGAAGGACACCATCGCCCTGGACACCCTGGACTTCTGGATCGGCACGGTGTTCATCTTCCTGCTGGGCGCCGTGCAGGTCATCGTGGTGGGCTGGCTCTTCGGCGTGGACCGGGCCCGCGAGGAAGCCGACCGGGGCGCGGCCCTGAAAATCCCCGCGGTCTTCTGGTTCATCGTCAAATACGTCTCGCCGCTGTACCTGATCGTCATCTTCGCGGCCTGGTGCTACAACAACGTGCCCGATTACGTGCGCAAAGTCGTTGCCCTGAACGCCGACGACCGCGGCACGGTGCTGCTGATGCTGATGTTCATCGTGGTGTTGATCGTGTTCTTCGCGCTGCTGGTGAACCTGGCGGGCAAGAACTGGCGGGCCCGAGGCAAGCTGCCCCCGCCCTCCGACCTGATGGGGTTCCCGGCGGCGGCCGATCAGCGGACGGGAGGTGGCCGATGACCCCGGCCGGCTGGGCGCTCATGCTGATTTCATGCGGGTTCGTGGTGGGGTTGGCCGTCTTCTGCTACTACCGCGTCCTGACCACCCCGAGCGAGAC
>JABRVU010000661.1:0-4809 GCA_039961895.1 Phycisphaerae bacterium | reverse complement strand
ATCGTCGGCAACCCGCCCTATTCTGCGGCGATGTCGGGTCGGGAGCGGCGGGAATTGAACCGCCTTTACCCCGTCGCGCGGCGGGCGGACAATTCCGCCGCCGATTTTCTGGTCCGCTGCGCGGAGCTGGCCGATCCGGACGGGCGCGTCGGGCTGGTCATGCCCAAGTCGCTCACCTACTCGCACGCCTGGGCGCCGCTGCGGTCGTGGTTGCGGGCAGGGCTGACCCATGCCGTGGACGCGGGAAAGGCCTGGCCCGACGTGCGGCTCGAGCAGGCGCTGGTGACGTACCGCCCGCCCCGGCAAGCTGACGGCCTTGAGACGAACGGGCGTAAACCCAGGACGGCTGCCGGGGTTCCACGACCGGCACGGGGGCCGGCCGCTACGGCCGTCCAAACCGCACGAACGGCAAGCAGGTCCGAGGCTCCGTCGCGCGGACTGCCCCCGCCGCGGTTGGGCCGGCTCGTCGGCCGGCGCGTCGTGTGGCATCGGGCGGACGCCGGCCGGTTGATCGACTTCCTGGGAACCATTCCCACCGGCCTGACCGAAGAAGACCGGCGCCTCGCCGAAGGCATGATCGCCGCCTCCGCCGGTACGCTGGGCGGACTTTGCGCGACGCGGCGCGGCGGTGGCGTACAACGCCTGACGCGGGCGGACGGCGACGTGCCCGTACTGGCCGGAAGGGACCTCACGAGTTTCGGACGCCCCGTGGCCGTGCGCTTCCTGCCGCGGGCGGCGGCGGAACGATGCGGGCACGGACGGTCTCATCGTCAGGCGCGGCTCGTATTCACGGACCCGCCGCAGGCGGTGTTTCAGAACATCGTCGCCCACCTGACGCGGCCGGCCGATCACATCCAGCTCATCGGGACGGTCGCGACCGGGCGGATGGCCTGTCTGGACACGGTGAACCTGCTGACGCCCGCGGACGGCCGGCTGTCGCCGTTCGCCCTGGCCGGTCTGCTCATGTCCGACCTGGTCAACTGGTTCGTGTACGTGTGCGTCTACAACCGGGCGGTGCGCACGATGCATTTCGACGGCTGTTTTCTCCGCAAGGTTCCCGTGCCGGTCGTGGAACGTCTGTCATCGTTGGACGAAGCGTGCCGGGAGCTTTGGCGCCGGCCGGACCGCGAGGCGGGGTGGAAGGAACTCAACCGCCGGGTGTACCGGCTGTATGACGTACCGGGCGAGGCCGCCCGAAAAATCAGCGCCGGACGCAAACCGCGATGGCTCCTCCGTGGACGCGCGTGAAGGCCTCCCGCGTCATTGACCGTTGAAAGAGCCGCGGGGTGACGGCGAACGGGTAGCCAGGCCCGAACAAGGCGGCATTCATGCCGCCGTGGCCCGCGCCTGGCGGAGCGCGGGCCGGCGCGCTCACGTTCCGCAGGTCGGCGCGGGCGGGCGGTCCTTGCCGTTGTAACAGCGCTGGAAGAGGGCGTGGTCGGTCTGGTCGACGTCGTTGTCGCCGTCCAGGTCCTGGGCCTGGCAGGGTGGTGAACGTGGGATGGCCGGGGCGGAAAGGCAGGCTCTCAGGGCCTCCAAGTCCGTCGCGTCCACGTCCTCATCGCCGTCGAAGTCGGCAGGCGGCGAAGTCCGCTCGAACGCCCCGATGTCGCAGCGCGGCTGGCCGTCGCCGTCGCCGTCGAAGGGCCGGTTCCGCCCGCGCTGATCGAGGGCGGCCGGCGCTCCGCCGAGGTCGGCGCAGTCCGCCGGATTGCCCGCGTCGATGGCCGGACTGCCCGAGCGCAGGGCATGCGTCGGGACGGTCCCCCCGTACAGCGCCAGCGGCGCAAGCCTCGGCTCGATGCCGAACAAGTCGCCGGCCGCCGCGGCCATCGGCGGGGCCGTGCCGATCAGGTTGTATCCCTCCGAGATGAAGACGGCGTTGGACGAGTCGTCGAGATCAGGTCCGATATTCAACGAAGACACGTTGCCGGCCACGAGGGTGTGCCCGAGGCGGGTCGAATGCCAAGGCGAGATGCCGCCGCCGATGGCCGCGCTGTTGCCGGTAATGGTGCAGTGGCTGATGTAGGTCTCGCCGGCGGAGACCACTCCGCCGCCAAAGGAATTGCCCAGTTCCGCCGCCCCCAGGGCATTGCCGCTCACCGTGCACTGCGTCAGCCGCAGCGTCGCGTAGCTGAAGATCCCGCCGCCGAAAACTCCGCCGGTGTTGTGGCTGATGGTGCAATCGACCAGGGACACCTGGCCGGCGAAGCTGACGTAGATTCCGCCGCCCGGCCCGCCGGCGGTGTTGCCGTGAATATGGCAGCGCCTGAGCAACAGATCATTGACCGCTCCCACGTAGACCCCGCCGCCCACGGCATCGAAGAAGTCGCCCGTCGTTGTGCCGTTGGTGAAGGCCATGTCCGAGATGGCCACCGACGGAGCGTGGACGGTCAACGGCCGTCCGTTGTGCCCGGCATCGACGACGGTTCGATCCGCGCCCGCGCCGGCGAGTACAACGTTCTTGTTCACCACCACTCGTTCGGAGTAGTTGCCGGCGGCGACGTGGATGACGAAGCCCTCAGCGGCCAGGGCCAAGGCCTGGTTGATGGTGGCCAGAGCGGTTCCCGGAGTCAGCCCGTCGTTGGCATCGCTGCCGGTGACGGCGTCGACGTAAAGCTCTCCGGCGGGCAGCACGTCGAACGGGGCGGATACGGCGGTGCGCGTGCAGCGGGTCTGGCCGGCGGCGGTCGCTGTCAGGCCGGACCCGACCACGCGAAGAACGACCTGCTCCTGGCCTTGCGTCTGCCCCTCGGGAATGTTGATATCGAACGGGTCGAACGCCGGACTGGTCACGCGCACCACCGCCCCGCCGGCGATAGCCGGCTCGCGGAGCGTCACGCTCAGCGGCAGAGCGTCGCCGACACGATAAGGCGGTAACGACTCGAGCGCGAGGCTCTGCACCATCGGCAGCACGTCATACGTCGAAGAACTCAGGGGCGCGCCCAGGTCCACGATCCGCGCCGTAGCGCTCAAGCCGGTGCCCAGCGACTGCATGGTGACGTCCCGCTGGCTGCCGTCGAGGCCTTCGGGAACGTGCATGAGAAAACCGGCGAAGCCGCCGGCGTTGACGGCCACGTCCACTCCGCCGGCCGGGGCGGGAACGCTGAGGTTGACGGTGACGGGAACGACCTGGCCGAGCACGTACGGGCGCTCGCCGCCCACGGTGAAGCCGCTGAGGCGCAGGCAAGGTTCCGGTCGTACGGTGACGAGAACCTCGTCCATCTGCCTGCATTGATCCGCGTCGGTGACCTGAAGCTGGTAGCGGGTGGACTGCACCGGGCGGACGGTGGGGTTGGCCTCTGTCCCGCCGCAGAGGCCCGTGAGCCGGCCGACGTAAGTCTTGAAGGCCATGTCCCAGGTGTTGTTGCCGTTGAGCGTGCCGGCCGGATAGGGGTTGCCGGCGTGATACTTGATATTCAACGCGCCGGTCAGCCGCAGCATGTATTCCTGGCCGGCCGTCACCGGCACGGGGCAGTTCAGCTCGAAGCGCTGCCAGCCGGCCGGGGCGTTCACCCCCTGGACGCTGAGCACGGTCCCGTAGTTGCCCGCGTGGATGAAGAGCGTACCGCTGCCGGAGTCGGCCGAGAACCACACCTCGACGGCTCGCAGCTCACCGGTCTGGCCGGCGATGAACGTCTGGGCGGCCCCGCCGGTGAACACATCGCCGGTGGCCTGGGGCTGCTGTTGATCGAGCGCGGGCGGCTCCTTGGGCTGGCCGTCGGCGAACCACTGATACGCGTAGGGCGCCACCCCGTTGACCGCCGAGGGCGACCCGCCCAGGACCAGGCTTTCTCCGGCGCAGATGGATCCGTCCGGCCCGGCGTCCGCGCGGAGAATGAGATTGTTGTTGGGCTCGCATACATCCGGAACGCCGTCGCCGTCGCAGTCCGGCTCGCAGTCGTCGGGAACGTTGTTCGCGTTGCAGTCCAGTTCGAGGCCGAAAGCGAGTTCAAAGGAGTTGGGCACGCCGTCGGCGTCGCAGTCGGCGTCGCATTCGTCGGGCTTGCCGTTGCCGTCGGCGTCGGTGCTGGTGCCCGCGCCGAGGTCGCAACCATCAGGCGAGCCGTTGCCGTTGCAGTCGTCCGGTACCCAGGCGTGGATGGCTCCGATGGCGTCGAGCACGATCCCGAATCCGACGACGCCGTAGTAGCTGATACGCACGTAGGTTGCGTGGCGCAGGACGGACGGCAGCGAATATGAACCGGCCGGACGATAACCGTCGCCGGGAATGTGCGTGGCCCCGGCATGGGCGAAGGCTTGGCTGATGTCGTACCAGGTGACGCCGTCCGCGCTGACGTGCACCTGGTTGGCCAGGTTGCCCAGCCCGTGCCCGCCGGGAACCTCGTAGACGTTCAGGTCCGGACCCGGACCGTTGTACAGCCTGCCGCAGGTGAAGCGGAAGGTCAGGCTCATACCCTGGATGTCGTGCCCGATCCCGTCGGGCGGGCCGAGCACGGTGGGATCGGGCCCCGGGGGCGTCCGGGCGACCAGCTCGGTTTCATATCGGCAGGGCGACAGCTCGCAGGCGTCGGCCTGCTGGTTGGCGTTGCAGTCGTGCAGCGTGCCGGCGGCGTAGTCGCATTCATCGGGGACGCGGTTGGAGTTGCAGTCGTCGCTGCCGCCCCCGGCGGCGAGGTCGCACTCGTCGGGTCTCTGGTTGTTGTTGCAGTCGTCGCTGCCGCCGCCGGCGGCGATGTCGCAGGAATCGGGGATGTCGTTGGCGTTGCAGTCCAGGGCGGCGCCCGAGGCCAGATCGCAGGAGTCGGGAACGCCGTTGGCGTTGCAGTCGGCTTCGCACTCGTCGGG
>JABRVU010000660.1:0-9293 GCA_039961895.1 Phycisphaerae bacterium | reverse complement strand
GTCCAGGGCTCGGTGAGCAACTTCGTGGACAACGGGGTTCCCGCCAACGTGGCCACGCTCATCGGCGACCTGGACGGCGACGGGAAAGACGACGTGGTCGAGGTCGAGGACCGCGAGCACAACGGGTCTTTCCTCTTCGTGGCCGGTCTGACCGCCGAATGCGGAGCCGAATCGGGCTTGTGCATCGCGGCCAACGGCATCACCTGGGCGGCGCCGTTCGGCCAGCCGCCGGCCGACGCCACCGTGAACGTCCCGCTGCTGGCCGATCTCAACGGCGACGGGCGCGACGACCTGGTCGTCTACCGCGAACTGCTGGTGCGCGACGAGTTCGGCACCCTGATCCCCGACCTGATGAACGGGCAGTGGCACGTCGCCTTCACCCAGCCGGGCGGCAGCCTGTTCGACAGTCCGGCCCCGGAGATGGGGCAGTTCTGGTTCCCGGCCGATTGGGCTCCGCTGCGCCCGCTGGTCGGGCAGTTCCGCCAGTGCCCGGTGATTCCCTGCTGCCCAGTGCCCTTCGCCGACGCCGACCGCGACGGCGACGTGGACCAGGCGGACTTCGCCCGGTTCCAGGAATGCTACACGGGTCCTGCGGGGGGTGTCGCGGCCGGGTGCGAGTGCTTCGATCGCGACAACGGCGGGACGGGCAACGGCGTGATCGACGAGCAGGATTTGTTCCACTTCGAGCGCTGCGCCTCGGGCCCCTGGATCGCCGCGGATCCGACCTGCGAAGAGGAATTGCCAGCCGCCGCCTCCTGAGGCGCCCTCTCAAACCGACACCGGCTCGGCCGCCTCGACCGGGGCGAGGTTCGCCGACCCGCACGTGGGGTGGTGATCGTCGGCCAGCTCGGTGGCGATCAGCCGGAACTCCTCCTGCCGGGCCAGGAAGGCGTCCACCACCCGGGGATCGAACTGCGTGCCCGAAGCCTCCCGGATGATGGCCACGGCGGCCTCGTGCGAAAGCGCGTCCTTGTAGCTCCGCCGCGTGGTGATGGCGTCGTACACGTCGGCCAGGGCGGTGATCCGCGCGGCCAGGGGAATCCGATCGCCCTTGAGCTGGTGGGGGTAGCCGGTGCCGTCGTAAAACTCGTGATGGCTCAGCGTGATCTGCTCGGCCATCTTCAGGTAGCGCACGTTGGGCACGCGCTCGATCACCGAGCGGATGGTCCGGGCCCCGATCTCGGCGTGGCGGCGCATCTGGAGGGTCTCCTCGGCGTCGAGCGTGCCGGCCTTGAGCAGCACCCGGTCGGGCACCGCGACCTTGCCGATGTCGTGCAGGGGCACGGCCCGCTCCAGGTCGTGGAGGAACTCGCCGTCGATCTCGCGGGTGAAGCGCCGTTGCCGTTGCAGCTCGCGGGCCAGGATCAGCGAGAAGGCCGTCACCCTATCCATGTGCTTGCGGGTGTCGTTGTCGCGGTATTCGACCAGGGTGGCCAGGGCAATGACGATGGAGTCGGCGGCTTCGTCGCGGGCCCGGCGGGTCAGGGTATCGTCGATCATCGCCGCCGCCAGGGCCGAGATCAGCTCGATGTACTTGAGTTCCCGCGGGCTGAAGGGCCGGCCGCCGGCGCGCTGAGTCAGGTTGAGCACGCCCATGATCCGGTCCGGCCCGACCAGAGGATGCGAGGCCAGCGGCACGCTGGCGAACACGCCGGTATCGTAGCGCGACGGGTCGCGCGGGGCGCCGTCCGGGGAGTTGACGATGCACGGCCGGCCCGAATCGAACACGCTCCCGGCGATGGCCTCGCCGTGCGGAACCCGCAGGGACCGGACCACCTCCGGGTCGATGCCGACGGCCTTGGCGATGGCCAGGTATTCGCGCCGGCTGTCCGGCAGCATCAGCGAGACGCGCCCGCAGCGCAGCAGGCGCGCGGTCACCGCCACCGTCTTCTCCAGAATCGCCTCCATGTCCCGCGTGACCGACAACGCCACCGCGTAATCCAGCAGCAGGGCCAGGGCCCGGGCGTGTTCATCGCGCAGGTCGCAGGCCCGCATCAGCTCGACCTTCCCCCGGAACAGCCGGGCCATGCTCGAAACGCGCAGGAGGAACTCGCGGCGGCGCGGCGGCTTGGTGATGTATTCGTCCACCCCGGCCTCCAGGCCGGCCAGCACGTCGGCTTCCGCGTCGGAGGCGCTGGCCATGATGACGGGCACCTCGCGGGTCAACGGATGAGCCTTGAGCCGCCGGGCGCATTCCAGCCCGTCGAGCCGCGGCATGACCGCGTCCAGAACGATGACGTCCGGGCGGAGTTCGGCGGCCTTGGCCAGGGCCTCGAGCCCGTCACCGGCCTCGATCACCCCGAAGCCGCCGGCCTCCAGGAACCGCCGGCACATGGCCCGGATGCCGGCGTCGTCGTCCGCGACCAGAACGGTGGGCGGAGCGGAGGGGTCCGCGGCCTCGTGCCGCGCGACCGCGGTAGCCAGTTCGGCCGGTGCCGGAACCCGCACGCGATCCGCCGGCGGCTGCTCCTCGGCGGTTCGAACCTGGTTGCGGCCCAACCGCTTGGCCACGTACATGGCCTGGTCCACCTTGCGGATCAGGTCGTCGGGCTTGTGCATCGTCGCGTCGCCGGCGGCCACGCCGATGCTCGCCGTGATGGTCGCCTCCTGCCCGTCGCAGGTGATCGTCAGGGCCTGGACCTCGGCGCGGATGCGCTCGGCGGCCCGCCGCGTGGCCTCGAGCGACTGGCCGGGACAGAGAATCAGAAACTCCTCGCCCCCGATCCGGCACACGACGTCCTCCGGGCGGGCCAGACGGTTCATGGCCCGGGCCGTCTCGCACAGGGCCTGGTCCCCGAAGGCGTGCCCGAACCGGTCGTTGAGGCTCTTGAAGTGATCGATGTCCAGCAACATGCAGCTCAAGCCGAGGCGGGCGTCGCCCTGCTGCCAGATCGCGTTCAGGACGCTCATCGCCTCCCGGCGGTTGGCCAGACCGGTCAGCGGGTCGGTCCGGACCAGCTCCTCGAGCCTGCGGTTGACGGCCAGCAGCTCGGCGTTGACCTGCCGGATGCTGCGATTCTGCCGTTCGAGGTCGGCCTCGAGCTGCACGATCCGCGTGGCCGCGTGGAGCCGGGCCAGCAGCTCCTGGGGATTGACCGGCTTGCGCAGGTAATCGTCGGCCCCGGCCTCGAAAGCCTCCACCATCCGCTCCTCCTCGGCGTGGGCGGTCAGCATGATGATGTAGGTGAAACGAATCCCCTCCAGCGACCGCAGCACCCGGCACACCTCCACGCCGTTCATGTCCGGCATGGACCAGTCGGTGATGAGGATGGAGGGCTTCTCGGCCAGGGCCAGCCGGATGGCCTCCTCTCCCCCTCCGGCCGAGAGGACGTCATAACCGGCCCTGTGCAGCAGCCGCTCGAGCATGCGCAGGACGGCGGGGTCGTCGTCGGCGATCAGGATGCGCGTGGTCATGCGATCGGTTCCAGGGCCGGACCGGCCTGGACCCGTTGGCAGAGGCCGGCCAGTTGCTCCAGGCTGCGCTGGATCTCCGCCAGGTCGTTACCCGCCTTGGCGCCGTCCTCCAGCCGCTTGGCCGCTTCGGTGATCGACGGAAATCCATAGCCCCCCGCCGCTCCCTTGAGCTGATGGGCCAGGGTACGCAGTCGCTCCAGGTCCTGGGCCGCCGCCGCCGCCGCGATCGTCTCCAGCCGCGCGGGAAGCTCGGACACGAACATGCCCACCAGGTCCGCAAAGTCGGGGTCGCCGGCCAGGGTGCTGACGATCGGCGGCTCGCTCGCTCGGGCTTCGTCCATGGCGATTCTCTCCGGGGAAAGGTACCGGCGAATGGTGGCGATCAGTTTGGGTCGATCAATCGGCTTGGTGGCGAAGTCGTCGCAGCCGGCGCTCAGGCACTTCTCGCGGTCGCCGGTCATGGCGTGGGCGGTCAGGGCGATGATCGGCCGGCGGTACCCGCGCTCGCGCAGCGTCCGCGTGGCCGCGTACCCGTCCATCACCGGCATCTGCATGTCCATGAGGATGACGTCGTAGGGGGCGTCGGCCTGCTCGGCGGCCAGGGCCTTCTCGACGGCCAGCTTGCCGTTCTCGGCCACGTCCACCCGGGCCCCGGCCTTTTTGAGCAGGAAGCAGATGAGCCGCTGATTGTCCGGACCGTCCTCGGCCAGCAGGATGCGACAGGACAGCCGCATGACCGGCAAAGCCTTGGGCTTCGACGGGGGGTTGACCCATCCCGCCTCCGCCGGGTTGTTCCACAGGGGGACATTCTCCAGCGGACCGGTGGGCACCTGAAGCGTGAAGGTCGAGCCCGACCCGGCCGCCGAGACCACCGTCAGGCTCCCGCCCAGCATGTGCACGATCCGCTTGGAGATCACCAGGCCCAGGCCGGTGCCGCCGAACCGCCGGGTCGGCGAGCTGTCCACCTGGTTGAAGGGCTGGAACAGGTTGGCGAGCTGCTGCGGGTCCATGCCGATCCCGGTATCCACCACGTCGAACCGGAGCATGGGTTCGGCCAGCTCGCCTCGCAGCAGCCGGACCTCCAGCCGCACCCCGCCCTGCTCGGTGAACTTGATCGCGTTGTTGACCAGGTTGATGAGCACCTGCCGCAGCCGGATGGGGTCGCTCCGAATGGTCTCGGGCACCGGCCCCTCGTAGTGCACCGTGAACGACAGCCCCTTTCGCTCCGCCCGGACGCGCATGAGCGAGGCCACCTCGCTGACGATCTGGCACGGTGAACAGGTGGCCGTCTGCATTTCGAGCTTGCCGGCCTCGATCTTGGAGATGTCCAGGATGTCGTTGATGATCTGCAAGAGGTGCTCGCCGTTGCGACGGATGGTGCTGACCGCCTCGCGGCGTTCCGCCTCGCTCAGCTCCGAGTCCAGGCTCTCGGCGAATCCCAGGATGGCGGTCATGGGCGTGCGGATCTCGTGGCTCATGTTGGCCAGGAACTCGCTCTTGGCCCGGTTGGCCGCTTCCGCCGCCACCGCCAGCCTGCGGGCCTCGGCCTCGCTCTCCTGAAGGGCCTGCGTCCGGCGAAGGACCTGGGCCTCCAGGTCCTGCATGGAATGACTCAGCGCGTCGGCCATCTGGTTGAAGGCCTGGGCCAGGACGCCGATTTCGCCGATCGCGTCGGGCTCGGCCCGGCGGGTCAGGTCCCCTTCCGCGATGGCTCGGGCGGTCTGGGCCAGGTGGGCGATCGGACGCAGCACCTGCCGGATCAGCAGCACGTTGAGGGCCACGCCCGCGCCGAGCACCACCCCGGCGATGGCCAGCGTGGCCAGGATGTCGCGGATCAGGTCCTGGTGCAGCCGGCCCAGCCCGTGGACCAGCACGACGTACCCGATGATGCGGCTGCCGGCCTCCTCCAGGAGCCGGTCCTGCTCGGGAAGGTCGAGCTGGATGTTGCTGGTCCCCGACCAGATCGGCGTGACCACCAGCAACTGATGGGCCGACTGCTCCGCGCGGATGGAGTCGGACGGCGACACGCCGGACATGGGGTCGTCCGATTCGACGCGAATCTCCGGTCGAAAGTCCGGCCCGCGCTGAAACTGCGAGAGCACGCGGGCCTTGGTGTCGATCACCCCGGCGTAGAGCACGTTGTCATCGCTGGCCGCGGCCTGGAGCACGGACTTGAGGGCCTGTTTCTCGTCCAGCAGGACGTAGGGCTCCACGCTGTAGCTCACCGCCTTGGCCTGGGTGACGGCGAATTGCCGCAGCCGGTGCAGCGAGTCGCGGTAGCCGCGCCAGATCAGCGCGCCGCTGACCACCACGACCGTCAGCAGCAGCAGCAGGGTGCTGCCGGCCGTCACCCGGGCCATCACCCCCAGCCTTTTCAATGACCTGTTCAATTCCGGGCCCCCTCGCCCTCGCCATCGCCCCGCCGCACGCTCCCGGCCGCGGCGTCCACCGCGTGGCGCACGGAGCGCCGCCGGACGCGGGCGCATCCAACACGTCAGTCCTTCTGTGTATCGCCTTGACCGGAGGCGGACTTTGTCTGATCCCGCGTGAAGGGCGAGGGGATAAACACCCTATGCGGCTCGAAAAGGGGACATTGCCCGGCCGATAAAACCGCCCGCGGCGGGGCGGGCCTGGAACAATGCGGGCGGCAGCAGGCCGGGAAGGGTCTCCCGCATGGCCGGACGCTGGATCGTGGCCGGCCGCTTCGTTGGACGGACGGCCGGCCCGCGGTCATGGAGCGCTCGGGGCCTGCGGCGGTCACGCCCGTGGCTTGTCCGCCAGTTCATACAACCCGTAGCCGCTGCTGCGGAGATGGCCCTGGGCGACCAGCTCCTGCCAGACCTCAGGGGCGAAGCCCGCCGGCGGCGGAATGGCCAGAATCTGGCTGCGTCCCGTCCCGCTCAGCGGGCCGTGACCCAGCCGCGAATCTTCGTCCAGGCGCGTCAGTTTCAGTCGCTTCTTGAACGCCTTGAGCGCCCGCTTGAGCTCCTCGGGACTGGCCGGCATGGCGGACTCCTTGATGGTTCCTGGTTCCTGGTTTCCAGTACGACCCCCAAGTCGGGTTCGTATTCACGGCCATCGGGAACAATGTCCCGCCGTCAGGTTTTTCAACGTCGATCGGCCTCCAGCGAACGGCGAGCCCGGTGAAATCCGGAGAACGCCGCCAGGGGCGCGTTTTTCTCAGTTCCCACCTCCGCGGACTCGCGGGATGCAGCGCCGGGATCATCGCGTCAAGCTTGCAGCTCCGGCGGCTGCTCGGCGGCCGGTGGGGGCGCGACCTTCACCGCCCGGAGGGCCAGAAACAGCGGGATTTCCTTCCTGGCCGCGTTCTCGGCCGCCGCCCGCGGCCCCGGCGGCGTGGTCTTGTGACTGGGCCACTCCTCCAGGGCGTCCACCAGCAGCCCGGCCTGGCGGAGCGCCTTGACGTACGCCCCGATCGGTTTGTGAAAGCTCCAGGTGTATTGGTGGGGCGCGCTTCCCGGGTGGGTCACGATCGGCTCTTTTCGCGGGATGAGGTACCGATCCACGCGGCGATAGCGAATCTGCCTGCCTTCATCCCAGCCCCAGCTCGTGGCTTTCGGCCCGCGGAAGCAGGGATGCATCATCGCGCAGACGAACCTCCCGCCCGGCTTCAACACCCGCTGAACCGACTGGAACACCGGCAGGATGGGATGGATGTTCTGAATGGCCAGGACGCAGGCCGCCGCGTCGTACCGCCCGGCCGGCAGAAACGACAGATCGCGGGCGTCGCCCACCCGGTAATCGATGTCCGCCTCCCCGTGCCGACGGGCCAGGCGGATCAGCTCGGCGGCGGCATCGACGCCGGTCGCGCGAACGCCCTGGCGATGCAGGATTCGGCAGAGCACCCCCTGCCCGCAGGCCACGTCCAGACACTCCTGCCCGGCCGAGAGCCCCAGCAGTCTGAGCACGCCTGGAACCACCACCTCGCGGTGGTATTCACTCCCGGCCTCGCCGACCAGCTCATCGTACCAGTCCGCGACCGCGCCCCAATCGGTGGCCGGGCCGTGCCGCGGGCCGTCAGCGTCCGGGGCCGGCGGCGAGGGACGACCGACGGGCCGGGCCCCGCGCCCAGGCGAGCCCGGCCGAAAACCGCCCCCTCCGCCGCGACCGCTCTTGCGCCTCGGCCTCATGCCTCCAGCTTAGCCCCGGGGCCGCATCCTGCAACGCCGGCGGCGAACGCTTGCCCGGCCGCCACCGGCGGAGTATCGTGGTCGGGCGGACTGCTCGACATCACGATGGCCACGTCAACAGGGAGCGAAGCTCATGGCTCAGATTCAGATCGGCATCAACATGGAGTTCGTGCGGCATCATGACCTGCCCTTCGCCGCCGGAGTCGAGAAGGCCGCCCAACTGGGTTACAAGTTCATCGAGCCCATGCTGCACCTGGGCCGCGAGCTGCTCAGCGAGGCCGGCTATTTCCACTCGGTCTCGATGTGGGACGACCCGCGCGAGATCAAGGCCGTGTGCGACAAATACGGCGTGCGCTGCTCCGGCGTCAGCGCCCACACGCCGCTGTGCAAACCCGACGTCTCGGTCGATTACCTGCGTCAGGCCGTCCGCTTCGCCGCCGAACTCCAGGCCCCGGTGGTCAACACCGACGAAGGCCCCAAGCCCGCCTTCACCACCGAGGAGGAGGACCACCAGCTCATGAAGTACACGCTGACGCTGGCCTGCCGCTGCGCGGAGCGCTACGGCGTGAAGATCGGCCTCGAACAGCACCAGCAGTACACGAAAACGCCCGCCGGGCTGGACCGCATCCATGCGCTGGTCAGTTCCCCCGCCTTGGGCATCAACTTCGACACCGGCAACGCCTATCTCTGCGGGCAGGACCCCTACGCCTGGCTGGAGCGGACCCGGGACCGCGTCGTCCACGTCCACGCCAAGGACATCAGCCTCCAGCAGGGCCAGGCCGAACGCGGCAAGGTCACCGGCACGCCGGTGGGCTGCGCCTGCGGCGACGGGGTGATCGAGTGGAAGCGGGTCATCGCGCTGCTCAAGCCGGTCGACCGCACCATCTGCCTGAGCGTCGAGTGCGGAACCATCGAGCAGGCCGCCCGGTCCATCGACCACTTGCGCTCGCTGATCTGACCGTTCGCCACCACGCCCGCGCGGCGTCGGCGCCTCGCGGGGGCTTCGGGATGGGCCGGGCCGGCCGATACAATACGCCCATGTCCGCCAAGCCGACCATGCCCGCCCTGGTGTTCGAGGGCCCCGACCGCCTGCGACTGCGGGAATGGCCCCGGCCGGAGCCGGGCCCCGGCGAAGTGCTGATCCGGGTCGGCGCCGCCACCATCTGCGGCACCGACGTGCGGATCGTCGCCGGCCGCAAGACCCGCGACGTGCGCATCGGCCACCCCATCGGTCACGAGTGCGCGGGGACCGTCGCCGCCGTCGGCCCGGGCGTGGGCGGCTATGCGCCCGGAGATCGCGTGGGGCTCTGCCCGGTGGTCTCGTGCGGGCGCTGCGAATACTGCCGGGCCGATCACGAGAACCTCTGCGCGACGCGGATCACGCTCGGCTACCACACCGACGGCTCGTTCGCTGAATACATGCTCATCCCCGCCCTGGCCGTCGCCCGCGGGAATCTATTCAAGCTGCCGGCGTCGGTCTCGTTCGAGGCCGCGGCCCTGCTCGAGCCGCTGGGCTGCTGCATCAACGGCCAGCACGAAATGGGCCTGGGCGAACTCACGAGCGGCGACGACGGCCGCCGGCTCCGGCTGGTCATCTTCGGAGCCGGGCCGATCGGCCTGATGCACCTCCTCCTGGCCAAGGCCCGCCGCGGCGGTACCCCGCGGGCGGACGCGCCGGCCGCCGAATCCGCCTTCGAGGTGGTCGTCGTCGAACGGCTGGAACACCGC
>JABRVU010000659.1:0-6326 GCA_039961895.1 Phycisphaerae bacterium | reverse complement strand
GTTCAGCGAGATCTCGTGGTTGGTGCCAAGGGGCTTGAGGCTCTGCCGATCGCGCGGCTGGCCGTCGACCTCCAGCAGCACCGTGCCGGCGTGATCGGTCCGGCCCGAGCGAACCCGGACGCGCCCTCCCGAACCCCGCTCGGCCGGCACCGCCCCGGCCGGCAACTCCGGCAGGCCCAGCGCGAGATTGCGGTCTTCGGTCTTGCCCACGTCGAGGATGATGAGCCGGGCCAGCTCCGCGGGCGGATCGGGAAGCGGTTCCCGCCAGCTCGCTTCGGTCAGATCAGTGAACAGATAGACCTCGCGGCGCGGGCGCGTGCCGAGGGCGATCAGCCCGTAAGCCCGACGCAGCAGCGCGGCGGCCGACCGATCGTGCCACTCCGGTCCGAGGCCGTTCAGGAAACGCGACGCCGCGCCGAAATCCCGCGTCCAGCCCACGCCGGGCGCAATCAGCGTTGAACCGGTCACGACCGCCACTTCCGAGCCGGACGGAAAGCGATCGGGATCGGCGAGCAGGTTTCTCGCCCAGCTCACCGCGTCCTCCAGCCGGGTCCGCCCCTGGTAGCGGTACTGCATGGACGCGGAATCATCGACGGCAATGACGGCCGAGACGGGGCCGTTGGCCGGGACTCGGGCGGCGGCCGGGGCCCCGGCCGTCGGGGCCCAGCCCGTCTTCATCAACAGACCCACCACCAGCAGGATCACGGCCATCCGGCAGGCCAGCAGCAGAAACCGCCGCAGCCGGTGGGCCCGCGTCGAGGCCTCATGGGCCGCGATGAGGAAGCGCAGCGTGGGCAGCACCTGCCGGCGAGGCCGCTGGCGCAGCACCAGGTGAATCAGCACCGGCACCGCCGCCGCCATCGCCCCCCAGGCCAGAACCGGCAGACCGAAAGTGACGACGGCGGCGGGTGAGGCGGGCGCGACCATGCCGATATTGTATCGCCGTCGCGCTCGCGGGGTGTCAGCCGGGCGGATCGGTGCAATTCGGGTTGCCGGCCACGCCGGGGGCGGTCATGCACTTGAGGAAGTAGTTCTTCAGGTCGATCTGGTCCACGTCGTTGTCATTGTCGAAATTGGCCTTTTCGCAGCCGGCGGGCACGCCCCCGGCCGTGCCGGTCAGACAGATCTGGAAGAAGCCGAAGTCGTCGAGGTCCACGTCTTCGTCGCCGTCGAAGTCGCCCGGCACGCCCGGCCACTTGAGCGTCAGGCGGACCGGCAGCGTGGCCGGCGAGTTGACCGCCGCCGGGTCGGCGATGGTGATGGTCGCCGTGTACTGGCCGGGAAGCTGGAGCCCGCTCAAGTCATAATGGATGACGACGGTCTGGTCGGCGCCCGTGGCGATGCCCCAGGCCGGCGAGACCGACAGCCACGCGGCGTCATCGCCGACGGTGTAGATCAGGGCCGCCTGGCCGGTCTTGTTGAAGGTGAACGATTCGTCCGGCAGGCCGCCGCCGATGGTCGCGGTCCGGTTCAACGGTTCGGCGGCCAGCACGATCTGGGCCGGCGCGGCGCCGAGCATGAAGTCATAGCGGGTCACGTCGCCGGGCATGACCCTCACGGCCGGATGACCGCCGTTGGGCTGGCCGCTCTTGCTGGCGACGAGGGCATAGGTCGTGCCGCCCGACGCCGCCGGCAGCATCGTGGCCACGTAATAGCCGTTACCGTCGGTCCTGATGGTCTGGTTGTTGACCACGACGGAGGCGTCGTCGAGGGCCGCCCCGGCGGTGGTCGTGATCCGGCCCCAGATCGTCCCCTCGGTCGCGGTGGCGGGGTCCTTCCACGGCATCGCCGGCGCGGGGGCGACCTCGGTGTAGAGATTGGCCGCCACGTACGTGTACCACGACCAGTCGTTGGACCAGCCGGCGGTCGAGTTGCAGGTCGGGTCGTTGATGCGGGTGGCGTAATACGAATAGCTCATCAGCCCGTCGCCGCCGGCGGCCAGGCCGTACTGCATCTGGGCCAGGCTGCCGGACATCGCGTTCAGATACGGGGCCTGGCCGATGAACATGTGCCGGTTGTATCGCCAGTTGATGGCCGCGTTCACCCAGTTGCGATACCATACCGCCTCGGTCGTCGGGCAATGCTCTTCCTTGTAGTTCATGGGCATCCCCGCGTCGAGATAGCCCTTCTGCATCCAGGATTGCCAGTTCTGGAACAGCGCGTAGGCGCTCGAGCCGGTGAAGTTCGCGGGAGCGTTGCCGAAGCAGATCAGGTCGGCGGTGTGCCGCAACGGCTGGCGCGGATTGGTCCTGATCGAGGCCATCTCCACCAGCGACCGCCGGACGTGCTCGTCGATCGTCCGCCGACGAAAGTCGTCCCAGTTGGCGTTGCCGGTCGGATTGGGCACGGTGCTGGTGTTGTAGATGCGCTTGTAGCGCTCCAGCCCCGAATTGGCGTAAGCGGTGTTCGAGGGATAGCCCGCGTTCGTGTTGGTGTAGCGGATGTAATCCCAGTTGATGCCGTCGATGGGATAGTTGGTGACCAGTTCGCGCACGATGCCGGCCAGGTACTCCTGCACGTCGGGCGAACCGGGATCGAAGACGTAGGCGCCGTCCACGCGCGAAGCGGTGGTCAGCGGCGCGCCCATCGCGGCCTGGGGCACCATGATCCACTCGGGATGAGCGGCCACCAGGCTGTTGCCGCTGGGCGGCCAGGTCGTGCAGGCCCGATACGTCACCAGCCAGGCGTGGACCTCGATCCCCTGGGCGTGGGCCTGCTGGCAAAGATAGGCCAGCGGGTCGATCCCCCCGCTGATGTCGGTGGCCTTGGGAACGATGGCGGAGTTCCAGTAGGCCCCGTGACCGCTGCCGGTCTGGTCATGATACGCCAGGACCTCGGCCACAATGGCGTTATACCGCCCGGCCACCGCCCGCGCGACCATGTTGTTGATCTGGCTTGTGCTCTTGAAGCCCTCATGGAAGGCATCGGCCCAGAAGCCGCGAAAACTGGGGTTCGCCGCCGATGCGGGCAATGCCAGGCCCAAGGTCGCCAGTACCCCGATCAGAGCCCATCCCCCTACCCGTGTGGGGCCGGATTCCAGCCGGTCAGTATTCAGGGATTTGGGGTGGGCTCTTGTCGCCGCCGTCGGCCATCGATGGCCGGTCCCCGGTTCCTCTCGCCCGCGGTACGCCACGACGAGACGTGGCGACAGGGTAACCTTCTCGTGCGACGGTCTGATAACGCTGGCAACCTTCATTCCGCACTCATCCGACGCATAGCGCCCCTGGGCAGGCCACAGGCGTGGCGGAGATCCGTCCAGGACGCCGCCCTCGGCTGTCGCTTCAGCCGCCTCCGCAACTCGTCATTTTATATAATACCCGACCGACGGCTCGTTTTCACCTGCGTCAGGGGCACAATGCATTATCAGGATGGAAGGTGAAGAGCAGGGCGAGGCTCACTCAAAGCGGCCCAGTTTCCGCAGATACGCGAACGATTCGGCGATGTCCTGCTGGATCTGGGCCTGGTCGCGCTTCACGTTCTCGACCCCCTCGACCTCGATGGTGATCGGCCCGGTGAAGCCGTGCTCCCTGAGCACCCTCAACACGCCGGGGATGTCCACCGCGCCCCTTCCCAGCGGCGGGAAGTTCCAGGTCTCGAATTGCGCCGAATGGTCCTTGATCTCGACCGTGGCCACGTAGTCGATGATCTTCTGGAGTTCCGTCACCGCGTCGGTGTTGCGGTTGTAGTAGGTGATGTTGCCGGTGTCGAAGTTCACGCGGACGTTGGGGTGATGAACGCCCTTCATGGTTTCGAGCAGGACGTCGCCGTTGGTGCCCAGCTCGGGGTGGGTTTCGATGGCCAGGGTGACGCCGTGTTTTTTCGCCGCGTCGCCCGCTCGGCGCAGTCGCTCATAGATGACCTGCTTGTCGGGCCACCGGCCCTTGACCGAGAGGAACATGTATTTCACGCCCATCCGCTCGCAGACGGCGGCCTGGTCGGCCAGGGCGTCCACGGCGTCGGTCCGCTTGAAATCCACCTCGCCGCGCAGCACCAGGGCGGCCAAACCGTGGTCGGTCAGGCGCTTTTGCACTTCCTCCACCTGGTCGGGCCGGGGCACGTTCATGAACACGTACTTGGCCCCCAGCGACGGCAGGTGCGTCCAGGCCGCCTCCTGGTAGTCGCCGTAGTTGGCCAGTCGGCAGGCCAGCTTGAGCGGCTCCGATGGCGCCGCGCACGCGCCGCTCATCAACGTCCAGCCGATCGTTACCGCCAGAATCAAGCGCGAACAGACTCGTCGGACCATGTCGGTGCCTCCCAAGAAGCCGGATGAATCGTCCCTCGACCACCGGAGAGGATTGTACCCCGTACCCGCCGATCCGCCTCGCCGCCCGGCCGCGTTCCGTCCGCTTCGTCTCCTGCGGCCCTCGGGCTTGCGCGTGGCGAGGATTCCAGGCAGACGGCGCGCTTGCCCCGTCCGAGCCCGGTAGGTGCTGTGGTGTGGCATGGCCACGGCTTTGCGTAGCCGTGCTGAACACGACCGGCCTTTTTGAGCACCCACTCCGAAGTCCTGAAAACCACCGGCTGGAAGGCGGTTCCACACGGGTTTGGAGATGGGCTCTTATCGTCCGAGCCTGGATTCCGGACCGAAAACGAGAACGATCCGCATCGCGGACCGCCGTCGCGCGGAGGTCTTGCCACACCCCCCGGTCGTTCCCGAGGACCGACGACTTGGCGGAGTCGGAGCGCATCCGGTACGATCCGTGCGTTTCAGAAGAGGCACGGCCGGTTGGGACCAGGGCGGTCCGGGAGCGAAGACGATGATACGAGTGGGAATCATTGGCGCGGGGTTCATCGGGCGGAACCACTACAACCAGTACGAGAAGATGACCGGCCGGGCCAAGGTGGTGGCCCTGTGCGACAAAGACGCGGACCGGCGAGCCGGCGACTGGTCCAAGGTGCTGGGCAACCTGGCCGACGCCCAGGGCACCAAGCGCGACCTGGGCGACATCCGTCCGACCAGCGACTGGAAGGAGATCGTGAACGATCCCCAGATCGACCTGGTGGACATCTGCGCCCCGACGTTCCTGCACCGCGACATCGCCGTTGCGGCGCTCCAGGCGGGCAAAAGCGTGCTGTGCGAGAAGCCCATGGCCTTGAGCGTCGAGCAGTGCGACGAGATGCTGGCGGCCGCCGCCGCCAGCCGCGGCAAGTTCATGATCGCCCAGTGCATCCGCTTCTGGCCGGAGTACGTCCTCCTGCGCGAGGCGGTGCGCAGCGGCGCGTATGGGCCGCTGCGCTGCCTCGAGCTGCGCCGCTGCGCGGGCACGCCGGACTACTCGATGGGCAACTGGATCACCAACCCGGAACTGTCCGGCGGGGCGGTGCTGGACCTGCACGTGCACGACGTGGACTTCGCCCTGGGCCTGCTGGGCAAGCCCGAGGCGGTGTCGGCCCAGGGTTACGAGCGGAAGGGCGGCGGCGTGGACCGCGTCCACGCCCAGTGGTTCTATCCCGGCGGCGGGCGCGTCGTCCAGTTGATCGGCGCGTGGGACCTGCCCACCGGCACGAAGTTCAACATGGGCTACACCGCCGTCTTCGAACAGGCGGCGCTGACCTTCGACATGAACCCGGACGTGCCCCTGCGGCTGCTTCGGGCCCACCAGGAACCGCAGCTGCTCACCCCCCCGGCCAAGGACGCCTACTACGGCGAGATTGAGCACCTCCTCGAGTGCATCGAGCAGGACCGCCAGCCGACCATCAGCACGGCCAGGGAAAGCCGCGACGCGGTGGCCATCGCCCTGGCCGAGAAACGCAGCGCCCTTACCGGGCAGAGGGTGGAAATCCAGTGAAGAGGGGGTCTGGGGCCCAGGGTTCAGGAGGAAAGCGGGCGAAGTCGCACGTCACGGCTTGCTCAAGTTCGACGGACGCAGCAGCCCGTTGCACGTCGGGCATCCTCCCACCCATTGCTTTCCTCTTTCTTCCTCCGGCATTGGCTGCGTCGCTTGAGCGAGATCCCATGCTCCGGTCCAATGGCACACCTGCTCCGCGGACCGCGAGGGAAGGGCGCCCGTTCCCGTGGGGGGCGGCAGCTCCTCCACGGAAGGCCCGCCGAGCGCGGGTTGTCTGAACAGGATCGCTTTCTCGGCGTTGGCGACGATCTGTTCCGCGTCGCTGCCGACCACGATGAGGTAGGCGTTTGGTGACCGATCGCAGCCGTCGGCCTTCAGGGTGACGGGTTCGCCGTCCAGCCTGATCACCTGCTTCTCGGCCTCGAGCCGGCCGCGGCCGATCTCCAGGCAGATGTCGCAGGTGCGCCGCTTGACTTCGTCGATGTCCACTATCAGGCCGTTTTACTCAGCCACGCCGCCGATCGAGCGGTTCTCTCC
>JABRVU010000658.1:0-3047 GCA_039961895.1 Phycisphaerae bacterium | reverse complement strand
GCAACGGCCGACCCGGGGCCTCCAACCCGCAGGAGCGCTTCGACACGCGCGTGGCCGCCGTCGGAGTCTTTTTCCCGCCCACCGACCTGCTGGACTACGGCGGGGCCGAGTTCAACCTGGACATGATCGGCCGGATGCTCTACCGCGGCGGGATCGGCACGCATTCGCTCGAGGACGCCCGCGAGAAGGCCCGGCTGCTTTCGCCGGCCCGGCTGGTGAAGGCCCCCGTCCCGCCGTTCATCATCTTCCACGGCGACCGCGACCCGATGGTCCCGCTCCAGCAGTCGCAGGTGTTGCTCAAGGCCCTGCAAGCCGCCGGCGGGCAGGCTCAACTCATCGTCAAACCCGGCGGCGGGCATCCCTGGTTCACCATCCGCGAGGAAATCGTCCAAATGGCCGACTGGTTCGACGGGCAACTCAAGAAACCCGCCACCCGGCCGGCGAATCCACAGCCCAGGGCCGCCGCCGCGGAGAATCGTGTCGTCAAATGAGCCCTTTCTGGGTGGCATGGCCCCACGGTACTCCGGGTGGCCATGCGGAAAGCCGGGCCGCACCTCGCGGGACCATCGGGCTGCCCAGGCATATGGTGCCCGGCGTCGCGTCCGTGGTTTTCGACGGGGCCGCGCGAAGGCATGGCCATGCCGCCCGCGCCGATGGGGGGCACGGGCGCCCAGCGATCCCGCCGGCGTCCGCCGCGTGACCCCTGGAGCCTGGAGCGGACATGTCCGACGATCTCACATCGCCGACGCCGCTGAACGTTCTGCTGGTCGTCGATGACGACGCCTACGACCGGCTGGGCAGCGTCGTACTGCTTCTTTGCGTGGGCATGATCGACGAGCCCGTGAAGCTGCGGGTGCTGCTGCGAACGCGGCGCGGGGCTGGTTTCGAGACCATCGGCCCGGCGCCGGTCATCCAGGTCCGCCACCGGCGCTGGAACCTCGGGCGGCGTTGGGCGGAACGCATCCTCGATCGTCTGGAGGACGCGCCGCCGGACGTCATCCACGCCATGTCGGTCCGGGCCGGGTGGTGGGCCCATCATCTGGCCGTGGCCGGTTCGTGCCGGCTCGTGGTTCACGTCACCGACCGCGAGGATCTGCGCGATCTGGATCGGCTCGGCGGAGAGGCCGACGCGGCAGCCGTCACCATCACGCCTCAGCTCCACGAGCTGCTGACGGATCGCCGGCCGGAATGGCGGCGGCGAAGCCGGCTCATACCCTTCGGGGTGCCTGCCCAGGCCGAGCCCGCCTGTCTCGAAGACCCGCAGCGCATTCCATCGGCCATTGTCACCACGCCGCTGACCGGCGATAGCGGTCTGGGCGGCGCCCTGCGTTCCTTGCAGACGTTGATCCGCACCGGGCAGGAAGTGCAGTTGTTCATCCTCTCGACCGGCCGGGCCGAGACCGCCCTTCGCCGGCAGGTCGAGCAGCTTCAGCTTCAGCACTACGTGACCTTCGCCCCCTCGGGCGGCGATTGGGACACCGTTCGCGGGGCCCTGCGCGGCGCGGACTTCTTCCTGGAAACCAACCCGGCCCGACGGTTCACCGCGCACACGCTCATGGCCATGGCCGACGGCCTGGCCATTCTGGCTCCCCGCGGCCTGCTGGCGGACGGCCTTATCGACCAGACCACCGCCTGCCTGTTCGATCCGGCCCGGCCGCGCGACCTGGCGGAGAAGTGGGGGCGGCTTCTTCAAGACCGGTCCGCCGCCCGTCGGCTGGCCCATTCCGCACTGGACTACGTGTCCGCCCATCACCAGGCCGGCCGGATGGTGGCCGCCACCGCCAGCCTGTATCGGGAGCTCTGCGCCGTCGGCGAATTTGCGATCTGATTCGTCAGGCACGGCGACGTGATGCACCGAGGCTCAGTTATTCACCAGCAGGTTGCCCAGCGCCGCCGGGCTGTACAGGTGCCGTCGGGCCCCCGACCAGGAGCTGTACTCGCCCAGCCGCGCCTGGTATCGGCCGAAGTTCGCGCCCCACACGCCGGGCTTGCCGGTCAGGGCCTTGAGGGGAATGCGCATTTCCACCGTCCAGCGGTCTTTGTGCAGGGTGTCGTCCACCGCCGCCTCGACGCCCGCCGGCCAGTCCGAATATCGGGCCACGTCGGCCAGGCAGGGCACGCCGCGCTCGCTGATCACCGCCCCGTTGGCTTTCACCACGAAGTGCAGCAGGTCGCCGGCATCGACGGCCCGGTGCGTGGGGTCCAGCACCACCTCGACCAGGTCCTCGCCGGTCGGCCAGAGTTCATCGTAGCGCACCGCGTTGCCGCGGGAGACGACCCGCTCGCTCATCCGGTCATCGGCGCAGTTGAAACCGATGTAGAGGTAACTGGCGTCGTTGCAGACGAAGACCACGGTCTGCTGCGAGGCCCGGTCGGCCGAGATCCGTCCCCGCTTGGGCGCGTCCAGGGCCCCGACCAGCACGAAGTCGGCGGCCATGTTGATCTGCCCGAGCGGCCAGTCGTCCAGCTTGCCGTCCAGCACGATCGCCCGGCCCAGCGGTTGGGAAGTGAGGGCGCAGATGCGGGCCGGTGCCGTCCTTGCCGTCGCGTTGGTGCCGGTGGTCACGTCGATCCCTAAAACCCCGTCCGCGTTGGTCGGCAGGGACGGCACCTTGGCCGACAATACCCGTCGTGCCCAGCGCCGTGATTCCAGCTTTTCGACCCGCAGCCGCGCGTCCTCCACCTTCCAGTCGCCCGGTACGCCCGAAAAACCCAGGAGGCCGCTGAAGGGCTCGCGGGCCGCGTTGAACAGCGTCAGCGTGGCCTCGACGCGCAGCGGCGTCTGTGCGTCTTTGGGATCGACGTCCACGCGCACGCCTTCGACCTCGACGCGCAAGCCCCGGGTGGCCTCGGTGAGCCGCGACCACTCGACCTGCTGCTCGAAGCCGGCGAGGTCTTCCTCGGCGGGCGGCCGGTCGGCCGGACGCTTGTCCTCGTCGAAGGCGGCCAGCAGTTCCCGGGCCATCAACCGGCGGGCCAGCGTCCACGCCGCCGGATCCGTGATCCATCCGCCGGGCCGCCCGTCCAGGCAGTGTTCGCCGTAAGCC
>JABRVU010000657.1:0-1845 GCA_039961895.1 Phycisphaerae bacterium | reverse complement strand
ACCATCGATGGTCACGCGGAAAAAAGGCAGGACCTCGTCGCCCTTGGCCTTCAGCCAGGCCCGCCGTTCCTCGAGGGTTTCATCGCCGTTGCCGTTGGTGTCGATCTCGTCGGGGAAATTGAGCGAAGGGCCTTCGGCGAAGTCGAGGTAGGAATCGAACTCGATGCGGTCGGGCAGTATCCACAGGATGTTGATGTGCGAGATGCTGTCGTTGCCCATCGGATGGGCGAAGACGGCTTCGGCCGACGCGATCAGGAGGCAGACCGGCAGGGCCGCCCTGCGAAAGCGATCCAGCAAGCGCCCGACTCCGCACATGCTCCACCCGTTCAACGGCCCGGCCGCGACAAGGGCTTTCCCCGGCACTTCACCCCGAAGGGCGTTCCCAGGCCCATGCGGGACGGTATCCTGCCGGTGTGATTTCGGGGGTTTCAGCTGCCCTCTAGTCCGAACCCGACCGGACCGCCTGGTTGAGCCGCTCGATGACCGGGCGCAGCTCGCGCACCTCCTTGCGTTCCGCCCGGTCGCGCGTGGCGGCGTTGTATTCGCGGAGGGCGTCGGCCAGGTGTTGCTTCGAGGCGTTCCCCGGTTCGAGGCTGGCCAGGAGATAATGCACGGCGGCGATCTGCGTGTGCAACGTCCACTGCCGGTTGAGACGGGAGTCGGCCTTGCCGTACTCCTCCAGCGCCGCCTTGGCCGCCTCGATGGCCTTGCCGCGCGCGTCCTGAACGGCCTGGGCGATGGCCGCGGGCTGAGTGCTGGGCGTGCCGCTTCGGCTCACGGCCTCGCCGCCCTCGGAGGAGGCCTTCTCGGCCGACAGCGCGGCCGGCTCCAGCCCCATCGCGGCGGCGTCGGCCAGCAGCCGCTCCTGGGCGGCCAGGCGATCCGCCCGCTGGGCATAGACCAGCGCCAGCCCGAACTTCAGATCGCCGACCAGGCTGCGGGCGTAACCGGAGAGAAAGCCCACCTGCGGCGAGGGCGACTGCGGCGCGTTCTTCTGGTAGAAATCGGAGATGGCCCGCGAGGCGTCCTCGGCGGCCGAAGCCGCCCGCTCCGCGGCGCGCTGACCCGGTTCGGTGAGAATCTGGATGGCCTCTTCCTCGATCTGCTCGGCCCGGATTGATGCCGCCGTCGCCCGCCGGGCGATCTGATCGGCCTCTTTGACCAGGGCGGCCTCCCACTCGCGGGCCTTGGCCAGGCGGTCCCGCGTGGCCTGCTGATGCTTCTCCAGCTCCGTGATGCGCGTGTCGATCAGTTTCTTCAGGTTGCGGCGCGTTTCGACCTGTCCCTGGGCGATGCGCAGGTCGCCCTTGAGCCGCTCGATGCCTGCTTCCGGCTTCATCTCCCGGCCGGGCGCGGCGGGGACCAGCGGCTTGGTCAGCACGTCGTTCTCTTCCTCACCGCCCGGCCGCGCGTCGCGGATCACGCCGTGGCGCAAGGCCGCGGCCTCGCGGGCGCTGTCCCGATGCCGTCTGGCCTGTTCGTTGTACTGTTGCGTGAACCGCCGCAGGGCGTCCGGGTCGGACGGCGACACGCCCGCGTCCTCCAGGGCCATCATCTTCTTCTCGGAATCGTCGGCGTCGGCCTGGGCCTTGGCCAACCGTTCTTCCAGTCCCTTGATGATGCCCGAGAGACGATCGGCCTCTTTTTGAGCCTCGGCGATGTCGGCGTCCACTTTCTGGGCCTGGGCCCGAAGCTGCTTGATACGCTCTTCGATCGGCGGAACCGCTTGGATCACGATGGGCCCGGTGGGTCTGGCCGGGCCGGCGGCTACGGCCGGAGCCGCTTCCTCACCGGCGGGTTCCGTGCCGGGCTGGGCGGGTGCTTCATCTCCGGGCGGCGGTTCCA
>JABRVU010000656.1:0-1914 GCA_039961895.1 Phycisphaerae bacterium | reverse complement strand
AAGCTGGTGCTCGAATCGCCGGCGGGCCCGACCGGGGCCCCCGCCGGCGATTCGAGCACCAGCTTGGCGTAGCGCCGGGCGGCCCGGAACCCGCCGGGCAGGTCCAGCGTCTTGTTGCGCTCCCCGCCGCCGGCCAGGGCCGCCACCGACTCCAGATGCCCATAGGTCAGGTCCTGCTCGAGCATCCCCAGCCGCAGCAGCGCGTTGCGGATCACCTGGGTCTGGATGGCCCGCGGCTTGCGGGCCAGCAACTGGGCGTGCAGGGCGATTTGCGAACCGTCGTACGAGACCACCAGGGACTCCATCAGCCGCTCGCTGGTCTCGCTCAGGTAGGCGTCCACGCCGCGGGCCTGCTCGCCCAGCCGAAGCAGGGCCTCGGCCACCTGCGGGTTGAACTTCTCGCGCAGCAACGGCAGGACCGCGTGCCGGATGCGGTTGCGGGTGTACTCGGGCGAGTGATTGCTGGAATCCTCGCGGTAGGCGATGCCGCGCTCGGCCAGGTAATCGAGGAGGGCCTTCTGGCGGAACTTCAGAAGCGGGCGGATGATGCGGATGTCGCTGCCCGGCCGGATGGCCCGCTCCGGCCGGATGCCGCCCAGGCCGCGAAGCCCCGTCCCGCGCACGATGCGATAGAGGATGGTCTCGGCGTTGTCATCGGCGTGATGGGCCAGGGCCACGGTGCGCGAGCCGACCGTCAGGCACAGCCGCTCGAAGAAATCGAAGCGGCATTGCCGCCCGGCCTGCTCCAGCGAGACGCCCACCGCGGCGGCGCGGGCCCGGACGTCCACCGTCTCGACCGAGGCCGGCCAGCCCAGGCGCCGGGCCAGATCCTCGACGAAGGCCGCGTCGGCGTCGGACTCGTCCCCGCGAAGCTGATGGTTGAGATGGGCCACGTGCAGCCGGAGCGGCCCCGCGCCCTGAACGGTGTGGGCATGGAGCAGGTGCAGCAGCGCCACCGAATCCGGCCCGCCCGAGACCCCCACCACCACGATGGTCTCGTCGTCCAGGAGTCGTCCCTGAAGCAGGTCGTCGGCGAACTGGGCTTCCAGGTCTGATCTGGGCATCGGAATCGCGCCGCCCCGCAGTCTTGAAGGAGGCGCCGTCCGCGTGCCGTCGCCCTCACGCGCTCAGCGCCTGGCCGCAATTATCGCAGAAGCGGGCGTCGCTGTCATTCTCGTGGCGGCAGGCCGGGCAGACGCGGACAGAGACGAGGGGCCGGCCGCACTGCGAACAGAACCGGGCGTCGGCGTCGTTGTCGGCCCCGCACGTCCGGCAGCGGGTGCCGGCGGGGGCGCCTGAGCCGGCCTGAATCCCGTCGCTGATGGCCGCGGCCACCCGGCGGATGCCGTCCTGCGTCTGGTGGGCGGCGTAGTTGAACGTGTCCGTGGCCACCGGCGTGATTTCCTCGGACATGTACCGGGCCACCCGCCCGAGATAGCCCATCCGGGTCATGGTTCCGCCGATGGCCAGCAGCGGCATCCCCACGAAGAAGCACCAGAACAGTCTGGGCGGCTCGAAACCCCCGAAGGCGGAGAAAAAGTCGATCCCCCCGATCAGCATGAACAGACCGCCGGCCGCCAGCAGCAGCGGCCCGCCCACCCGCAGGAACGTACGCGGGCCCTGGTGGTCGGGGTCGATCGGTCGATAAGCAGCCATCGCGCACCTGCCTTTCCGCGCCTTCAGTATACCGCGGGCGCAGAGGGGGGCGATTCCAATTCCGACGATTGATTGGAAGGGCCGACGCGGCAGGAGGCGAGGCTGGGAGACTTCAAAATGGTTTCGGCCTTGCACGACCGTTCCCGGCGCCGCGTGTCCCGGGCCGAAAACAAGGCTGAAACGCGGGTTCTTCACGGCTACGATCTCATGCTGTCCGTTCAGAGCCACGATCAAACCGGGCCTGTCCCGCTCCCACCC
>JABRVU010000655.1:0-9501 GCA_039961895.1 Phycisphaerae bacterium | reverse complement strand
TGCTTGCCGGCCTCAAGCGCGGCTATGGCCATCTCCGCGTGCAGGTACGTCGGCACGCAGATATCGACCATGTCCACGTCGGCGGCGGCGATCAGCTCGCGCCAGTCGGCACAGGGACGGACGTCGCCCAAGTCGCGGCGCGTGCCCTGTTTGTCGGCGACGTTCCCGCCGACCTTGGACCAGTCGCCGGTCCGGCGGTCCGGCTCCAGGTCGCACAAGGCCGTCACCTTGGCCAGGTGGGCCAGCTTCTCGTACTGATTGAAATGGTTCCGGCCGATGAACCCGGCCCCGATCAAGCCCACGCGAATCATGGTCTGCACCTCGGCGGGGCATTATACGCCAAAACCGCCGGGCCATGCGCGCAAACCACCCCCGTTTGTGCTGGGGGTGGGACGGGCCGGTCTGACGGCCCAGGGTTGCTTCAGGAGCGGGCGGCGCCAGGCCGGCCGTGGATGACCCGTAGTCACCCACGGCCGGCACGGGTAAGGGGAATCCCCAACACCGCTACCAACAAGCCGCCCACGCGCCCTCTCTCCGCGTTAGCGCGAACCGGCCTACCGGCCCCGGTGGTGGCGGCGTCGGTTCATCACCCCGACTCCGCCGGCCAGCAGCAGCGCCAGCGTGGCCGGCTCGGGAACCAAAAAGTTGACCGCCACCATGTTGGCGGCGATGAAATCGCCCAACTCGCCCTCAGGCGGCTCTTGCAGGTTGCCGTCCAGAAACGCCGAGGTCGGCTCATGCTCCGCATCGTAGGGACCGGTGTACTTGAAGAACTCATACCGGCGGATGACGGCCCGGCCGTTCTCGCCCAGCTCGGCCTCGGCCTCCTTCATCTTGCCGCCTTCGAGCAGCTCCCACTCGGTTTCGATCTCGACCTCGTCCTGCGGCACGATGCTGTCCGGCCCGGAGATCAGCTCCAACAGGTCCACCTCCCGCTCGATCTCCGTCTTGTAGACCTTCATCCAGATCGAATCGGGGCGCTGAACGTGCACTTCGGCCGGCTCGGGAACCTCGACCCGGGCCCGAACGATGGGAGGATCGACGGGGTTCGGCGGCGGAACGTACGTCCAGGTAGGCGTGGGAATGGCCAGGGGCGTCGTGCCGATCCGCTGCTGGTTCTGATCCAGCCAGTAATACCGCGTCGCGGTGGGCTGGACCCGGACCGCGAATCCGAAATGCTCGCAGCCCTTGAGGTTCACGGCGTAATGGCCGTTGGTGTTCATGCCCACCGTGGGGATGATGTAGCCCACGGGATCGAAGTTGTAGCCGGTGAAGGTGATCCGCGTGCCGAAGCGCGCCCCGTCGGAGAACTCCGTCATGGTCATGTTGTCGAAGTGCGACGGATAAGTCTTGGTCACGTCGCTGGAGTGGCAGCCCTCCAGCTCCAGCTCGGCGCCATAGGCGTTGGTCCCCGTTTCGTTGAACACGTCGAAGTTGGACATGGTTCCCGAGATGCCCACGACGGCCGCCAAGGCCGGCGGCGCCACCGCCGCGACGGCCAGCAACGCCGCCGTCGTCAGCCTCAAGGGGTTCGACAGCGCCGGCCTGTGCGGATGCGTGGCTTGATCGTCTTTCTGAACGGACCTGATCATCTGATGTCCTCCTGGTGTCGGCCCCCGTCGTTCTCGGGCGTCGCCGGCGAGGGGGTAGTCCGCGGGCGCGCCGCCGCGGCCGGGCCCATTGAAGATGCGAGAACCGGCCCTCGATCGGCGCGCGCGTCGCCGATGCAGGTCCGTCCCTCCGCCTGGCCGCCTGGTCAGGAAATGTCCGGGCAGTATACCGCGCCGACGTCGCCCGTGAACCTTTTTGCACATATCTCTTCATCCATTTATTCATTTATCTTCCAGGCGTAATGGGAGCACGCCGGAATCGCGCCGCGGATGCGAGAAGGAAAGATCGGTTCAGCCGATAGGAAAATGCGTACGGGGACGCTGATACCCGAGCCGCGTTCACTGACTCGGACGAGTGGACGTCTCGCCGGCCGGGCGCGTGGCCAGATGCGCGCGCACCGCACGGGCCAGTTCGTCGTTGCGCAGGCCGGCCTTTTTCGCCCGCTCCAGGGCCTCTTGAACCGGACACTGGCCCGTCGCTCCCAGGTACAGACCATAGGCCCCGGCGGCGCGGTTCCCGCTGCCGCAGTGGATCAGCACGTCGCCCTGCCTGTGGCGGTTCATGGCCTCGAGGATCGCCCGGGCCTGATCGGCAGTCATGGCGTTCGAGGCCATTGGAACAGCCACGTAGTTCATGCCCAGACCTCGGGCCCGCTGGGCCTCAGCGGCCATTGGACCCGGCTCATTGCGCACGTCGATGATGGTGCGCACGCCCGCGCGATAGAGGTCCTCGAGACCGGCCGGCCCCACTTCACCGCCGATCAGGATATGGCCATCACGTTGAAGGTTTTTGACGGCCAAACCGGCCTCCGGCGCCGGCCCTTCCGCGCCGGCCCGCACGACCGGTCGATCTTCCGCACAGCCCGCCAGGCTCACCGCCCACCCCAGCGCCGGCCCGACAACGAGCAGGACACCGCGCCAGGCTGCCCCCGCCGTCGTGGGCCTTGCCCGGACGGGTTTTCGGAATGCGGAATGCAGCTTATGAGTGGGACTCGTCTCCGGGTTTCCCACGGATTCCTGACATCGGTGGTGTGGCATCATCATGATTTCCCGGAGGGTCTGGTCGCGACCGTCAACGAACCCAGGTGAACCATCTTATCGGTTTCGCAGCGGCTGGCAATCGGCAGCCGATCAGGCGTTCAGGCCGGCAGTAGTCGATTGTAAAACGTTATTTTTAAATAGGTTATGTTATTATGGCCCCGCTGCTGGGGGCTTTGATCTCACCGGCACAAACCTTTTCACCGAGCCGTTGTCTACCCAGGTGAAGAAGTTCATAGGCCCGGCCGCGAAGGCGGCGGATCGTCGTCAGGTCTGACGGCAGCCGACCCGAGGGGCCGGAACCTAAACAGGAGTCGTGCCATGAACGCCGGGAAACTGTCCTTGAGTGTAGGTGGCCTGTTGCTGGCGGGGCTGGTGTTCGGGATGGACGCCAAACCGGCCAGTGCTCAGGTGTACGGCGGCTATTACTGTGCCCCGGCGCCGGTTTATTGTGCTCCCCCGCCGGTGTACGTCGCGCCGCCGGTCGTGTGCCCTCCGCCAGTGGTGTATGCCCCGCCGGTGGTCTACAGCCGGCCGGTCATCTACGCCCCGCCGGTCTATCGCGGCACCAGCGTATTCGTCGGGGGTTCCTACGGCCGACATCATCACCGGCACTTCGGCTTCGGGTTCAGCTACGTGCGCTGACGCCGGCTGAAGACCCGCCAGTGCGCAACGAGCTTACGTAGGCGGTGGAGTCTACGCGGCACCAGGCCGGGCGCGGCGCCCGGCTTGGTTTTTTTTGGAGCCGCCCCGATCGCAGGATCCGCGGCTAGTGGACCATCCCGCCGCGCAATAGAATGACCCCCTGAGTGCCAATCGAATCGGTCACGCCGGGGGTTGACACCGGCCGAGACTCTTATCGTGTCAGAAGGCCAGGAGCATCGTGCAATCCCCGCTCGGGCGTCGGTGGCCTTGGCCGCCGCGACCGCCGCCGCGCTGGGCGTCGTCGCCTTCTGGCCGGCCCTCAACCACGACTTCGTCTTCGACGACTACGCCTTCATCGTCAGCAACCCCGCGGTGACGCGTCCGGGGCCGTGGTACCGCTTCTGGCGGCTGCCGTATTGGCCCAGGGAGCTTTCACCCGACAAGCTGTATCGCCCGCTGACCAGTTGGTCGCTGCGGGCCAACCTGGTGCTGTCGGGGGAGGCCGAGGCGGTGGCCGCCGGCAAGGCCACGCCGTCTCCCCGCCCCATCCACCTGACCAACCTCGTCCTGCACGCCCTGACCAGCGCGGGCGTCGCGTGGCTGGCCTGGCGGCTCACGCATCGGGCCTGGCCGGCGTGGCTGGCGGGGGCCCTCTTCGCCGTTCACCCCATCCACACCGAAGCCGTCGTCACCGGCTACGGGCGAAGCGAGCTGCTCGCCGGCCTCTTCGCGGTCTGGCTCCTGGCCAGGTATCTGCATCCGTGGGCCGATACGGGGTTTAGCGTTCGGGGTTCAGCGGCTGGCAGCAAGGGACCAGCGGCCAGCGGCGGCACGCAGCAAGCGGCGCGGTGCGAGGAGTGGGAGAGTGGTGTAGAAGGAGCGGCGGGCTTGGGCCCGCGCGGCGATCACGTCGAAGAGGACACGGTCGATCCACGATCCACAATCCCCAATCCGAAATCGACCCTCTGGTTTCACCTGCTCAACCCGCTGATCTTTCTGGCCGGCGTGATGAGCAAGGAGCACGTCCTGTTCGTCTGGCCGGTGCTTTTGGTCTATGACCTGTGGCGATACCGGCAGTTACCGGCGCCGCGACGGCCGATGCTGCGCGAATGGCTCGACAAGGTGGCGGCCCCGGCTCACGCCGGCTTCATGCTGGCCATCAGCGCGTTCTTCTTCCTGCGGTTCAGCGTGTTCGGATGGCAGTTTCGCCTGGACGCCACGCGGGTCCGCTTCTGGGAAAGCCCGGTCGCCCACGCGACCCTGACGGAGCACGTCCTGACGCCGTTCCGGCTGCTGTGGCTGACGTTGAAGCTGCTGGTCTGGCCGCCGTCGCTGTGTCCGATCTGGTCGATACCGGCGCTGTCCCTGCCCCGCGGGCCGGACGCGGACGTGCTCGCCGGGATGATTCTGTTGTCCGCCGTCCTGATCGCGTCCCGGATGTTGTGGCGGCGATCGCCGATGGGGGTTGTGCTGATCGGTTCGCTTTTCTTGCTGGCCATTCCGATTCAGGTCCTGCCCATGGCCCATTGGATCTACGCGGAGCGGTGGCTGTATCTGGCGACGGTGCTGCCCGCGGTATTGATCGCCGCCGCACTGGCCCGGCTTGGCCGATGGGGCTGCACGCTGGGTCTGGCGGCCGCGATCGTCCTGCTCCCCGCGTCGTGGCAGTACGGCGGCGCGTACCGCGACTTCAAGACCATGCTGACCGAGGTGGTCCGCCGCCAGCCGGAGAACTTCCAGGGCTGGAAGCTGCTGGCCAACCTCTATTGCCACGTCGGCGAGCACCGCGAGGCCATTCACGCGGCGCGCGAAGCCATCGAACGGTTCTCGAACGTCGGGCCCCGGCCGCCTGATGACCCGTATCTCGTGCTGGCCATCAGCCACATCGCCTTGGGCGAGGGCCGGCCGGCCTTGGAGGCTCTGGACAGATACGAATGGCTTCGGCGGGAGATCCCCGGCCCGATGAACATTGACGGGTATCGACGCCAGGCCGAGGCCCTGATCGCCGCCGAGGCCGCCCGGAGCCGACCGGCGACGCGGCCCGAGGCGGGCTGACGCCCGCGCCACCGGGCGCGAACGCGCCCCGGCGGGCGCTCACCACCCATGTTGCCGCCGCAACCAGGTGATCTGGGCGGTGTGGTGGCGACCATGCCAGGCGGAATAGCCCAGGGCCGCGGAGAGAACGACGTCCCGGCCGGTCTCGGGATGGTGGAACGAGCGGCCGAACTGTTCGGGGCTCATCCGGCGCAGCAGTTGAACCCAGCGCCCGTGCAGGCCCTCGAGCATCGCCAGCGAGGGCCCGATGTCGCCGTGCCGCGCGTCCTCGAGCGCCGACCAGCGGCCTTCGTCAAAGGGCTTGATGGTCGGCCGATCCTCGGTCAGCGCCCACTTGAAGCGGATGTAGCTGTGCAGATGGCTGTCGGCCAGGTGGTGGACGATCTGGCGGATGGTCCAGTTGCGGTAGGTCGTATCGAGCTGCGCTTCGGACAGCCCGGCGACGGCGGCGCGCAACCCGGACGGCGCGGCCTCGATGGCGGCGATGAGGTCGCGCAACCGGTCAGGCCCGGGGTTCTCTTCGGGAACGAACGGCCCGGCCGGGTCCTGCGGCGGTGGGGTGTAGGTCATACCGGCGTCTCCACGCCCCCATTATAGCCCCCGGCCGCGGCGCCGCGAGCTCGCCTGAAATCCTGCCCCTTGCATCGCCTTCGCCCAAATGCGACAATACCATGAAGAAGCTGACTCTGACGCTTCCCAGAGACAGCGACGGGGATTCAACGGGCCGATCCTGTCAGACCGGCCGCGCGGCCAAGGCCTCCGGGCCGGGTTCGCACGCGGGCCGGTTCACTTCCTGGAAGCGCCTCGAGTCAGCGGCGTCGCATCCGCCGTCATGTCGTTTAACGGCCATGAAGGGAGGCGATCATGCTTGCTCACGTCGAGTTCACCGCCCACACCAAGGTCAAGCCGGCTCAGCCCGGACCCCCGCCGGAGGATGTCAAATGGGTCAAGGACATCCGCCTCAACCCCCGCACCCGCAAGCAGCTCATCGAGGGCTTCTTCGGCGATCACCGGGGCATCTTCGGCCACGTGGCCTACGTGGCCAATGAGTCCGACCGCGAGCGGCTGCGCAAGGAAGGCAAGCTGATGGTCCAGATCAGCGACCTGAGCGCCCAGCACGTCACCATCATCGCCCCCATGCGGTATTTCAAGCCGGCCTGACGCCGGTTGCCGACCCGGCCCCCGGTGGTTAGCCTGTCGCTTCGTTCGGCGCCGGCCGAAATGACCGAGACGATTCAGTCGATCCCGGCCCGCGCCCCGGGCGATCCGCGGAGCCGCGCCGCCCCGGGGTTGCGAAGCGCCCCGCGTCATCGCCGCGAGCCCGAGCGGACGGAAAAGTCATCGCCTTGCGGCGGCACGGAGATTCGGGTCGGAACGTTGTCCCCCTCGAGGTTCTCAGACCGATGATTGCCCTCAACGATCACGGCACGCCCGCGGCCCGGGCTTTCCCGCTTATCGTCTCCTGCTTCCCGCCGTTTCGGCGCCCAGGGCCGCGTCTTCGCCTCCTGCCGCTGGTCCTGGCTCTGTTTTCTCCGCTCCATGCGGCCGACTCGGTGGACTGGCCTAACGTCGGCAACGACAAGGGCGGCTGCCGCTACTCGACGCTCGACCAGATCAACCGCGGAAACGTCGCCCGCCTGGAGGTCGCCTGGACCTGGAAGACCGGTGACGCCGGGCAGGGCACGACCATCGAGTGCACGCCCATCGTCATCGACGGCGTGATGTACGTCACCACCGTGCGGACGAAGATCGCGGCTCTGGACGCCGCCACCGGGACGCCGCGCTGGGTCTTTGATCCCTACGCCGGGCCGCCCCGGCCGTGGGTGCGGGCCTCCGGGGGAGTCAACCGCGGCGTGGCATACTGGTCGGACGGCAAACCCGGCGGGCAGCGCCGCATCCTGTCGGGCCTGTCCGACGGGCGGCTGATCTCCCTGGACGCGAACACCGGTCGGCTCGATCCGGCCTTCGGGCGCGAAGGCGTCGTCGATCTGCGCGAGGGGCTCGAATGGGACACGTCGAAGATGAGCTACGGGTGCACGTCGGCGCCGGCCGTCTTCGAGGACGTCGTCATCCTCGGTTTCTCCACCGACGAGGGCCTGCCCGGCGCGCCCGGCGACGTGCGGGCGTTCGACGTCCGCACCGGCCGGCAGGTCTGGCGTTTTCACACCATCCCCCGCCCGGGCGAGTTCGCCGGCGACACCTGGCCGCCCGACGGCTGGAAGCGCCGCGGCGGAGCCAACGCCTGGTCGGGGTTCACCCTCGACGTCGAAAACGGCATCGTGTTCTGCGGCACGGGCTCGGCCTCGGCCGACTTCTACGGCGCCGACCGTCCCGGCGACAACCTCTTCGCCAACTGCACGCTGGCCCTCGAGGCCCGCACCGGCCGGCGACTCTGGCACTTCCAGTCCGTCCGCCATGACATCTGGGATCACGACCTGCCCTGCCCGCCCGTCGTCGTCACCGTGCAGCACGACGGCAAGCCGGTCCAGGCCGTCGCCCAGCTCACCAAGACCGGCCACTGCTGGCTGCTGGAGCGCAAGACCGGCCGGCCGCTGTTCGGCATGATCGACGTGCCCGCCCCGCCGTCGGAGATTCCCGGCGAGCAGGCCGCCGCCAGCCAGCCCGAGCCGCTCAAGCCGGCGCCCTTCTCGCGCCAGATCATCACCGAGGCCGACCTCACCGACCTCTCGCCCGAGGCCCGCCGCGAGGCCCTCGAGCGGCTGCGCGCCATCGCCCACGACCGGGTCAACACCCCCCTCACCGAGCGCGGCACGCTGGTGGTGCCCGGGTTGCACGGCGGGGCCAATTGGAGTGGAGCGGCCTTCGACCCCACCACCGGCCGGCTCTATTTCAACTCCAACAACGTGCCCAATATCCTCAGCCTCAAGAAGAACGACCGCGGAGGCTATGACTTCATGGGCTACGGGCAGTTCCTGGATCGTGAAGGCTACCCGGCCATCCGGCCGCCCTGGGGCAACCTCAACTGCCTGGACCTGAACACCGGCGAGTACGACTGGCAGATCACCCTGGGCGAGTTTCCCGAACTGACCGCCCGCGGCATTCCGCCGACCGGGACCGAGACTTTCGGCGGGGCCATCGTCACCGCCGGCGGGCTGGTGTTCATCGGCGGCACCAAGGACGAGAAGTTCCGGGCCTTCGACAAGGCCGCCGGCGAGCTGCTCTGGCAGTTCCAGCTTCCGGCCGGGGGGTACGCCACGCCCTGCACCTACCAGGTCAACGGCCGGCAGTTCGTGGCCATCGCCGCCGGCGGCGGCGGCAAGCTCCGCACCCGCTCCGGCGACGCCTACTTCGCGTTCGCCCTGCCGAAGTAACCCCCTCAAGCCGACCGTTTTCCCCAGCGTTGCATTCCGCAAGGCTGGGGCAAGTGAGAAGTGAGAAACAGGCGGCCCGGCCGAATCGCGTTCGTCATCCTACGGACCGATGATTCGCCTCCGGTTGCTCTCGACCCCTTCTCACGGCGGCGCCGTAACCTTCCGTGACAGGCCGGAGTGTGCCTGCCCCGGGCGGACTTGCACCCCTCCGTCCAAGTGCACGTTCAGACGCACCATGCCTTGCTCCCCGCGTGTGTCGCGTACCCCGATGACTGCCTCGGTGAAGCTTCTCTTTCCCATGAGGCCCGGACCCTGATAGAATCAGGCCGGGAACCGGTGCGGGAGGCGTGCCCGAGCGGCTGAAGGGGACGGTTTTGAAAACCGTTGGGCTCGAAAGGGTCCCGGGGGTTCGAATCCCTCCGCCTCCGTAGGATCGGGCCTCGGCCCGGCCAGCGATTAGCCTGCCATTCATCATAAGTCAGGTGACGGCTCGGCGGGGCGTCCGCCCGCGCCGCCGACTCACCCGGGTGTGGTTTTATGCCTGAGCGGCCCGCTGTACCGAATGCATCGAACCTGGCCTTCGTCGAGGGCCTGCTGGACGCGTACCTTCGTGATGCTCTGTCGGTTCCGCCCGAGTGGCGGCGCTACTTCGATTCGCTGGCCGATGCGGAGGGGCGTCTGCCGGCCGGATCGCCCGTGCCGGGGTTCAAGCCCCGCGGCCTCTTTGACGCCCTCGACGGCGACCGGGCCGCCGCCCCGACCATCCACCGCGAGGTGGTCCTTCAGGAGCGGCTGGACCAGGTGGCCGCGGACGCGGTAGG
>JABRVU010000654.1:0-3611 GCA_039961895.1 Phycisphaerae bacterium | reverse complement strand
CAGGCAGAAGGGACAGATCGTCGTCGAACTGCCCGAGGCAGCGCCGGCCCCCGTTTCGCGGAAGGCGGCCAGAGCGGTGGCGGGCATTTTCTTCCACATGACGTAGTCGAGGTAGCCGGCAAAAGCCGCGCCGCCCATCGTGAACAGCACCGCGAACCAGTGATACTGGCGACGGGAGCTGCTGGGCCGGCCGACGATGAGGAACCAGGCCGCGGCGGCCAGAAAGAAGAAGAGCCCCAGCAGGGCGGTGGGGATTCGCCATCCGGCGCGGTCCCTGCCGAAGGGGAAGTAGGCCCAATCGCTCTTGAGGGCTTCTTCGCAGCTCCACGCGCCGCCGCCCGGACAGGACAGCAGATTCGCCCATCTCGACCAGCCCTCGCCGCCGGCCGCCATCCTGACGTGCTCGCCCACCAGCAGCGCGCTGATGAAGGCCCCGGCCAGCGACAGCAGAATGGCCAGGGCGACGGCGACTTGTCCTGGTTTGGTGTTGTTCATGGATGCGGCTCCAAGCGAATCCTATGCCCTTGAGCGACTCGCGGAAAGGCCCCGGAGGCGGCGCCGGTTTTCAGCCGCTGGACGATGCCGGTGGAAAACCGGTGCCAGGTGGAAGCCGTCCCGCGCCGGCGGGTCCGCGGCCGGCCGTTCCTACTGCGCGGGGGCGCCGGTGGCCGGCTGCGTCGCGGCCCGGGACCGCGGGACGTAACCCAAAATCTGATTCCACGTCTTCACGTGGGTCGGCGTCCAGAGCCGCTTGCCGTCCACGAAGATCGCGGGCGTGCTTTCGACCTTGATGAAGTCGCGCTGGTCCTCGGTGATCGTGCCGGCCGTCACCAGGTCCTTGCCCAGGTTGAAGCCGTCCTCGACGTCGGCCTGGACCGCCGCCAGCGTGGCCGGGTTGTTCATGGCGGTCACGAAATCGCTCTCATTGAGGCCGATCATCTGGGCCAGGGCGCCGAAGTTCCGCGTCTTCTTCCATTCGTCCTGCCGGGCGAAGAGCAGGTCGTGCATCCGCCAGAAGGCCTCGTGGCCGCCGATCTGGAAGGCGGCCTCGGCGGCCAGGGCCGCCTGGCAGGCCACCGGATGAAGATTGCTCGTGGCGTGGGGATTGCAGTCCGTGCAGATCGGCCACTGCTTGAAGACCAGGCGAATGCCCCCCACCGTGGGGCTCTGTCCCGTCGGCAGGATCGAACGCGCCAGCCAGGCCTCGAACTGCTTGCAGCCCGGACACTCGAAATCGCTGAACAGCACGATGGTGTGCCGGGCACCCTCCGGTCCGCGGGTCGGCCGGCGCTCGATGGGAATGGTCACCGGCCGCGTATATTGCCAGTCGAGATAGGTGTGTTCCCAGCGCGACTCGTAGCGGGCCGTGTACTTCTGGTGGTACTTGGCATACTGCTGGATGGTTTCGTCGCGCTTCCTGACGGTTTCGTCCCTGTCCTTGAGCTGCCGTTCGAGGCCGGCGACGTAGGCCGACAGCTCTCCCCAGGCCAGCGCCCGCCGCCAGGCCTCGGGGTGATGCGGCAGGACCATGCGCTTGCCGTCCAGGTAGACGGCGGGCGTGCTGTTGACCTTCAGGGCGTCGCGCTCCTCGGGGCCGAGTTTGCCTTCGGAGACCAGCTCCTTGCCCAGGGCCTCGCCCTCGAGGACGTCGGCTTTCACGCGCTCGCGGACCTGTTCGGAGCGCCTGGCCTGCTCGAAGGCCCCGGCGTCCAGGCCGATTCCGGCGGCCAGTCGGGTGAAGTTGCGGTCTTCCTTCCATTCGGCCTGCCGCTCGAAGAGCAGATCATGCATCTTCCAGAAGGCCGCGTCCCCGCCCAGGGCAAAGGCCGCCTCGGCGGCCCTGGCGGCCTCGCACGCCGCCGGGTGCAGGTTCACCACCGCGTGCGGATTGCAGTCGGTGCAGATCGGCCATTGCTTGAAGACGATGCGCGTGCCGCCGAACGCCGGATCGTTCAACAGCGGAACGATCTGCTGATGGAAGAGAACTTCATAATCCTGGCAGCGCGGGCACTCGAAGTCGCTGAAGATGACGACGGTATGACGGGCGTCGGGCGGTCCCTTGGCCGGGCGGCCTTGCGTGGCGATGTTCAGCCGGGCGGCCTGGCTCCAGGCCGTGTAGGCGTGCCCGGCGTCGCCCTCGTAGCGCGACAACCGCCGCTCGAAGGCGGCCCTCATCTCCTGGACCTTGGCCAGGTTCGCCGTTCCACCCCCGGTCCCCACCGTCGATGACGTTCCGCCGGCGGCACTGGCCGCCAGCAGCAGCATGACCGGAAAGAACAGGACCACCAGGGGCGTGACCGCCAGCGTCCAGTTGGCCGGCCAGGGCGCCGCCTCTTCGGGAACGGCCGGGGCCGGCAGCGCCCGGCCGGGGCCGGCAGCGCTCATCACCGGCTCGACGACCGGTCGGGGCCGCCGAGGCCACAACAGCACCATGAACACGAACAGCAGCAGGCTGGCCACGTGCGTGAGCAGACACAGCAAACACGGCTTGCTCAGCCGGGTCCACATCACGTATTCGAGCAGGATGCTCATCCCCAGCCCGGAGCCGGCGGCCATGAGCGGGATGATCTGCACCCAGGCCCGCGACGGCGAGGGCCAGCCCACCATCACCAGCCAGCAGATCATGGCCGTGAAGAAGAACAGCCCCAGCGCCGCCGTGCGGATGCGCGGCCCGTTGGTCACCCCGAACGGGAACCAGGCCCAGGGGCTCTCGGAGGCTTCCTCGCAATCGCTCCATGCGATCGCCTCGCAGGCCTGGCTGAGCAGGCTCCTGGAACGACGGGCGGTTCCCGCCGAGGCTCCGACGGCGGCTTCGGCGTTCTGAGCCGCGGGCGCGGACGCCGGCTGCGTGGCCGGTGAGGTCTGGGCTCGGGTCCGGCCGGGCAGCCGGCCGTGGTTCACGGTCAGGTCCAGACTGGCCCAGGCGCCGCCCAGGCAGGTCGCCAAGGCCAGCACCCACACCACCCAACGGCTCGACTCAGATCTCACCGCGCTTCACTCCTCGTCGTTGCAGTCCCGCCCGGCGAGCCCTAAACTCCGCCGGTATGTCTCGACCGAAAGTCATGGTCCTGCGGACGGCCGGCACCAACTGCGACCAGGAAACCGTCTTCGCCTGGCAGCAGGCGGGAGCGGCTCCGGAGCGCGTTCACGTCCGCGAGTTGATGGACTCGCCGTCCTTGCTCGACGATTACGCGATTCTAACCATCCCCGGCGGATTCAGCTACGGCGACGACATCGCGGCCGGCAAAATTCTGGCCATGCAGATCGTCCACCACCTGGCCGAGCCGCTGAGGCGCTTCGTCGAGAAAGGCCGGCTCGTGCTGGGCATCTGTAACGGTTTCCAGGTCCTGGTCAAATCCGGGCTGCTCCCGGGTTTCGCGTCGAATGGTTGCGCGCCGCTGGACCCGGAGAACCCGGGAACCTCGCGGGGCGGCCCAGACGCCGCCGGCGCCGCGTCCAGGCAGGCCGTCACGTTGGCCCACAACGACTCGGCCAGGTTCGAGGGGCGGTGGGTTCACGTGAAGTCGTCGGGCCGGCCCAACGCCTTCCTGCCCGACGAGCGGATCATGGCCCTGCCCATCGCCCACGGCGAGGGCAAGCTGGTATCCGCC
>JABRVU010000653.1:0-6634 GCA_039961895.1 Phycisphaerae bacterium | reverse complement strand
GCTACCTGCTGGCCGAATACGGCTACCGGCCGGTCATCCTGGAGCGCGGCCGGGACGTCTCCACCCGCCATCGTGATATTATGGTGGATTTTTACCGGCGCCGCGTCTTCCACCCCGAGTCCAACCTGCTGTTCGGCGAGGGCGGGGCCGGGGCCTACTCCGACGGCAAGCTCTACACCCGCGTGCGCGACCCCCGGGTGCGGTCGGTGCTGGAGGTCTTCTACCGGCACGGGGCCGACCCCGACGTGCTGATCGACGGCAAGCCGCACATCGGTTCGGACAAGCTTCCGGGCATCTGCCGGCGCATCCGGCAGCGCATCGAGTCGCTGGGCGGACATGTGCGCTTCGCCGCCCGGCTCGAGGACGTGGAGATCGAGACCGGCACGCTGCGGGCCGTGCAGGTCAACGGGCAGCGCCTGGCCTGCGGACCGGTGCTGCTGGCCGTCGGTCACTCGGCCCGCGACACCCTGCGCATGCTGGCCCGCCGCGGGGTGGCGTTCGAGACCAAGCCGTTCCAGCTCGGCGTCCGCATCGAACATCCCCAGGAACTGGTCAACCGCTGGCAGTACGGCCGGGCCTGCGGGCATGTGCGCCTGCCGCCGGCCGATTATGCGCTGGTGGCCCGCGGCGCCGGCGGAGAGCACGGCGACGTGTTCAGCTTCTGCATGTGCCCCGGCGGCGTGATCCTGCCCACGCACGAATCGCCCGGCGAGATCGCCACCAACGGGGCCAGCCGGTCGAAGCGCGTCGGACCCCTGGCCAACGCCGGGTTGGTGGTCACGCTCGACCCGCGGGCCGTCTGCCCGGAGGCCACGCAAGACCCGCTGGCCGGTCTGGACTACCAGGAACAGCTCGAGCGGGCGGCGTTCAAGCTGACCGGTGAAACGTACCAGGTTCCGGCCCAGCGGGCCTGCGATTTTCTGGCCGGCCGATCCTCGGACGGCGAGGTCCGCACGAGCTATCCGCTCGGGGCAAGGTGGGCCGACCTGCGCCAGTTATTGCCGGACTATCTGGCCCGGGCCATGGCCGCGGGCATCGCCCAGCTCGACCGCCGGCTGCCGGGCTTCGGCGGCCCCGAGGGGCTGATCACCGCCCCGGAGACGCGGGCCAGCGGTCCGGTGCGCATGACCCGCGACGCCGTGACACGGGAGGCGATCGCCACCCGCAACCTCTATCCGGTCGGAGAAGGCGCCGGCTACGCCGGCGGCATCATCAGCGCGGCCATCGACGGGCTCAAGACCGCCGAAGCGATCATCGCCCGCTACGCGCCGTGCCGATAGCGCCCGGCCGTGCCGCGCTCATCCGCCGCCCCAAGAGCAGCCGTCCGGCATGGCGGACTCAATCGCCGCAGGCCGGGTCGGCCGCGATCATCGGCCCGCTCACGCACTTCGAGAAGACCTCGTAGTCGCTCGCGTTCACCACGCCGTCGCGGTTGCGATCGAAGCAGGCGCACTCGGCCCGCGCCCGCCCGCACGGGTCGCTCAGACACGCCTGGAAGACGCCGAAATCGGCCTGATCCACGTCTCCGTCGTCGTCCACGTCGGCGAACGGCGCCTGACAGGCCGGCAACACCGGCCCCAGCGTGAGATGGTCGATCCCCAGGCTGCCGCGGATGGGGTTGGGGTTCTCGACGTACGGCGCGAGGTCGTGCCGGATCGTCACGCGGTCCACGTTGCGAAGCACGTCCTGAAACGAGCTGTCGCCGCGGGTGCGCACCCACTTCGAGGCGTCGGTCATGTCCACCCGAAACTGCTTCCAGCAGTCGTGGGGCGGGTGAAAACCCTCCAGGTACTGCCAGGTCGTGGTCAGAAAACCGTCGGAGATGAGGAAGTGGATCTCGAAGTCCTCATCCGTTCCGACGTCATTGAGCCACAGGGTCACCTCGGTGATGCCCGCCGAGGACCAGTCGCCGACGTATTCAGGACCGGTGCCGCGGACGCCGAAGTTGGCGGCGAAGGAGCTGGCGATCAGCAGATAGCCGTCGTTCACCCCATCGAGGCCGCCGGTTCCGGGGTTGGTGGGGCCGCCTCCGGTGCTGCTGCCCCAGTCGCCCACGCCGGGAGAGGCGAAGGTCTCGATGAAGCCCAAGGTCGCCGCCCGCGCGACGGCCGGCGCCGCGACCACCAGCGCCGCCGCCATCACCCCATGGTATCGTTTCATCGTCCTCTCGCTTCTTGCCGGACTCCCAGTCATCGCCGGCCGTCCAAAGCATGCATCCCCGTGTGGGACCGGCTTCCAGCCGGTCGGGTTCGGGGTTTCAGGATGTACTTAGAGCGGCACGGCCCGCCCGTGGCGCGTGGATCGCGTCTCCCCCACGGGCAAGCCGCGCCAGGGTTTGCACGGTCCACTCCGCGCTTCAGGCCCCCCGGCGGCGAGATCGGCGGAAGCAGGCGCCGGCGCCGAGGGCGAGGAGCCCGCACAGGGTGGCCGGTTCGGGCACGATCTTGAAGATCACGCCGTTGAAGGCCGGGTCCGGCCGGTTCAACAGGTTGGCCAGGACGTACAGCTCGCCGTGCTCGTCCTCGCCGAACGAGTTGATGAAGTATTTGATCGGGTTTCCGCCCTCGACGTCCAGGATGCTCAACGTCCAACCGGAGCCGGTCTCCTCGAGGCCCAGGATGTGCCCGTTGGCGGCGGCGAAATCGGTGCTCCAGTCGCCGAAGACGTACTTGCCCTTCAAGGCCGGGATGGCGCTGCCGCGATAGACGAAACCGCCGGTGGTGGAGAGGCCGATCTTCACGCCGTCGGGGGCGTTGGGATGGGAATACTCGGCGATGGGGTCGAGGAACGGCCCGGTGCCCGGGGCCGAGGGCGCGAAGCTGTGGAACCCCTCGCGGTTCCGCCAGCCGTAGTTGCCGCCCTTCTCCACGATGTTGATCTCCTCGTAGAAGTTCTGGCCCACGTCGGCGACGAAGAGGCGGTTGGTGCCGCCGGGGCCGTCGTCGAACGAAAAGCGCCAGGGATTGCGCAGCCCGTAAGCGTAGATTTCCTCGCGGATGCCGCCGCCGGCGCCCACGAAGGGGTTATCCGCCGGAATGCCGTACTGCCCGCCGGGCGCGTTGCTGCCCAGCGGGTCGATGCGCAGGATCTTGCCCATGAGGTTGGTGCGGTCCTGCGAATTGCCCAGGGCGTTGGCCGGCTTGTTGCTCGCCCCGCCGGTATGGCCGGGGTCGTTGTCGTTGGAGCCGCCGCCGTCGCCGGTGGACAGGTACAGCAGCCGGTCGGGCCCGAACGCCAGCTGCCCGCCGTTGTGGTTGAACTGCGGCTTGTCGAAGCTCAGCAACACGCGCTCGTAGCCGGGATCGGCCAGGTTGGGGTTGCCGGGCATCACCCGGAACTCGGAAATGACGCTCCGGCAATTCACGGGGTTGGTGGATGGACCGGGGGCGTTGGGGCTGATGGCACTGTAGAAGGCGTAGAACTTGCCCTCCCCGGGCGCGCCCGGCTTTGAATAATCGGGGTGGAAGGCCAATCCCAGCAGACCGCGCTCATCGAACGACAGGTTTCCGCCGCTGGTCCGTTGAGGCACCAGCTTGGGCCCCAGGTCGAGGAACGGCGTGGGCAGGAGGGAGCCATTCTGAATGATCTGAATCCTGCCGCGCTGATCGGTGATGAACAGGCGATTCGAGCCGTCGTTGGCGGTAGCCATGCCAATGGGCGTGGACAGCTCGCCGACTGACACGGGCTCGAGCTTGAGTTGTGGAAACGCCGCCAGAACCGATCCAGCCTGCCAGCCGCTGGCCGCCGCCACCAGGGTCGGGATGAGACCGGCGCGGATCGGTCGCTCCCGTTTCCAGCCGGTGCTTGCGAACTTGCGGGCGCGCGAAATCGACGAAAACATACTTCTCCTCCCTTGCTGTGGTGTGAAGGTCGGCATCCGGCCATGAGAGTCTTTACAGAAAGGGATGTCCGCCCGGCGGATCGGCCTTGCAGCCGCGTGCTTTTTTCGGATCCGGCCCCGGCTCGCGGCCGGCGACGCCGTGCGGTCGAGTCACTCAACCGGGATGAGTTGCACCGCATCGGCGATGACGTGTCCTTCGGTCCGGCGGTTGGAGATATCGATCCAGGCCTCCCGGCCGGCGTCGAAGCGGAAACGCCCGAGTTCGATGCTCCGGCCGGTGCGCTGATTGACGGTAACGGTCGTCTCGCCGTCGGCATGGCGGATGGTCACGGGCACCTGCGTCGCCCGGTTGCCGTGCGGCACGTTGAGCAGGCAGACGCGATACGCGCCCCCGCGCTCGACGTTCAGTGGAAAGCGGACGCTTTTCGCGCCCTTGTCGGCGTTGTTGTCGTGCAGGTAGCCCTCGCCGATAAAGCCCCCGATGGAGGCCGAGCGCTCCCACGCGCCCGTCAGCTTCGCCTCGGCGTCATCGACCATGCCGGGCGAAGGTTTGACCCCGGCGGCGGGCCGGCGCAGCGGCCCCGACCAGACGAGCACCTGCCCGTCGGCCAGCAGCCGCTCGCGGAGCCCGGCATAAGGCACGTCCTGCACGGCCAGACCGCCGTCGATGGCCAGGACCCCCGCGGTCGCCGCCGATTGGCCCAGGATCATGAACACCGGCTCCATGCGCACCGACCCGTAGGCGATGTGCGACGCCGACACGCACACCGGCACCAGCAGGTTGGCGCACTGCCCGCGCTGGGGCACGATGCTGCGGTACGAAATGCCGTAGGGCGCCGCCACGCCGACCTGCACGTCGCCTTCGTTGAGGGCCCGGCCCTCCCGGGCGTAGCGCTGGCAGTTGTGCGAATCCATGTTGTAGGCCCCCAGCCCGACGGGGTCGTCCACCACCTGGGCGTATCGGCAATGGTGCTCGGTCATCACCAGGTCGGAGACCATCCGCCGGGCCTCGCGGATGTAGAGCTGGTGCGGCCAGTGGCCGTTGTCGATGAACTCATCCTTGCACAGGCCCCAGGCGCCCACTTCCTTTCGCACCCGTTCCGGGATGCGCGGGTCGTTGGCCAGGCACCACATCAGGCCCTTCTGATAGGATTCGTGCTCGCGGATGATGCGCCGGCGGGTCTCCCAGTCGCCGTCGGGATAGTCGTAGTTCATGCCGATGTTGTCGGTGGAGAAGCCGCCGTTGTTGTTGGTGTCGGTCTTGCCGTTGGGCATCATGCGGTGGTGCATGAGGGCGACGTTCCTGCCGGCCGCTTCGGCGGCCTGAAGATAGCGGGCCAGCAGCTCGTACTGGGCCGGGTCGTAGTCGTCGGGCTTGGGAAAGGGGACGCGGATGTCGGGCCGTTGCGTGAGGCACATGCGGAAGCAGTAGGCCTGCACGCGGTGGTCGGCCTGGCCGTGCTCGCCGGGTCCGCCCGGCTGGATGCGCGGCAGCAGCCCGCTGGAGGGGTCGCCCGGCCGGACGTAGGGATCGACGGCCACCTCGAACTGGTGGGTCTTCTGCCCGAGCTGCACTCCGTTGAGGGTCTCGCCGTAGCGGGCGTTGCCCTCGCGCCCGACGGTGTAGGATACGCCGGCGGCGGCCATCAGGTCGCCCTCGTAGCTGGCGTCGATGAAGACCTTGGCGGCGATGGTCTCGCCGGCGTCGGTGGCCAGGGAGACGATCCGCCGGCCGTTCATCCTTACCCGCTTGAGCCGCCGGTCGAGCAGCACGATCGCGCCGGCCTCGCGGGCCATGTCGTTGATGACGGCCTCGGCCACGTGCGGCTCGAAGGTCCAGCTTTCGTCCTGGCCGTAGTGCTTCCCCACGCTCCGGTAGAACGCGCGGGCGATGCCGCCGATGGCGTCCTTGTTGCCGATGTCGGTGGCTCCCAGTCCGCCGGTGGTCATGCCGCCCAAGTGCCCGGTGGGCTCGATGATGGCCGTGGTCTTGCCCATGCGGGCGGCCTGAACCGCCGCGACCACGCCGCTGGCCGTCCCGCCGTAGACGGCCACGTCCACCGAATGCGTCGGTGAGGCCGCGCACGAAACCAGCATCAGGCAACTCACTGCCGACGCCGACTGCAATCCTCGATTCATGGGACGACTCCCGTGCTTTCGCCGGCCAGGCGGCGCATCCATCGCCATCCCGGCGGGCGGCGTTGAGCCCGTGGTGAACGGCGCCTCGCCAAACCCCTCTGGGACCGACCCCCGGCCGGTCAATCGCCGGGGTTCCGGAATGGCCTCCAGGCCGGTAGTATCTCCGGACGCCCGATCCGCCAAAAGGGCGCCGCCCAAGCCGCAGGCGCGGCCGATATTTGATAGACCTCCGTGAGCGCGGCTCGGATGCCGGTCTTGCCGCAGGCGGGCTGCCAATACGGACATGTGCCCTCCACATGGCCGCCCGGAGTACGGTGTGTGGCCATGCCCCGCGGCGATCCCGTCGCCGGTGCAGAGCGCCCGCCTCCGCGCTGCGACTGAGGCGTTCGGCCGGTACCGAATGCCGGGTTGTTCCCTTGACCGCCCCTCATGATCGTGTCACAGCCCCTGTGCCCGGGCCTGTCCGGCCAGGTTGCCCCCGTCACGTGGTCCGGTTAGAGTTACATCGCCGGCAGGGCCCAGCGGCCCTGACCGTGGGCCCGCCGCCCCGGCGGGCCGGTGAACTGCGTCTTGATACCGGCACGAGGAAAGGTGGTCTGCAACGGTGATTGCGACGATATCCTGGCGTGGGTGGTTCCGAGCCCTGGTGGCCAC
>JABRVU010000652.1:0-2094 GCA_039961895.1 Phycisphaerae bacterium | reverse complement strand
ATCTGGACGGCCAGACGACAGGCCCCCTCGCCCGGCGCCAGAACCCATGCCCAACTGACCTTGCAGCTTCTGGCTCTGGACGGGCGCCGCCGGGTCCTGGCCCGTTCGGCCCTGATCGCCGCGAGCAGCGATGAATCCGCCGGCAGCGCCTCGGAGACTCATCAGCGCCGGCTGGCCTTCACCTTGGAACCCCACCAGACCTGCGATATCATTCTTTATGGAAAAGTGGAGGCGACTTCCGCGCCGGACCAGGAAGCCTCGGCCCGGCTGGACGTCCGCGGGCTGAGGATGGCCCTCGACTTTCAGCCGGTGGCGACCCGGCCGGCGGCGTCCCAGCCGTAGCGTTTATCGCCGCAGCCTGGGCTGGGCCCCGGCGTCGGGTCCGTCGCCTCGCGGTCGCGCCCGCCGGGATGCGGTGAGTTCCTCCCATGCCCACGCTCCAGATCGTGACGCCCGAGGGTTCGCGGACCATCGACCTGCCCTCCGGGCGGATCACCCTCGGACGACAAAGCGATAACGATGTCATTATCAAGGATGAGCGTTCCAGCCGCCACCACTGCGTGCTGGAGCCGGCCACGGGCGGTTACACCCTTCGCGACCTCGATTCGCGCAACGGCACCCGGGTCAGGGGCCGGCGCATCCGGGAGACGTTCGTGGCCTTCGGGGAGGCGTTCTCGATCGGCAAGACCACGCTGCGGGTCTTCGAGGAGTCGCTGCCGGTGGCCCAGCCGGCCGACCCGGCCGAGACCGTCGTCGAGGAGGAGTCCGTCCCGGTGGCCGAGATCGTCGAAGAACCGCTGGTCATCGCCGAGGCCCCGGCCGATGAGGAACCGCTGACGCCCGAACGCCTGCTGGCCAACGCCCGCAGGGATTTGAACAGCCTGCGAACCGCCGGCACCGATCCCGGTTTCCCCATCGAGGCCGTCACCCTGGTGGACTGCCACGGCAAGCCGGTCCACACCGCCGCCCGCGGCGACACCGCCAGCGAGGCCGTCCGAACCCTGCGCCTGCTCTATTACGGCGCCTTCCGCACCCGGGCCACCGACCTGCATTTCGACCCCATCCGGGAGGGCTATCAGGTCCGCTTCCGCGTGGACGGCAAGATGCTGCCGGTGGTGATCCTGCCGGAGGCCGTCGGGCGGGGCGTCCTGGGCGTGGTCAAGGCCCTCTCCGAACTGGACATCGCCGGGCGCAAGAACATCCAGGACGGCAGCTTCTCCGTCCAGGTCGGTCGGCACGTCGACGTCCGCGTCTCCTTCACCCCCACCCACTTCGGTGAGAAGCTCGTCCTGCGCGTGCTCGACACCGCCGTCCTGCCCGCCCACCTGGGCGACCTGGGGCTGACCCCCATGATGCTCAAGCAGATCCGCGGCGTCTGCCACCTCGACGCCGGCATGATCATCGTCAGCGGCCCGACCGGCAGCGGCAAGACCACCACCCTCTACACCTGCATCAAGGCCCTGGACTGGCACACCCGCAACGTGGTGACCATCGAGGACCCCATCGAATACCACATGGACGGCATCACCCAGATCCAGGTGGAGGCCAAGAAGGGCCGCGACTTCCACGACATTCTCAAGTCCGTTCTGCGCCAGGACCCGGACGTGATCCTGGTGGGCGAGATCCGCGACCACGAGACGGCCAAGACCGCATTGCAGGCGGCCATGACCGGGCACCTGGTCTTCACCACCCTGCACGCCCGCGATTCGATCGGGTCGGTGTTCCGGCTGCTGGACCTGGGCGTGGAGCCCTACATGATCGCCAACTCGGTCTCGATCTGCCTGGCCCAGCGGCTGGTGCGCGTGCTCTGCCCGCACTGCAAGCGGCCCTACCGGCCCCGGCCCAGCCAGCTCATCGCCATGAAGATGGAAAACAAGGCCGTCGACCATCTTTATACGCAGGTCGGCTGCCGCCGGTGCCTGGGGGTGGGCTACTGGGGCCGGGCGGCCATCTTCGAACTGCTCCACTTCAACGACCAGCTCCGCGACGCCCTCATGACCACCCGCACCATCCACGACATCCGCCGGGCGGCCGGAGAGTTCACCTACCAGACCCTGGTCGAGAGCGGCTACCGCAAGGTCCTCGAGGGCCTGA
>JABRVU010000651.1:0-4473 GCA_039961895.1 Phycisphaerae bacterium | reverse complement strand
TTCGACGAGGGCATAAGCCAGGCCGACGGTCATCAGCAGCAGGATGGCGCTGGAGCCCAACGCCCAGCGGGGCCGGCCGGGCCGCTGTTGACTGTAAACCTGGTACATGACCGGGCATCTTAGGCTTCAAGCCGCGCGTTTGCAAAGGGTTGACGCTGAGGGATAAAAGCCGTACATTCAGCGCCCGGCCTCGCGCGGGATGCCACGCTTCGCCAAGTCGAGCCGGAACGGGGGAGTAGGCGGCCGCAAGACCGCGACGCCGGCTGCCGTCGGCAAGGCAAGCACGACGGATCCGCTCGCCCGCGGGAACGGCCCTGATCGGCCCTCTACCGCGCCGGGTCCCCGGAAGACAGGAAGGTGTGAAACCATGAGGTTGTCGGAATTGATAGTGGCCGATGCGATCGTGCCCGAGCTGACCTCGACCGACCGCAACGGCGTGATCCGGGAGATCGTTTCGTCGCTGGCCAAGGCTCTGGGGCTCAGCGAGGAAGACGCCGCCGCCATCAGCAAGGCCGTCATCTTCCGGGAGAACCAGGGCAGCACGGGCTTCGGCAAGGGGGTGGCCGTCCCCCACGTGAAGCATCCGGCGGTCAAGCGGATCGCCGCGACCATCGGCCGCTCCAGTACCGGCGTCGATTTCGCCGCCCTGGACCGGGCCCCGGTCTACCTCGTGGTCCTGCTCCTGAGTCCGCCGGACAACGCCGATCAGCACCTGGCCTCGATGGAGAACATTTTCCGGCATCTCCAGCGCGACAATTTCCGCCGATTCCTGCGGCAAGCCGCCGGCAAGCAGGAAATCATTGAGATCATCAAGGAGGCCGATGAATTCCCCGGGAGCTGACCGGAAGCGGCGTCGCGCCCTCCGCAAGTGCATGGATATCAAGGCTTCACGTTTTTATCGGACGAGAGACTCCTTGCCGGCCCTGGTACGCAACGTGACCATTCCGAATCCTCAGGGTTTGCACGCGCGCCCGGTCATGAAGTTCGTGGACATCGCCGGCCGGTTCCAGTCCAGTATCCTGGTTCAAAAAGGCGGCAAGAGCGTGGACGGCAAGAACCCCATGGAGATGATGCTGCTCGAGGCCACCCAGGGCACGGTGCTGGAACTTCACGCCGACGGCCCCGACGCCGAAGGAGCCCTGGAGGCCCTGACCCGGCTGGTCGCCGATGGCTTCGGCGAAATGTAGTGTGTTTCACGACCCAGACACGCGGGCGCGGAGAATTCAGCCCCGAGTGCGTCCACAAACCCTGAAAACCGGGTTGGAGGGCGCACGGGAAGCATCGCTCTTTGTGCCGCCGTGTCTGCGTGGTGAGTAATGGATCTCTCAAGACGGTCATGGAAATCAAGCGCGGTATCGCCGTTTCGCCCGGGGTGGCCATCCACCCCGCCCTCGTGCTGGACGCGGAGGACTACCGCATCGCCGACAAGGTTGTCGATCCGCAGCGCGTGCCGGCGGAATTGAGCGCCCTGGAGAAGGCCTTCGAGGCCTCGCTGGCGGAAGTCAACGCCATCCGCGAGACGACGGCCACCCAGCTCGGCCGGGACGTCGCCGCCATCTTCGATTTTCATTACGGGGTGCTCACCCAGAACCGCCTCCGCGAGCAGATCGCCGCCCTTATCACCCAGCGCACCTACAGCGCCGCCTACGCCGTCCGCGAGACGCTCCGCGGCTACCAGCGGCGGTTCCTGAACATGAAGGACCAGCTTCTGCGCGAGCGGTTCCGCGACGTGCGCGACATCGAGCGCCGGCTGCTGCGCCACCTGTGCGGGGAGGGGCTCGGCGAACTGACCCGGCTGGAGACGCCGGCGATCATCGTGGCCCACGACCTGGCCCCCTCGCAGAGCGCCAACCTGGCCCAGACGCCGGTGCGCGGCGTGGCCATGGACGTGGGGGGCTTGACGTCGCATACCGCCATCGTGGTTCGTTCGATGGGCATTCCGGCGGTGATGGGCCTCAAGGACATCTCGACGGCGGTCTCGAACGGCGAGACGGTCATCCTCGACGGGACCAAGGGGCTGGTGATCATCCGGCCGGACCCCGAGACCCTGGCCGAATACGAGGCCGAGGCCCGGCGGATGGCCGCCGTCGCCATCGAGCTCATCGAGCTGCGCGACAAGCCGGCCGTCACCAAGGACGGGCTTCGGGTCACACTGCTCAGCAATATCGAGTTCCCCTACGAGGTCCAGAACAGCATCGAAAAAGGAGCCGAGGGCATCGGGCTCTACCGCACCGAGTTTCTCTATCTCCGCAGCGAGGCCGAACCGACCGAAGAAGAGCACTTCGCCGCCTACAGCCAGGTGGTCAAGGCGTTCAAAAACAGACCTATCACCATTCGTACGCTCGACTTAGGCGCGGACAAGTACACCCAGTCGCAGGCCCGCGACCCCGAGCAGAACCCCTTCCTGGGGCTTCGCTCGATCCGCTATTGCCTGCAAAACCTGGAGTCCTTCAAGGTTCAGCTTCGGGCCATCCTGCGGGCCTCGGCGTTCGGCGACGTGAGGTTGATGTTTCCGCTGATTACCAGTGTCATGGAGCTTCGGCAGGCCAAGATGGCCTTGGGCGACGCGATGGAGGACCTCGAAGAAGCCGGCATCCCCTTTAGACGGGACATCCCGGTCGGTATAATGGTGGAGACCCCGGCCGCCGCCATCCAGATCCGGGAGCTGATGCGGGAAGCCGATTTCATCAGCATCGGGACCAACGACCTGATTCAGTACACCTTGGCGGTGGACCGCGGCAACGAACGGGTGGCCTCGTTGTATACCGCCTCGCATCCGTCGGTGTTGAGGATGCTGCGGGACATCATCCGCCACGCCGCCCAGGCCGAACGGATGTGCAGCCTGTGCGGCGAAATGGCCGGCGAGCCGATGTACACGCTCCTGTTGCTGGGCATCGGCTTGAAGGTGTTTTCGATGGCCCCCGGCGACATACCGGAGATCAAGAAGATCATCCGGTCGACCACCGCGGCCCACGCGGCCAAGGTGGCCAGGAAAGCCCTGTCCTTCGAAACCGATCGACAGGTCAGCAATCTGCTCCGCGACGAGACCCGCAAACTCGCTCCGGAGTCGTTGTGAGGGGAGTCGGGCGCGGCTCCGGGTGCGAGCACCCGCGGCCGGGCGCCCGCTGAAACGAGCATCGGCCGCCGCGTGCGTTGCGCGGGCGGCAAACGGATATCCTTAGGTCATCTGAAGGGACACATACCAGAGTTGCGGTACAAGGTGGCGATTCGCTTCCGCGTCGAGGGCGACCTGCGCTTCATCTCGCATCATGACACGATGCGGTTGTTCGAGCGGGCGCTGTCGCGGGCCCGATTGCCGGTGAAATACTCCGAAGGCTTCAACCCGCGCGTCAGGATGTCGCTGCCGTTGCCGCGCCCGGTGGGCGTGGCCACGTCGGCGGACATGCTGGTGGTCGAGCTGCGCGAGCCGCTGGGCGCCTCCGAGGTGCTCGGGCGGCTGCGCGAGCAGATGCCCGGCGGTTTGACGCTCCTCGAGGCTTTCGATCTGCCCTCCGGCGGCAAGCTGCATCCCGAATCGGTCGGTTACGAAGCGGCCCTGCCTGAAGAAGAGATCGCGTCGGTCCGAAGCGCGGTCGGGCGGCTGATGGCCGCCGACCGGTGGCTCGTCGATCGAAACGACGAGCAGGGGCGGCTGGTGCGCGCCATCGACCTTCGCCCGATGCTGATTGATGCGTCGGTCGAGGGTGGGGTGTTGCGCTGGTCGTGCCGCGTATCGGACGAGGGGGCGGCCCGGCTCGCGGAATGGCTGAGCGCCTTCGGCCTCGATCCGGCCCGGACGCTTCATCGCGTCCGTCGAACGGCCGTCGAGTGGCAGGCCCGGCCCCTCCCGGGCGCCGTGGCCGAGCCCGCCGAAGCGGCCGGTGTCTGATCGCGCCGCCCCATGCGGACCGGTTGACGAATGCTCAAGACCTCGTCCCGCTGCTCTGATTGACAGGGATGTCCCCCGGTTTACCGGATGAAAGAGCAGGAGTTTATGCCAGAATCGCAAGAACCCGGATCGAAAGAGAAGAACAAGAAGACCCCCCGAACCCGCAAGACCCGCACGACGGTCGCGACCCGCAGGAAGAAGCCGGCGGCCACGGATACCGTCACCGCGGCCCGCCTGGCGGAATTGACCACGCTGGTGGAGCCGACCGTCGAACCGGCCACGGTGGACGCGTCGCCCGCTGAACAACCGCCACCACCCGAAGCCGGACTGTTCAACGAGTCCGCCGGCAACGTCATCACCCGAGGCGATGATGACACGGGCCGCGAGCCCTCAAACGAGCGGTTTTCGCTGCTGGATGACGACGACTTCCAGGCCGGAATCTGGGACGATGAGCCGCCGGTTCACCGCCCGACGCAGCCGACGTCAGCGGCGCAGGTCGAAGCCCCGGCGGGTGATGATGACGAGACCCCGCTCTGGCCGATCGAGCCGGATCGTGGTGAGCCGACCGGCCGTCAACCCGGGCC
>JABRVU010000650.1:0-1644 GCA_039961895.1 Phycisphaerae bacterium | reverse complement strand
CCCCAGCCCCACTCGTCGATGGCCCGGACCGCCGCCGCCCGCACGCGGGGATGGTTGGCCAGGCCGAGGTAGTTGTTGCTGCACAGACAACAGAGCCGCCGGCCGTTGATGGTCACATAGGCTTCCTGCGGCGAGTCGATGGTGCGCAACGTCCGTCTCAGGCCGCGGTCGGACAACTCCGACAGCTCCGCCTGGATCATGCGATTGAATTCGTCAGCGGTCACCGGGGGGCTCCCGCTCCGCGTCGTGGCGCCGCTGACGATGGCGGCGGGCCTGACCGGCGAGGTTGTCGAGAGGGATGAAGGGCGTTCCACCCGCGGGATGACCGGCGGGCCCGGTTGGCGCGCTGCCGCCACCCAAGGGGGCACAGCCCCGTTCGCAGCAGGAACCCGCCCGGCGTCGGCCCAGGGCGCGCCAGGCGCTCCAACCGAGATACGCGGCGGCGGCGGCCACCATCATCGCCACGGCCCAGGACTGAACCGATACGGCCGGCATGTGCTTATTGTTGTCCGCCGACCGCCCGTCGGCAAGGTCGATCTCCTTGCGGACCGGCGGGGGTCCGTGACAGAATCCGCGGGATGACGATGCCATCACCTGCCCGGCCGGAGACCAGCCCGCCGTGACCGACCGCGTGAACCCGCCCTGGGAAAGACCCCTGATCCGCGTCGCCGTGTACGGTCTGGCCACGACGGTGGACGTGGTTCTGGCCGCCCTGATGCAGGCGAGCATGCTCAAGGCCGCCGACCTGACAGGTTCCGGCATGGTCACCGGCAGCCTGGCCGCCACCTGGGCGGTGGTGTACATGATCGCCTCGCTGGCCATCGGCGCGCTGACCACGCCGAAGCGCGTGGCCGGGCTGCTGGTGGCCGCCTGCGTCCTGCTCGGGCTGACGCCCCTCGGCCTGAGCCGCTGGTCCGGCCTGACGGCTCTCTACCTGTTGAGCGGGATATCGGCCGTGGGCAGCGCCCTGTTCTTCGTGCCTTTCCAACTGTTCATGAAACTGGTGGACGAAGGCCAGAACAAGGGCGTGGCCCATTCGGCGGGCTTCTACACCTTCTCATGGAGTCTCGGTTACGCCGTCGGCCCGTTCGTCATCGGCTTCCTGTGGAGCCGGGGGTGGAACGCGTGCATGGCGTTCTGCACGCTGACCTCGGCGGCGACGGCGGCGGGCGTGGTGATGCTCCGGCATCATGCCCGGCCCGCGGGGGTCCGGGGGTCCGACCGGGAGGCGGCATCACCGCGCGCCGAGCCGCCCGCCAACGCCGCCGCGGCCAACCGCCTGCCCGACCTGGCCTGGATGGCGTGGATCTTCAGCGGCATCGGCAGCATGATGGTGACGCTGGTGCGCAGCCAGTTGCCGATCACGGCCAAGCGCTACGAGGTCTCCGCCGAGGCCCTGGGGACGGTTCTCTTCGCGCTGAGCATGTCTCAGGGCTTGACCGCGTTCCTGCTGGGTTGGACGAAGCGGTGGATGTACCACGGCGGGCCGGTGTTCGCGTTCGGAGCCTGCGGGGCGGCGGCCCTGGCCCTGTTCGCGGGCGGGCGGGCCATGCCCGCGCTGATCGTGGCCGGCGTCCTGATGGGCGTCTATACGGGGTCCACCTATTTCTATCTGGTCTATCATTCGCTGGTTCATCCCACGCG
>JABRVU010000649.1:0-4692 GCA_039961895.1 Phycisphaerae bacterium | reverse complement strand
CTGGCTGGGGGCCCGGTCGGCCAGCGGCGACTACCTGCTGTTCACCGACGGCGACGTGAAGCTCCGCCCGGAGATGCTGCGCCGGGCGATGAACGTGATGCTCGAAAACCGCCTGGATCATCTGACGCTCTATCCCGACGCCGGGCGGGGCTCGTTCTGGGAGACGGTGTTGATGTCCTATTTCGTCCTGATGTTCAGCGCGTTCACGCGGGCGGCCCTGGCCCGGTTCCGGTGGGCGCGGCGGGCGGCGGTGGGCATCGGGGCTTTCAATCTGGTGAAGCGCTCGGCGTATGAGGCCGTCGGCACCCACCGCCGGCTGCGCCTGGAGGTGGCCGACGACGTGATGCTCGGGCGGGTCATCAAGCAGGCCGGCTTTCGGCAGGACGCCATGCTGGGCAAACCCCTGGTCTTCGTCCGCTGGCAGACCGGCGTAGGGGGCATCATCCGCGGGCTGGAGAAGAACGCCTTCGCCGGCACGCGCTATTCGCTGCCCATGGCCCTGCTGGGCATCGCGTTCACGCTGGCGGTCGGCGTGGCCCTGCCGATCCTGGCCGTCACAGGTCCGGGGCGGGTTCCCCTGGCCATCATGGCCGGCTCGCTGACCCTGACCATGCTGGGCGTGGCCCTCGAGGCGGGCTACAACCCCCTGGTGGCGCTGTTCTGGCCGATGGGCGCGGCGCTGTTCGCCTTCACCATCGCCCGCTCGACGTACCTCACGCTGCGCAACGGCGGGATCACCTGGCGCGGGACGTTCTATCCGCTGGCGATGTTGAAGGCGGGGATGACGGTGGCATAGGGAGGCTAGCGTGAGTGGGCACGGACGACAAGGTGACAAGGTGACGAGCGCCGCCTCGATCCCGTCTCACCTGGTCGCCCGGTCGCACCGGCTCCTCAACCTCCCGATCATGAGAGTCAACGACGAAGGGAACAAACGATGACCGACCGGGAGCTTTTCGAGGCCATCAAGTCAGCGGCGCTGCTTCGAGGCGAATTCACGCTCCGCTCCGGGCGCAAGAGCACGTATTACCTGGACAAGTATCTGTTCGAGTCCCAGCCGGCCATCCTGCGCGAGCTGGGCGAGCGCTTCGCCCGTCGGGTCACGCCGCGGACCACGCGCATCGCCGGGGCGGAGCTGGGCGGGGTGGCCCTGGCGGCGGCGGCGGCGATGGCCAGCGGGCTGCCCTTCGTCATCATCCGCAACGCCCGGAAAGACTACGGCACGCAGAAGATGTACGAAGGCCGGATCGAGCCCGGCGACCAGGTGCTGCTGGTCGAGGACATCGCCACCACCGGCGGCCAGGTGCTCGAGGCGGCCCGGGTCATCACCGGCCTGGGAGCGGCCGTTCAGAAGATCGTGGCCGTCATCGACCGCCAGGAAGGCGCCCGCGAGAACATCGAGGCCGCCGGCTTCGCCTTCGAGGCCCTCATGACCAAGCGCGATCTGGGGATCGAGGAGTGACAGGCATGATGACGCGCGCGATGACGATCACGGTTTCCCGCCGGTCGGTTTTCGGGGTTTCAGGACGCATTCTCACGCCGGTGCTGATCGCCGGCGCGGGATGCCTCAAGCCGTCCGGCCTGGCCGAGCCGTCTGTGCCCGCGCGGGTGAGCGTCTTCGAGCAGTTCCTGCTCGACGAGCCGGGCGACGACTGGACCCTGCGCACGCCGGCCCTGTGGCGGATCGCCCGCGAAGGCGACCGGCGGATGCTCCAGATGGCCATCCCGCCGGAGCGGCCCATGACCCCGGGCGTGCGCCGTCCGCAGGAATACGCCCTGTACAACAAGTACGAGTTCCGCTCCTTCAGCCTCTCCTTCGCGGTACGGGTGGATCGGCCGGTCTCGGTCCCCCGGCGCGACGCGGTGGTCATCTTCGGACGACAGGACCCCACCCACTTCTATTACGCCCACCTCTCCGGGGCGAGCGACCAGTGGCACAATGCCTTCGTCCGGGTGGACGGTGATTCGCGGACCTCTCTGGTCCCGCCCGGTCGCCGTCCTCCGCCCACCATGACGGACCAGGCCTGGCACAAAGTGGACGTGGTCCGGGACGTGGACGCGGGCACCATCAAGGTCTACGTCGATGCCTTCGACGAAAGCGCCCCCCCGGTCTTCGATCTCGTGGACCGGACCTATGAATGGGGATTGATCGGACTGGGTTCCTTCGACGATCACGCCAGCTTCGCCCGGATCAAGATCGAGGGCCAGGCCCGCCCCCCCGCCGCGAAGCCCCGGGTGGATTGAAGCCACGGAAAAAAACCGTTTGGAACCGCTTTCCCCGCCTTGTCTTTCCCGGAATTCGCGCTGGTTTTGTGATGAGGGGCGGTACAATCGTTGAGCCGGGATGGTTCGGTCGATGGGCGGTGAGGTCGCCAGGACCGGATAACCGGACGTCGCCGGGAGCGTTTCGATCGGGCCGAACCCGGACGGCATAGAATCGTTCACACGGGTGAAATCATGGGCGGCCCGGCCGCTGACCGGGCGAATCATGTCTGGGGACGGCAAGATGGAGGGGGGCCTGCTTCACTGTCTGGCATGGACGGCTCTTGCGATCGCACTGGCGGCGGGTGAAGCACCGGCCGTCGAGCAGGCCGACGCGCGCGCCGTTCGCGCCGCCCGCCGGCGGCTGCTGGAGCAGAACCCGCGGCTCGAGTACGACCCCACCTCGATCCTGGTGAAGTTCCGCGAAGCCTCCAGCGAAGCCGCCCGTGAGACCGCCCGCCGACGGATCGGTGCCCGGCGCATCCGGCGATTCCAACACCTGGGTGGGATTGAACACCTCCACGTCGCCGACGCGGTCCAGGCCCTGGCCGCGCTTCGCAACGACCCCGCGGTCGAATCCGCCGAGCTGGACGGCGTGGTCCGCCCGCTGACTCAGCCGAATGATCCCTACTTTCCCGTCCAGTGGGCGCTGCACAACACCGGGCAGGTCGTGGGTATCCGCACCGGCACGCCCGACGCCGACGTCGACGCCCCGGAGGCCTGGGCCATCTCCCAGGGCGACCCGAATTTCGTCATCGCCGTCATCGACTCCGGGATGCAGATGAACCACCCGGACCTGGCCGACCGTCTCTGGACCAATCCAGGCGAGATCCCCGGCAACGGGATCGACGACGACGACAACGGCTACGTCGATGACGTGCATGGCTGGGACTTCTACGACGACGACAACGACCCCACCGATACCACCGGGCACGGGACGTACACCTCCGGGATCATCGGGGCCGTTGCCAACAACGGCATCGGCACGGCCGGCGTGGTCTGGCGGTGCAAGCTGCTGCCGCTGCGGTTCCTCGGCCCCACGGGGGGCTTCAGCTCGGACAGTGCCCGGGCGGTCAACTACTGCGCGGCCAAGGGTATCCGCGTCTCGAGCAACAGCTACGGCGGCGGGCCGTTCAATACCCTGGTGCGGACGGCCATTCTCAACGCGGGCAACAGCATCGGGCACGTGTACGTGGTCGCGTCCGGCAACGGCGGGTCTGATTTCATCGGCGACAACAACGACGTGCTGCCCGTCTACCCGGCTTCCTATGGCCTGGACAACATGATCGTGGTGACGGCCACCGACAACCAGGACAACCTGCCCGTCTTCGCCAACTACGGGGCGGCCAGCGTGCACCTGGGGGCGCCCGGGGTGGACGTGGTCGGCCCGTGGGCCGGCGGCGGCTACCAGTATGGGAACGGCACGTCGGTTTCCGCGCCCCTCGTGGCCGGCGTCACGGCGCTGGTCTATGCCCGCCGGCCGGACTGGAGTTACAGCCAGGTGCGGGGACGCATCCTCGCCACCGTCCGGCCGGTGGCCTCGTTGAGCGGCAAAACCACCACCGGCGGCGTGGTGAACGCGCTCGCCGCCCTCGACGGCCTGGGCTGCGGCGGCAACGACGACGACGGCGACGGTGTGCCGGCCGGATGCGACAACTGCCCGACTCGCGCCAACCCCGATCAGTTGGATTCCAACGGCGACGGCATCGGCGACGCCTGCGAGGATTTCCAGCCGCCCGATCTGCTGACGGCGGTCTCGAGGCGGGCCCATGCAAACGCTGCGGACTTCGACCTGGTCCTCTTCGCCGGCTCGACCGGCGCAACGGCGACCGAATGCCGGCTCGGCGGTCCGCGCCTGCTCGTGCTGACCTTCAGCGAGCCGATCAAGCCGGCCGACGGCGCGTGGGACTCCGGCGAGATCTCGATCGGTCCCGGATCGGTGACGACGGTCTCGGCCTCCGGGGCCGTCCTCACCGTGGAAGTCGCCGGCGTCGCCGACGGCGCGTGCGTCACGGTGACGCTCGCGGGGATCAGCGACCTGGCCGGCAATCCCTACCCCGGACCGGCCGCGCTGACCTTCGCCGTCCTGGCCGGCGACGTGAACGGCGACGGGTTCGTCGATGCCGCCGACATCCTCCAGGACAAGGCCCGCGACGGACAGACCCTGGACGCGGGAACCTTCCGCTTCGACATGGATGGCGACGGACAGATCGACGTCGCCGACGTGACCTCTGTCAAGAACGCCTCCGGACGGAAACTGCCCGGTGAATGCCCATAACCGGCGGCTGTACCGCACTCTCCACAGTATTCGTAGTCCGTGCCAGGCAGCCGGTGTATCGCGTGGATTCTCCCCGGCGAACTCCCGTTGACGGCGGTTGACCCTATGGGCGGAGCGGGGGGTTATAATCCCGGTCGCCGGGAGGAGTCGGACGC
>JABRVU010000648.1:0-10959 GCA_039961895.1 Phycisphaerae bacterium | reverse complement strand
ATTCTGAACGGATTGCGGTGGAACCCCCCGCCCTCACCGGCGTCTAAGGAGAGGAAGTATCCTTCTACCGATACCGGAGTACCACCCATGTCCTCTCTGCGTCCGGCCCTCGCCGTGCTCACGGTTGCCATCGCGGTTCTGTCGTTACCGGCCGTGCCCGCCGCCGGCCAGGGGTTCATCGTGGTCGAAACGCAGGTGGTCGTGACGCCGGAGCCCGTTCGGCCACCCTCGGCCGATCGGGTCATCCCGCCCCCGCGGCAGGCCCAGTTCCCCCTGGAAGTCAAAAACCAGGTCGTCACCTGTGCCATCCGCGACACCGTGGCCACCACCCGCGTCGAGCAGGTCTTCCACAACCGCAACGCCCGCCCGATAGAAGGCACCTACATGCTGCCCCTGCCCGAGACGGCCAGCGTGCAGAGGTTCTCCCTCTGGATGGACGGCAAGGAGGTCAAGGGCGAGCTGCTCGACGCCGACAAGGCCCGGCAGACCTACGAGGAGATCGTCCGCCGGACGCGCGACCCCGGCCTGCTCGAATACGTCGGCGGCCGGCTGTACCGCGCCCGGGTCTTCCCCATACCGGCCAACGGCGACGTCCGCATCGCCCTCGAATACACCGAGACGCTCACCGTCAGCGCCGGCCTGGGCACGTACCGCTACGGGCTCAACACCCAGAAGCACAGCCTCAGCCCCGTTCAGGACGTGACCATCACCGTGGACATCGCCAGCCAGTTGCCCATCAAGAGCGTGTTCTGCCCGTCGCATCCGGCCACGGTGAGCCGCCCGGGCGAGAAACAGGCCCGCGTCGGCTTCGAGGCCCGCCAGATGGCCCCGGACCGCGATTTCGTCGTGCATTTCCTGATGTCCGAGGCCGAGTTCGGCCTGTCGCTGCTGACCTACCGCCCGCCGGGCGAAGACGGGTACTTCCTGGCCCGCCTCGCCCCGCCCTTCACCGTCCGCGGCGGCCAGGTGCTGGCCAAGGACGTCTGCTTCGTGATGGACACCTCCGGCAGCATGGCCGGCGACAAGATCGCCCAGGCCCGCAAGGCCCTGGCTTACTGCATCTCGAGCCTGCACAAAGAGGACCGCTTCAACCTCATCACCTTCGCCACCGATGTCAGGCCCTTCCGGGGTTCGCTGATCGAGGCGACTCCCGAGAACCTCGCCGCGGCCAGGGCCGAGGTGGAGAAGATCGAGGCGGCCGGCGGCACCAGCATCGATGAAGCTTTGAAAACCGCCCTCCAGACCGACGCTCCCCGTTCGGGTGATCGCCCCTTCATGATTATCTTCATCACCGACGGCGAGCCCACCGTCGGCGAACGCGACCCCGACCGCATCCTCGCCAACGTCAAGCAGGCCAACCAGGGTAAGTCGCGCATCTTCGTCTGCGGCGTCGGACACGACCTCAACACCCGGCTGCTCGACCGCCTGGCCGACGACAACCGCGGGGCCCGCGAGTACATCACCGAAAAGGAGGACATCGAGGTCAAGGTCTCGTCCCTGTTCGCCAAGCTCTCCAATCCGGTGCTCAGCGACATCGAGTTGAAGTTCACCGGCGCCGACACCTACGACGTCTATCCCAAGACCTGGCCCGACCTGTTCCACGGCAGCGAGCTGACCGTGATCGGGCGGTATCGCCGGGCGGGCAACCACGGCATCACCCTGACCGGCCGGCGCGGACGGGAGTCCATGACCTGGCGCTTCGACGGCGCGTTCGGCGAATCCACCTCGGGCAGCGACTTCCTGCCGCGGTTGTGGGCCACGCGCAAGATCGGCTACCTGATGGATGAGATCCGGCTGCACGGCGAGACCCGGGAACTCAAGGACGAGATCGTGAGCCTGGCCAGGCGCCACGCGATCATCACGCCCTACACGTCGTACCTGGTGATCGAGGATACGCCCGGCAACGTGCCGGGTTCGCCAGTCGCCGGCGCGCCGCTTCAGCGGATGCTCCGTGAGGATCGTTCCTTCGAGCGGTCTGAACTCCGCGGCCGATTCGGCGGCGGGTTCGGATACGGCGGGCAAGGCGCGTACAAGGGCGATCGGGCCGTGGAGGCCTCCAAGGAAGCCTACGCCCTGCGCGGGGGCGACGCCCTGGCCGCCCGCGCCCCGGCGGCCCGTGCCGGCCAGGCGTCTCCGGCCGATCGGCTCGACCCCGAGGCCCTCGACGAAGGCGTGGCCGGCAAACCGGCCGGCCAGTTCCGGCAGCAGATCCGGCAGCTCGCCGGCAAGACCTTCTACCTCGACCAGGGTCGGTGGATCGACAGCCAGTTCGACGGCAAGACCGAGACCCGGAAGATCAAGGCCTTTTCCGACGAGTACTTCGCCCTGCTCAAGCAGAACGCGGCCCTGGGCAAGTACCTCTCGCTGGGCGAACGGATCATCGTGGTGCTGAACGGGACGGCGTACGAGATCCAGTGACCGGGCGGGCTTGCCGGCGGCGGATTCAAGCCCGGCGTTGCCTAACTCGGCGATGGGGAAGCGAGAAATGAGAAGACGGCGCGCCCCGCGGGAATCGGCCCGTCCCGCAGGACGGCCTCTCAGGCCGCGTTGACCGCGGCGGCCAGCAGACGCTGGGCGAGGTCCACGGCCGTCGCGGCGTCGGGGGCGTAGCCGTCGGCCCCGATGTCGTCCGCGAAACGCTGGCTGACCGGAGCCCCTCCCACCAGGGTGCGCACGCGCAGGCCCTGCTCCTTGAGGGCCTCGATGACCTTGGCCATGTAGGGCATGGTGGTGGTCAGCAGCGCGCTCATGCCCAGCAGCGGCGCATCGTGCTCCCGCAGGGCGGCGATGAACCGCTCCGCCGACACGTCCGTGCCCAGGTCGATGACCTCGAAGCCCCCGCCCTGGAGCATCATCCCCACCAGGTTCTTGCCGATGTCGTGCATGTCGCCCTTGACCGTGCCCATGACGATCTTGCCGATGGGCTGGACGCCGGAGGCGGTGAGCAGGGGTTCGAGGATGGCCATGCCGGCCTTCATGGCCCGGGCGCTGATGAGCACCTCCGGAACGTAGATCAGGCTCCGGCGGAAGCGCTCGCCGACGACGGACATGCCGGGGATCAGACCTTCGTTGAGGATGGTCTCGGGCTTGACGCCTTCCTCGAGGGCCTCCTGGACCTTGCTTTTCACGACCTCGCGCTGCCCCTTGATGAGCGCGACGGCCATCCCTTCCAAGTCCGCCATGTGGCTTGACTCCCGCGTAAAAGGCCCGATCACGAACCTAGCGGATGCTTGAGGGGGTGTCAATCAAGGCACGGCCCCCAAAACAAGAGAGCAGGAGGTCAGCAGAGGGGCGGGCGGAAGCTCACGAAGGCCGCCGCTCTCCGGCTCTACTGTTCTCCTGCTCTCGCGCCGGTTCGGGGGGAAGCCGAACCGCGCTGGCACTGGTTCAGGTCGCTTGATCGCGGGCCGCGCGCCCGCGGTCGGTTTTCAGGACGTTTTCTTCCCGCCGCCGACGCCCACGGCCTCGTCGTGCGAAGCCCGGTGTTCGCGGCCGGCACAGGAGTCTAGGCCCGCCACCCCGCGAAAATCCAGTGCCGGGTCGCGGATCAGGCGGTTTCGGGCGCGTGACGGAATCGGCGGCGCGCCCCTCCCACTGCCCCGCTCGCAGGATGCGTCACACACCTTTCCCGATGCCTCCGGTTAGCGGACCGCGACTTGCAAAGCGGACGGTCCTTCTATCCAATAGCGGCTTCCCGGAGGAGCCGTCATGCCCGTCATCTGCGGATCGGCCGAGCGCCGGAACGCCGCCGGGCTCGAGGCCCTCAAGTCCACCGACCGATATGCCCGGCCGCCGGGTCGGCTGCTCACGCCGCGCATGGTAGAGACGATCATCATGGGCAGCGACAAGCCGGTCGGGGGCCCGGCTCAAGAGGTTGAAGTCTTGACCGACCAACCAGGGCGCTGCGATGTCATCCGCCGCGTCGGCCTGGCCCGCGCACAAACCTGATAACGAGGAGTCGAGGAATGATTCGAGCGGTGCGGATGGCGGGGATGGCGGCGGGTCTGCTGGTGTGCGCGACGGCGGTCGCCGGGGAGTCCCTGGCGCCGATCATGCTGGAGGTCGATGCCTCGGAGGCGCCGCGGCGCATCTTCCACGTCAGGCTGGTACTGCCCGTGCGGCCGGGCCCGCTGACGCTGGTCTACCCGAAGTGGATTCCCGGCAAGCACAGCCCGGCCGGCCCGGTGCGCAACCTGGCCTCGCTGACCTTCACCGCCGCCGGGCGGTCGCTGGCCTGGCGCCGCGACAACGTGGACCTCTACGCCTTTCACATCGAGGTTCCCGAAGGCGCGAGCCGGCTCGAGGCCCGGTTCGATTACCTGGCCCTGGCCGACGACGCTTCTCCGCGGCTGACCACGGCCGGGACCGCCCACCTGGCCGCCGTGGGGTGGGATACGCTGGTGTTGTATCCCCGCGGGCAAAACCCCGACCGGCTGATCTATCAGGCCCGTCTGCGACTGCCGGAGGGCTGGCGATACGGCACGGCCCTGCGGGTGGAAAGCGCCGACGGCGGGACCGTCGCGTTTCGCCCGGTTGCGTTGACGGAATTGATGGATTCGCCGCTGATCGCCGGGCGGTATTTCAGGAAAGTGGAGCTGGCCCCCGGCCTGGATCCGCCGCACGCCCTGCTCATGACCGCCCCGAGCCCCGCGGCCCTGGAAATTCCGCCGGAGAAGATCGACGCCTACACCCGGCTGGTGACCGAGGGGCTGGCTTTGTTCGGGGCGCCGCATTATCGGCGCTACAACTTCCTGCTGACGCTCTGCGACGAGCTGGGACACGGCGGGTTGGAACATCACGAAAGCAGCGACAACCGTTCAAGCGAGCGGGCCTTCCTCGACGAGACGCGCTTCGAGGCCATGGCCGGGCTGCTCCCCCATGAGTTCGTGCACTCCTGGAACGGCAAGCACCGCCGCCCGGCGGGGCTGGTGACCGCCGACTACCAGGAGCCCATGAAAGACGACCTGCTCTGGGTGTACGAGGGTTTGACTTCGTACCTGGGCATGGTGCTCACGGCGCGCAGCGGGCTGCTGACGCCGGAACAGAGCCGCCGGCACCTGGCCCACCTCGCGGCGGACCTCGATCACACGCCGGGCCGGGGCTGGCGTCCGCTGGCCGACACGGCGGTGGCGACGGCCTCGAGCATCGCCCTGCCCCGGCAGTGGGGCAGCCTGTTGCGCAGCCGGGACTATTACCCCGAGGGCGTGCTCATCTGGCTCGAGGCTGACGTGACCATCCGGCGGAAAAGCGACGGCCGGAAGTCGCTCGACGATTTCTGCGCCCGGTTCTTCGGCGGGCAGGCCGGCCCGCCCTCCGTGAAAGCCTATGAGCTTGACGACGTGATCGCCCTGTTGAACGAGCTGGCTCCGCACGACTGGGCGGGGTTCTTCCACGATCGCGTGCATCAGACCGGCGCGCGCGCCCCCCTGGGCGGGATCGAGGCCGGCGGATGGAAGCTCACCTTCACGGACGCGCCCTCCGCCACCTTCAAGGCCGAGGAGCAGAAACGCCGGGTCAGCGACCTGGGTTATTCGATCGGCTTGCGCGTCGGCGACGAGGGCGTCATCAGCGACGTGGTTCCGGGCCTGCCCGCCGACCAGGCCGGGCTGGCTCCGGGCATGAAACTGGTGGCGGTCAACGGGCGGAAGTATTCGACCGACCAGCTCCGCGCCGCCGTCCGGGCCGGCAAGGACTCCGAGGCGCCCATCGAAATCATCGCCCAGAACGGCGACTTCTTCGCCTCTTACCGGCTCGACTACCACGGCGGGCCGCGCTTCCCGGAACTGACCCGCGATGAATCCAGCCCCGACCTGCTCTCGGAGATCCTCAAGCCGCGGCTTCCGAAGCCCGGGACCCCGGCCGACGCGGTCGACGCGGTCATCGAAGAGGAGATGGGCGAGCAGAACGTCCCCGGCCTGTCGCTGGCCGTCGTCAAAAAAGGCGAGGTGGTCAAGGCCAGGGGCTACGGGCTGGCCAACCTCGAGTGGAAAGCCCCCGCCACGCCCCAGACCGTCTACCAGATTCAGTCGATCACCAAGACCTTCACCGCGACGGCGATCATGATGCTGGTCGAGGAGGGCAGGATCGACCTGGACGCCAGGGTCAGCCGATACCTGGAAGGCACGCCGGAAAGCTGGAAGGACATCACCGTCCGCCACCTGCTCGCGCACACCTCGGGGATCAAGGATTTCATCAACGAACCGACGGCCAGCCTGCGCATCGACGTGACCGAGGAGGAGGTTTTCAAGGCCACCGTCCCGCGTCCGCTGAACTTCACGCCGGGCGAGAAATACGCCTACAGCAACACCAACTACCACCTGCTGGCCATGATGATCCGCAAGCTCACCGGGAAGTTCTACGGGGATTTCCTGGCCGAGCGCATCTTCGAGCCGCTGGGGATGAAGGACACGGCCATCATCAACTGGTCGGCGATCATTCCCAACCGCGCCGCCGGCTACCGGGCCGGGCGCTTCGGCGGGCTTCGCAACGGCGAGTTCATCGCCCCGTCGATCCTGGGCTACGGCGGCGGGGGAATCCGATCGACCGTGCTGGACCTGGCCAGATATGACGCGGCGCTGTACACCGAGCGGCTGGTGAAGAAGGCGACGCTCGAACAGATGTGGACGCCGGCCCGCTTCAACGACGGGCGCCCGAGCGGATACGGCCTGGGCTGGGGCATCTCGACCGTGGACGGCCACCGCTGTCTGTCGCACACCGGCGGACACGCCACCGGCTTCAGCACCATCCTTCAGCGCTACGTGGACGACGGCGTGACCATCATCCTCTTTACCAACCGCCAGGGCGTGGACACGGGGCGTATCGCCCGGCGGGTGGCCGCGCTCTACGTTCCCGGCCTGTCCGCGCCGGCGCCCGCCTCGGTCCCCGCGTCGCGCCCCGCGAGCCGTCCCGGCCGCCGACCGCCGCCGTTGCCAAAGTGACGACCCCGGGACGGGTAGCCCAGGCCGGTGGCCTTTCCGGATCCGGCCGCCGTGGCCGTGGAGAAGGACGGCCTCAGGTACCTCAACCGCCGGCCCCTGATCGATCTCAAACTGGCCTCCGGCATGACCAACCCCGTCCGCTTGAGGGACGTTGCGGACGTGCTGGAGCTGATGCGGCTGCTGGGCCTGCCGAGAGACTTGGCCGCGCGGCTCGCGCCGTTCGTGAGGGACACGTTTCAGGAGCTTCGGCAGTCCGTCGAGCAGGCCAGGCGCGCCAACCCGAACGCGGCGGAACCGGATTCATCCCCGTAGCGCAGGTGCCACCGGCCGCGATGATCGGTCGGAGCCACCGGTTGGAGTCGGGGCTCGCCTGTTCCAGCGGGTTACCGGACTTGCTCACCTGCCGGCGTTCAGCCAATCCGCGATGGCCTTCTCATCCGCCTTCTCGCGGGTGACTTTCACCTCGACGCCGTTGATCCTGCCGGCGGCCTCGACCCATTCCCGGTCGAAGTTTTCGCCGACGTGGTGGAACCAGATGGGCCCGTTGCAAGCCGCCGCCGCCACTGCCCGTAGGCCGCCAATCCGTCGGATGTGCGGCAGGTTCAGGTGCTTCAGGTAGTCGTCGTCGCGGGTGACGTCGAAGCCGTTCATGTCGATGGCCGTGCGAAGGCCCACCGCCTTGACGGCCTCGTCTGGAACGAGGGCCCGGGCGACCAGGCCGACGGGCCCCAGTTCGCCGTCCGCGCGAAGCGTGGCCGACGGATGGCCGTGCTGAAGCTCGGCACAAAGGGTCGCCAGGGCGTCGACCACGGCTTCGGCCGCGTCCGTGCGGTTGAAGGTGGTGAAAAACTGTGGCCGCTTGGCCGGCTGGGACGCGGGTTTGCCCACCGGCGTCAGGGCCGCGCAGGCCGTCCGCGCGTTCTGTGCCGACTCCTCGAACGAGGCGGAAAGCTCCGGCGCTATCACGACGGCCAGCGGACCCAGTGCCCGGGTCATGTGCCCGCGACCCAGCAAGCGGCTTGCGAGCTGCCGGCGGGCGTTGCCGCTGCGCGACTCCGGCCACTGTCGGCTCTGCTCGCGCGGCAGCCACCGGGCCGCGATGATGTGGTTGAGGCCCACCGTCACCCGGCGTCGCAGCGCCGCCAGGCTGGCCGCGTCCGTCGGGGCGGCCGCCCGGGCCTGGGCCTCGATGTCCTTCTGAAGCTGCTCGGTGAGCTGCTCGATGGTCGGCAGCGGACGGGGTACGTTTTCATCCGTCCAGACGGTCAGCTCGGCGTCCTCGAACTTCTTGACCTCGCCCTCGTCAACCTTGGTGAGTTCCGGCTTGTTCAGCAGCCATCTGGCCATGAACGGATACATGGCCTCGCGGCTGGCCCTGTTGTAGTTGTGGCCGTAGTCGAAGTGGGCGTTGGCGATCCTGTCGGCCGCGCCGTACAGCTCGTAGATGCCGCGGATGAACGGGTATTCGACCTGCGGGGTCAGCCTGGTCCAGTCGCCCGAGGTGCTGATCATCAGCAGCGGGCGCGGGGCCATCAGCGCCCCGATGTCCATGTTGTTGGCGTCGATGCGCAGGCAGGGCGCGTTCTCGCAGACGCATCCGCCCTGCATGGTGCTGGAGATCATGTTGACCGGCACGGCCACCTTCACGCGGTCGTCGATCGCGTAGAGGATGAAGGTCTGCGTGCCGCCGCCGGAGGCCCCGGTCATGCCGATCCGCTCGGGATCGACCTCCGGCAGGGATTGCAGGAAGTCGATCACCCGCGTGCTGTTCCAGGTCTGGAGGTGCAGCGTGGTGATGCCCCACAGGTCGCGCTGCGGCGTGTTGATGCCGTGCTTGATCTGCCGCCCGCCGTCGTTGTAGCCGGTCATGTCGTAGACCAGCACGGTCGCGCCGAGCCGGGCCAGCGTCAGGGCCAGGGCCGGATGATGAGCCACGTCATCCTGGTGCAGGCGGCCCTTGGCCCAGTGGCCCAGGGCGCAGGCCACCGCCGGAATCCTGCCCTCGATCCGGGCCGGGCGATAGAGGTTGCCGATCACGTAGAAGCCGGGATAGCTCTCGAAGCAGACCTTCTCGATGGTGTAGCCGTCGTACTCCTTCTTGTCGAAGACCTTGGGATGGAGCGGCGTCCGCTTGGGCTCGGGCCAGAGCCCGGCGGCCACCCGCACCTGCTCGCGGAGCCACTCGCGGCGGGCCTTCCACTCCTCCAGGGTCTTGTAGACCGCCGGTTTGAAGACCGTGTTGGTGTCCGGCAATTCCGGCCTGGGCGGCTCCTGCGCGGCCGGGACGGCGCGGACCGCCATCAGGGGCAACGCGAACGCGCAGACCCGTTGCAACGTGCGGTTGGTTCTCACGAACATTCCTCCAGGACGAATGGTCGGGAAAGTTATAACCCGGTCACGGGTCGGCGCGAAGTCGCCGCCGCGGGGCCGGGCGTTGCAGTTTTCGCCGCAGCTCCTCGCGGGCCAGGGTGACGGCCACCTCGCGCTGCAACGGATCGAGCAGGGCGCGCAGCCTTGCGTGCGCCCAGCGCCCGCCGAACCCCACGGCCGCGAGGATGCAGCCGAAGCAGAGCAGGATGACCGTGCCCTCCGCGTCGCGCCACCCGTATCGCCGCAGCACGTCCCCGCAGAGCCAAATCTGAACGGCCGTCAGGCCCGCGATGACGCCGATCAGCGACAGGCCGTAAAGATGGTAGAGCCACAGCGTACGCGCCCAGCCCGGCTTGCCCAGGCAGTGGGAACGAAAGACCGCCACCTGCAGGGCCCAGATGATCGGGCCGCAGAGGAAGAGCAGCCAGACGCAGCAGAAGCCCATCTCCGGCCGCCCCGGTGGCGTGTCGATGATAAACAACATCAGCAGCGCGCCGACCAGGAAGGTCATGGCCACCGCGCCCACGCACAGGGCCGGCGCCGTCTCCATCTTGTGCAGTCGGGCCGAGATCAGCGCCGCCGGAATCTCCACCTCGCCCAACGGGTTGAGGTGGCCGCACTCCGGGCAGCGCCGCGGATCGCCGGACAGGCCCCGCAGGTTATAGCCGCATGTGAGGCAATACAGGTCGATGTCGGCCGGATCACGGGCGCCGGGCTTGTGTCCGTCCGATTCCCTCATTGGTGGAGCCCCCGGCGCCGACGTCTTCCCCGACGAGGCCGTTTGCACCGCCGGAGAGAATGTTCTCTTATTCCGCGATCTGGGCCAGGATGGCGACACTGGCCGAGCACCCCAGGCGGTCGGCGCCGGCCTCGAGCATGGCCTGGGCCGTCGCCAGGTCGCGGATGCCGCCGGCGGCCTTGACCCGGATGGGCGAGCCGTGCTTGTGCAGCAGGCGCACGGCCGACACGCTCGCGCCGCCGGCCGGGTGAAAACCCGTCGAGGTCTTCACGAAATCGGCCTGGCCCTCGGCCACGCACCGGCAGCCGGCGATGATCTGGGCTTCGGTCAGGGCCGCCGTCTCCAGGATGACCTTGAGCGCGTGGCGCGGCGAGGCGGCGTGAACCAGGTCCGCGACGGCGGCGATCTCATCGCGGACCCGATCGGTGCGGCCCGCGATCAGGTCGCCGACGCTGATGACCATGTCGATCTCGAGGGCCCCGTCCTGGAGGGCGCGCCGGGCCTCCTCCAGCTTGATCGCGGGCAGGGCGGCGCCCAGCGGAAAACCGGCCACCGCCACGACCGCCACCGCCGACCCCGCCAGCCGGTCCCGGCAGCGCGACACCCACAGCGGGTTGACGCAAACGCCGTAGAAGCCGTGCGCGAGGGCTTCCTCGCACAGCGTGTCGATCATGGCCGGCGTGGCTTCCGCCTTGAGCAGGCTGTGGTCGATCTTCGAGGCCAGTTCGCGCCGGGTCATGAAAAAGGGCCTTCCGCGTTCAACGATCAGCGTCCAGGAACCGGAACACGTGAGCGACTTCCGCAACGGCGTCCCTCTCAATCCGCAATCCGCAATTCCCCGGTCCCTCTCGTCCCGCCCGCGATCCAAAATCCAGAATCGAAAAACCCCGGGCCCCTTCCCGAACCCTGAAC
>JABRVU010000647.1:0-9912 GCA_039961895.1 Phycisphaerae bacterium | reverse complement strand
GCCCATGAAGAAGCCGAAGGGGAACACGATCATCGCCGCCAAAGCCATGCGCGGAAACAGCTCCAGCGGCAGGGCGGCGCGCACCACGCCGGGCAGGCCCACCGAACCGGCCGTCACCAGCACGATCACGATCGCGATGATCCAGCCCAGCTTGCCGTGAATCTGCTCGACGGCGAACCGCCGGGCGTAGAGGCTGCCCAGCCCGCCGGCCAGCAGGATCGTGAACAGGATCACCACCAGGGTATACAGCGGATGACCCAGCAGCAGGATCAGCCGCTGCATCAGGGCGATCTCGCAGACGATGAAACCCAGGCCCAGGGCTCCGAAATAGGCGATGGTCCGTGGCCGGGGGGCGCGAAAGCCCGCCGTCGCGCTGCCGGCCAGCAGGATCACCGTGAAGACGATGACCGCCCCGACCGGAATGCTGAACAGCTTGAGGACGAAGTTGTGCATGCCCCAGGGCTTGTCGTAGGCGAAGTAGAACGGCCGGTCGTCGGTGACCGGCGTGGCCAGCGTCTCGAAGCCGTCCTGGTACTCGCGGAAGCCGATCTGGCCGGAGAAGAGCCGCTGGTATTGCGGACAGTCCTCCGCCGGCCGGCGAAACGGCGCGTACAGGACGTAGGCCCGCTCGTGGCCGGCCAGCAGCCCGTCCACCCGCTCGCGGGTGAGCTCCGACCTGGCGAGCAGAAACATGGTTTCGGGCGGCAGAATGTCCGAGGCCGAGGGGGCCAGCTCGACGGGCGGGGCGTCGGCGACGGCCATGATCCGCCGCCCGACCTCCTCGATGCTCATGCCGCGAGCGGTCAGAAAATCGACCGCGTTGGCCACCAGCCGCCGCATGTCCACCGGCCAGCGCACGATGGCCAGCACGCCGTCGTCGGTGAGATGATCGTAATAGGCCTGTAGCGCCTCGCGCGTGTAGAGGTAGTTCTCGCTGAGCGACAGACCCCCGCTGGAGACGGCCGCGAACGTGTCCACGAAGCCGAGCATGATCACGTCGAACTTCTCCGGCGTGCGCTCGACGTAGTTGCGGCCCTCGCTCATGACCAGCCGGACGTTGGGGTGGTCGTAGACGTTGCCGGCCTCCCGGCCGAAGGCCCGCACCGCCTCGATGATGAGCGGGTTCATCTCGACGGCCGTCACCTGCGGGCTGCCCGCCCGCAGGGCCAGCACCACGTCGGTCCCGCCGCCCGGCCCGATGATCATGACCTTGGGCGCCGGCCGAACCCGGAACGGAAAGGCCCGGAACCAGTTCGGACCCTCGGCCGGGTGCGCGGGCGAGCCGTCCCAGTGCATCACGTTCGTCCAGTTGTCGCTGTCGATGAAGATGCGGGCCAGGTTGAGGGCCTCGGGGCTGCGGACCGAGGTGATCCGCGAATAGACGTTCCACTTGTCCGACTCGACGCGGGAATCGGGGTATTGCTTCCTGAACTTGTAGAGGGCCTTGGTGGGCGCGTTGCGGATGGCCAGCAGGCCGGCGCCGTAGTTGACCGCCGACAGGGCCAGCACGCCGGCCAGGACCAGCACCGCCAGCGGCAGCAGTCGGCGCGGACGCTGCGCCGCGGGAGCGGCCAGGAGGATCAGGATCGCCGCCAGCGCCGGCAGAGCGGCCGCGGCGATCACCGCCGTTTCGGCTCCGAGCCGGGCGATGAACACCGGCACCGCCAGCACTCCCAGCGACGCACCGGCCAGGTCGGCGAAGTAGAGGCGGTTCGCGTCGCTGCCGTGCGTCTCAAAGGCCAGACTCAGCGCCGCCCCGCCGGCCAGGAACGGCAGGAGACTCAACAGGAAGTAGAAGGTGAGATACTGCGGGCGGAAGGGAAATTGCAGCATGGTGACGAGGAACACCGGCATCAGCACGGCCGGCAGCAGGGCCAGTGTCACCAGGATGGCCCGGCCCTGCGGTCGGGCCGCCGGCTTGAACAGATAGACCAGGAACCCGCCCAGCCCCCATCCGAACAAGGCCACTGAAATGGCCACGAAGGCATAGTGATACCAGATGGTGGCCGAGAAGATGCGCGTGAGCATCAGCTCGAACATCAGCCCCGAGCCGGCCAGCAGCAGCACGGCGGCCAGCAGCATCGCCGAGGCCCGGGCCTGCGGCGGCGCCGCGACGGTCGGCGGCGAACCGGCGACCGCGACCCGCCCTTCTGTCCTGGCGTCCAACGAGGTCGGCATGGACGATCCCAACGGCTCCAGACGGTCATGATCGGCCGGCCAAACCGGCCCTTGCGGGGCATGAGGGTATCCGAGAAACCGGCGCCGTGCCAACCCGCGACCCCCATCATCCCCGACGACCGCCAAGGGGCGGTTGGCGGCTTTCACCGCTTCCTTGCGGGCCCGACTCTGATGACGGAACTGATTCGGCGCGTGGGTGCGGCCGGTGCTGCGAAGAGTGCCTCATGAAACGCTGAAAACCGACCGGCGGGAAGCCGATCCCACAGGGATTTTGGATGCGCTTGAATGAGCCGCGGGCTTGAGGCCCGCGCGGTTCATCGGCCATCGGGTCGGAAACAACATCGTCCACGGGAGGAGGGGAGGCCGGATGGCGGCCTCGTTCCGGCCTTCGCGGCCCGCTCAGCCTTTTGCCACCGCCAGGATGCGTTCGTCGCCGGCGGCGCCGGCGATGGCCCGGACGAACAGCCCTGCGTCATCGGGCGAGAACCAGTGGCCGACCTGGGCCAGCCGCTCGAAGCCGCAGCGGGCCTCCTGCTCGGCCCGCAGCAGCACTTCCCTGGCGGACTGGACGAAATCCACCTCGACGATCCGCTCGTCGCCGGGGGGCGACTGGACCAGCCGGTGGAACGCCCGCAGTTCATCGGGCCGCCCGGCCTGCACCACCTGGGCGGCCAGCAGGTTGTGGCTGCCGCGGCCCAGGTCGAACTCGAAGTCGGTCACGTCGTCCACCATCTGAAAGGCCGTCCCCAGGTCGAAGATGCCCTGCCGGGCGACCTGCCAGGGCTCTTTCGCCTCCGGCGGCTCCCAGATCAGCGGAGCGATGAAGGCCAGGGCGAACAGCCGCCCGCCGCGCACCTGGTGCACGCGCTCGATCATCTCCTGGACCGGCAGGACGCCGTCCACGCCGGCTTCTTCGCTGCCCTCCAGCGAGCCGATCACCGCCAGGCTGGTGAGCAGCTCGCGGCGGAAGGCGGCGGCCCGTTCGCGCCGCCCGGGCGGGGCGTGCGACTCGAGCACCGCGGTGATCAGATGATCGAAACAGAGCATCTGGAGGATGGAGGCGAAGCGGCTCCCCCCGCCCACTTCCAGCGGAAGGTCCATCTTGCTCTCGTCGTCGAAGAGGTTGTCGCCCGAGGCCACCACCCCGCGCACGCAGAGGTTCAACAGCCCGTACAGCGTCCGCCGATCCTCCGGGCAGCCCAGGGACTGATACACCGAATCGAACAGGATGAGGAAGAAATGGTCCTGGAGGAAGAGCACGTCGCTTTGCGGTTCATCGGCCGGCGAAAGAAACCGCCGGTCGATGGTCTCGGGCAGCAGGGCGTGGAGCCGCCGGACGTAGCCGCGCTCGGCGGCCAGCGCGGGCGCGAGCCGGTCCAGATAGCCCTTCGACTCCAGCGCCGCCAGGGCCTCGGACGATCGGAACACGGGGGACAAGGTCATGCGCGATCCTCAATCAACCGGGGCCAGAGCGTATCGAAAGCAGGCGTCGGAAGCAAGCCGAAGCCGGCGCACGAAAACCCGGCGGGACCCGCGAAGCCCACGGCCCATACGCCGAAGCCGTCAGGGTCCCGACGCGATCCCGCTGCCCCCGCGTGCTTTGCCAACGCGCGGAGCGGGCGGCATAATCACCGGGGCCATGGCCAGACGACCCGCCTCGGGCGGACCCCATGACCTGTTCATCTTTCCGCCGCCCACCAGCGCGATCGGGCAGCAGTATTACTACGTGACCCAGCGCCCCTGGCCGAGCCTGTTGTTCGTGCTTCCGGGGCTGGTGTTTTTCGAGGTCGGGTCGTACCTGCGGTCCGGCGAAAGCGGGCGGGCTTCGCAACTGGTGGCTCCCTACCTGATCCAATGGCTGGTGGAGACGCTGCGGGCCGGCCAGGGCGTGCCGCATCTGCTGGCCATGGCCCCCGGGCTGCTGCTGGTCGCCGTGCTGCTGGCCTGGCACCTGGCCGCCGGGCACCCCTGGAGGATCGATCTGTCGGTGTTCGCGGGGATGCTGGGCGAGAGCATGGTATACACGGTTCCGCTGCTGGTGTTCATGTACGTGACCCGCGGGCTGGTCCTGGCCGCCGCCGTCGCCCCGCCGCCGGACTGGACGGGCGAGTTCATGATGTGCTTCGGGGCCGGCATCTATGAGGAGCTGGTCTTCCGGCTGGCCTGCATCACCCTGCTGGTGATCGTGCTGATCGACGTGCTGCGCTTCCCGCGGATCCAGGCCGCCGTGCTCATCGTGGCCGCCTCGGCCCTGCTGTTCGCCTTCGTGCATCACCCCCCGGTCGGCAAGGAGCCGTTCGACCTGGGGCGGTTCATGTTCCGCACCGCGGCGGGGCTGTACTTCGCGGGGCTGTTCGTGTTCCGCGGGTTCGGCATCGCCGCCGGCTGCCACGCTTTCTATAATGTCATCATCGTCATCATGGGCGCGATGCGGGTTTGACGGTCCGGCAGCCCTTGTCCCGCGCGGGACCGGCATCTTGCCGGTCGGCGTGGAGGGTTCGCGGGCACCAATCGGACGCGAATCGCCAACGCCCCCCGCGCCCCCGGCACCCGGGCGCTGATGACCGCCCGGCCGCGGTGAAGGAGCCAGTCCGTCGAACGGGGTGGTCATGAAGTTGAGGATCAATGGGATCGTACGCACGGCCCATCGCATTCGCCGGGCCCTCAGCGCGCCGCTGAATGAGGCCCAACGCCGGCAACTCGACGCTCAGGTCGCCGACGCGCTGCGCCGGATCGACGCCGTGCTGGCCCGGCACCGGGCCACCGCGGGGCACTTGCCGGCCCCGTCGCGGCGGGCGTATCAGTACCTGCGACGGATGCAGGCCGCCGGCGCGTCTGCGCCGCAGCCGTCGGCCCCCGGCGATGCGCCGGAGCCCTGTTCCGCCGGGCAGCCGGAATCGCTGAGCTTCCGCGGGCTGCGTTCGTATCTGACCGACGTTCTCGACGACGTCGCCCGGGGAGTCGGCACGGGAAGGCTCAACGCCCCCGCCCTGCTCAAGCTGATCCAGGCGACGGCGAGCCGGCTGGACCAGGCAATGACGACCCAAAACGTCGCACCCGCCCGGCTCAAGCCCGAATCGCGCCTGTTGCTGGGCTGGTTTCGTTACTTCAGCAGGCCGGAGGCGTTCGAGGAGTACATCGCCGCGGTCCGCCGTGCGGGACAGGCCCTGCTTCCGCTGCTGAACCAGCGTCCGCGATGGCACCCACCGCTGCTGATCCACTTCCGCCCGTCGAGTCTTCTCTATTCCATCCACCCGCTCAAGGATGGAACCCGGATCATCCTGGACACGCCCATGGTGACGTTCGGCGACCAGACGCTGCGGCTGCTGGCCGGGCGCATCCTCGGCGAGGCACGCCACCAGGAGGCGATGATGGCCGCCATGATGGGCCCGGACTATCAGCGCGTGCGTGCGGCGCTGGCGACGGCGGCCGGCGGCGGGTCCGTCGAACCGGCTCGCGGGACGGCCCACGACCTGGCCGAGGTCTTCGAGCGGGTGAACCGGGAATACTTCGACGGCCAGATGCCCCGTCCCGACCTCACCTGGAGCCGGACGCTCACCGGCCGCAAATTCGGCCACTACGACTTCGTCCACGACCGCGTCTGCATCAGCAGCACCCTGGACTCGCCCGACGTGCCCGCCTTCGTGATCGAGCACGTCATGCACCACGAGCTGCTGCACAAGAAGCACGGCTATCGCTTCCACGGGCAGCGCCAGCACGCCCACACGCCCGAGTTCCGCGCGGAAGAGCGGCGGTTCAAACGCTACGCCGAGGCCGACCTGTTCCTCAACCGCCTGAGCCGGTCGATGACCTGAAGCGCCCGGCACCGCACCCGACCCAACCGGAAACGGGATCCTGAAAACCGGGAACCGGCCGTTCATTCCCGATCCAACTCCAGCAGTCGGATCGGCCCCAGGTAAACGATCTCGAGGTTGTTTTTGGCGCTCTCGTAGTCCTCCACCCGCAGCCGCAGCGGCAGGGTCTTGAGGTCCGCCGGCAGGGCGGGCAGGTGGACGATGATCCACTCTCCCGTCGGCCGGGTGATGCCCAGGTCGGCCTTCCAGATCTCCCGGTCCTTCCACAACAGCCTGATGGCCCGCGAACCCGACCAGCGCCACTTGGCGTAGCCGAACCCGAAGCTCTCCTTGTTGGTGTCCGCCAGGTACAGCAGCAGGGCCAGCCGGTCGCGCCGCCCGGAAAGGGGCACGTTCACCGGCAGCTCGGAGTAGCCGCCTTCATTGATCATCACGTGCCGGTCCACGGCGAAGCAGGCGACGCGGATCTTGTTCTTCTCGATGACCCCGCCGACCCAGTTGCTGCCGAAGGTCTCGCGGTCCTCGGGCCAGACCGTGGCCAGCACGCGGTTCCTCCGCCGCCAGGCCCCCGTGCCGAACTGGATGGGCGGGTCGTTGAGGTTGCGCATGGCCGTATCGAACGGCAGGATGTTCCTGCCGTAATCGGCCACGCGCTCGAGCAGTTCCGCCCGGCGGGCCTCGATGAGCCGGGCCCAGTCGCCCGACTTCATCTCCGCGCGTTTCTTCCACCAGGCGGCGTATTCGCCGGTGCCGCGGGCCCCGCTCATCAGGCGTTCGACCTCGGCTAAGTCGCTCATGACCCGCGGGCGGGCCGCCGCGATCAAGCCGTCGGCCCTGGCCATGTCCCGGTCGTGCACCGCGTTGAGCACCGCGGCCTGGTGGGCGTCCCACCAGTATTCGGGATAGGGCGCCTGGGCGGCGGCCAGCACGGCGCGGACCTCGCGCTCCATCGGCTCCAGATACTCATTCCGCAGCAGCTCCGCATCCAGCAGCGAAGCGGCCGAGCTGGCCTTGATCTTCGCCAGGTCGGCCTGCATCTGCCCGGCCTGTCGCGTCACTTCCGCCCGATCGTCCAGCGAGCGCAGCCGCGGCGGGCACAGCGCCGCCCATTGCGTATGCGACACGCTGAACAGGAAGCGCCGGATCAGGGCATTGAGCCCGTCGTCGAACGCCATCGCCGGCTCGCTGGTGCCGAAGACCACGTCATAGACCCGCGTCCGCAGGGCCCGGAAGTCGTAGCGTTCCGGCCGCCAGCTCCACCACCCGATGGCCGGCAGCAGGTAATGCTGCTGGGCCTGCCAGCCGTCCCAGGGCAGGACGGCGTAGACGTATTTTCCGGCCTCCCGCAACTCGTCGTCGCGCGGATGGTTCCACCCCTCGTCCATGCCGATGACCGGCATGTACGCCCGCCCGGCCCCGCTGGCGAACGAGCCGTCGCGGAACCGCGGCCAGTTGTGCCACCACGAGGGCAGCGTCGCGAGGCCGATGGCCCTGGCGTCGGCCACGTCCTGGGCACAGGGGACGTTGGTCCAGTACCACAGCGCGTGCTGCATGCCCGGGATGCCCGCCACCTCGCGGTTGAACTTGGTGTCCACCACCTGGTAGGAGCCCTTGGGCGGGGTGATGGCGACGCGGTCGCCGCTGATGCCGCGCTGCCGGCCCAGTTCCAGCACGCGGGTGACGATCTGCCGGGGCGCTTCGCCGGGGCCCTTGTCGTCGAACGACAGCCAGATGGCGTTGGCCCCCAGGTCGAGGAACTCTTTGAAGGTGCCGAGCACGGCCTCGTGTTGAGCGGCCGGTACGCCGCAGTTGACCGCCGTGAAGATGATCATGTCCCGGCGCCTGGCCTCGGCGATGACCTTGCTCATTTCTTCGCGGTTGAACCTGGCCCCGGGCTCGAAGGCGTAGATACTGTCGCGCAGGTCGATGAAGTTCAGGCGCGACAGCAGCAGGGCGTCCCAGTGGGCGGGTTTGAGGAAGACCTCGAAGTGCGGGTGCGGCCGGCCGCGCATGGGGATGGTCGGCCAGTCGCGGATGGCCGCCGCGCGCATGGCCGGCTCGCCGCCGTCGAGCCGCTCGACGAGTTGAAACAGCGTGTCCTGCCCGAAGAGCACGCCGCGGCCGTTGCGGCCCGACAGGGCCGCCGTCACCGTGCCCTCGCTCCCCGCCGACACGCTCAGCGCGTAGCCGTCCATCGGTTCGGGGACGGCCAGGCCGGCGGCGGCCAGGGCCTGATCGAGGGCCGGAAACGTCCCGGCCACGCCGAGCAGGACGCGAAGCCCCGCGGCCGGAGCAGCCTCCGTCGTCACGGACCATTCCCACCCGAACCGGCGCTTGATCTGCCGTGCGAGCAGCTTGGCCGCGTACCGCTCCGGCTCGCCGGCCTGAGACGACAGCATGATGACCGCCCGGCCCGGGATGCGGATCGCCTCCGCGAGATGGGCCTCGGCCGGCTCGGGCATCAGCCGCGCCGCCGACGCCTCGGCCCCCTGGACCGCGCTGACCGAAACGAACACGACCCCGACGAACGCCGGCATGTATCCAAGACGTTTCATCCATCCTCTCACTTTCCGCAATCATGGGTGATGCAAGGGCACCGCGCGGGCCGAGGCCCTTTGCATCCTCCCTTCGAGCCCATTCCAAAGCCCTGACAAGGTCCGGCTGGAAGCCGGTCCCACGCGGGTTGATTCCGGTCCTACACGGGCTAAAAGCCGATCCCAGACGGATTTGGGGATGGACTCTCCATGCGAGATCCACGATCCGCCATCCGCAATCCCCAATCCGCCATCCCCTCGTCCCCGCCTTCAGAACCAGTTCGCCACCGCCACCTGATCGCCCTGCTTCTCGACCCACTCTTTGAGGCGGGCGCGCAGCGACTGCTTCACCTCCTGCATGGACGGATCCTCGGAGAGGTCCTTCAGCTCATAGGGGTCGGCCTGGAGGTCGAACAGTTCCTCGCGCTGGAGCTTGAGGTAACGGATCAGCTTGTAGCGGGTCGTGCGGATGCTGCGGAAGCGCGGATCGTCGCGTTCGTCGTACCGGCCGAACACGGCCTCGCGGACCTCGGCCTGCCTGCCGGCGTAGACGCCGGCCAGCGACCTGCCCTCGACGCCCTCCGGCAGCGGCACGCCGACCCACTCGAAAACCGTGGGAAGAATATCGACGTGGTTCACCAGGGCGGCGCTGGTCCGGGAATGCGCGGGCAGCTTCGGATGCCGCATGATGAGCGGAATGCGCACCCCTTCGTCGTAGAGCGTCTGCTTGCCCAGCAGGCCGTGGGCCCCCAGGGTCAGCCCGTTGTCGCCGGCGAAGACCACGATGGTGCGATCGGCGAGCTTGAGTTCGTCGAGTCTGGCCAGCACCCGCCCGATCTGCTCGTCCATGTGCGTGATCTGGGCGAAATACCGGCCGCGCTCGATGCGGATCTGCTCCGGGTCGCGCGGCAGCGGCAGCAGCTTCTCGTCGCGGATGTCCAGCGTGCCGGGGTCGAAGCGCGGCCGGGGCATGAAGTTCACCGGCAGCGGGACGTCCCGGGACGGATACATCCGCTCGAACCGCTCGAGCGGCTCGCGCGGGTCGTGCGGTGCGGTGAACGACAGGTAGAGGTAGAACGGCCGATTCGGATCGCGCTGCTCCAGGAAGCGGATGGCCGCGTCCGCGAACAGCTCCGTGCTGAACCCTTTGACCGCCTCGGGCTTCTCCCCCAGCCGCTGCACCAGCTTGGGGTCGCGGTAGTGGCCCATGCCGGACAGGAACATGTTGGCCATCCACTCGAAGCCGTATTCATCCGGCCGGCGGACGTTGTGCCATTTGCCGGTGAAGGCGGTCTGATAGCCGGCCCTGGCCAGCACGCGCGGCAGCGGCACCACGCCGTCGCGGATGGCCTTGCCGAAGAAGGGCACGCCGTTGGACTGCTCGA
>JABRVU010000646.1:0-3739 GCA_039961895.1 Phycisphaerae bacterium | reverse complement strand
TCCCTGGTGGCCCGAAGCCTCAAAGACGCCGACAGCGGCGTCCGCGCGGCGGCCATCAACAGCATGGCCCGCAGCCGCGACCCCGCCAATATCCCCGCCCTCAAAGAGGCGATGACCAACGACGCGAGCATCATGGTTCGCCGCCACGCCGCCCGCACGCTCGAAATGATGACCGGGCAGAAGTTCAGCGACCAGGTCAAGCCGGACCCGCCGTAACCCCCATGGCGCGGCTCAACGCCCGCGTGCGAAGCACCCGATGATCTCACGATTTCACTCGCTTGCCGGGAGATGATATGCTCCAGAAGCGGCGGTCCGGGCCGGGGGGGCGCTTCCGTCCGCCCCGGCCCGCTTCCCCTTCCTGCAAGGCATGAGCAGCCGCTCCCGCGGGTTTCGCCGGGGGGGGCCGCGTCCCGGCGGTTGACAGGAGCCGGACGAATCATGATACGATGCCGCCGAGCCAACCGGGAGGATCATCACATATGACACGAGGACGATCGGCCCTGCCCGCGTTTCTGCTGCCCGTTGTCGCGGCGGGCCTGGCCCAGGCCGCCGAAACGCCCTGGGTCGTCGGGATCGAGGAGCTGCACCGGCTCGACCTGCTGCCGGCCTTCAAGAAATCGGTGAAGGTCGGCGCCGTCACCAGCCATGACCGCACCGGGGGCAACGACGACGGCTTCTCCGGCAAATACTCGTTTGTCCGCAAGGAGGGCGAGCACCTGGTGCTGGCCGATCTCAAGGGGCCGGGCTGCGTCTACCGCATCCACACTCCCACGCCCACCGACGACCCGTTGGAGTTCTACTTCGACGGTGAAGAGACGCCGCGGATCAGCCTGCCCTTCCGCGAGCTGTTCACCGGCGCGAAGGCCCCCTTCCTCAAGCCGCTGGTGGGCAGCGGAGGAGGAGGATACTACTGCTACGTTCCGCTGCCCTACCGCCGATCGTGCAAGATCATGCTCCGCGGCAAGCACCTGCAATTCTACGACCTCAATTACGCGACGTATCCCGAGGATGCGCCGGTGGACACGTTCGATCCCCGCCTTCTGGAGCGCGACGCGGAGCACCTCGAGAAAGCCCGAGCCCTCCTGGACAGCCCCCCTGGCCGGGACCTGACCGCCTACAACCTTCCACCCGGCTGCGCCAGCCGCCGATATCCGTTCGAGGTGCGACTCGAGCCCGGGGGGTCGGCCACGCTGCTGAAGACCGACCGCCCGGGTCGGGTCGCCGGCCTGCGCCTCGGCCCGGCCGACCTGCTGGCCGGCAAGCAGCGCGACATTCTGCTCAAGATCACCTGGGACGGCGACGACCAGCCCGCGGTGCTCTGCCCGGCCGGCGATTTCTTCGGCTATGCCTGGGGCCGGCCGGCCATGCGCGGCCTGCTGATGGGCACCGTCGACAACGTCAATTACTGCCACCTGCCCATGCCCTTCGAGAAGTCCGCCCGCATCGAGCTGGTCTCCTTGCGCTCCGGCGGGCTGCCGCTGCCGCTGCGCGGCGAAGTGATCGTCGGCGACGCCCCCCGCCGGCCCGACGAAGGCCGCTTCTACGCCGTCTGGCGCCGTGAAAACCCCACCACCCGCGGAAAGCCCTTCACCTTCATCGAGACCAAGGGACGCGGGCATCTCGTCGGGCTCATCCTCCAGGCCCAGGGCGTGGAATCCGGCCACACCTATTTCTTCGAGGGCGACGATCAGACCACCATCGACGGCGAACTGGTCATCCACGGCACCGGTTCCGAGGATTTCTTCAACGGCGGCTGGTACGACGTGCCCGACCGCTGGGACGGCCCCCTCTCCCGACCGCTGAGCGGGTGCCTGGCTTACCAGAAACACCTGGGCCGGACCGGGGCCTATCGCTTCTTCCTCGGCGATGCCTACAACTTCCGGGAAAGCATCCTCCAGACCATCGAGCACGCCCCCACCAACAACGATCTGCTCACCGATTACTGCGGCCTGACGCTGCTGTACTGCCAGGACCGCCCGACGGTCGAGTATGCCGTCCCCGATGAAGCCGCCCGCCGGGTGGTGGACATCGACAAGATCACTTTCGCCGCCTGGTGGAGCCTGCCGATCAAGGCCTTCTGCTTCAAGGAGGCCACCCTGGGCAAGAAGGGCGTCAAACTCGGCGAGCGGAACGTCCGCTTCCTGTCCCTGCGGGCCAACGGCCCGGACGACTTCGGCCCGCCGTTCATCTCCATCACCTGCGAGCTGCCCGCCGCCGGGCGATACGACGTGTTCATCGAGCCGGTCAAGGGCCCCGAGCTGGGGCGGGTCCAGCTTTTCCAGGACGAGGCCCCGGTCGGCGAGCCGGTGGACCTCTACGCCGAGCAGCCCACCCGCGGCGAGCCGCTCCGGCTGGGCGCCATCCAGGCGGTCGAGGGGCCCAATCATCTGATGTTCAAGATCGTGGGCAAGAACGAGGCCTCCAAGGCCCTGGGCCTGGATATCATCAATATCATCTGCCAGAAGCGGGATTGACCGGCCGCGCCCACGACCCCGACCGCACGATCCTGGGAGACGAGCCTTCTTTCGTTCACTCACCCTGGAGAACCCTCATGAGAACGTATGCCTTCGTGGTGTTGCTGGCCTGCTCGGCCGCACGGGCTGAGGATCGCCCGGCCACCCGCCCCGCCGTCCCGCGCTTCCGCCCGATCGTCATCTGCAACGACTTCCCCAGCGCCTACCACGCCGCCGTCGCCGACCTGAACCGCGACGGCCGGCCGGACGTGATCGTGCTCGGCGAGCCGCCCGGCGGCGTCGATTGGTTCGAGCAGCCCACGGACCTCGCCGCCCCCTGGAAGCGGCACACCATCACCGGCGACCAGACGCAACACAACATCGACCTGGCCGTGCACGACGTGGACGGCGACGGGCGTCTGGACCTGGCCGTGGCCAGCGATTTTCTCTTTGGCGACAGCCGGCATGACAGCCTGGTGCAGTGGTTCCGGCCGGCCGGCGGCGAATCGCCGTGGACCCCAGCCCGCATCCATGCCGTCCCCACCGCCCATCGCATCCGCTGGGCCGACGTGGACGGCGACGGGCGGAAGGAACTCATCGTCGTGCCCGTGCTCGGGCCTGGGGCCAAACCGCCGACCTACGACCAGGCCACTGTGCCCATCACCGTGCACTGGGTCCCGCGCGATCCGGCCGCCCAACCCTGGCCCGCGAAAACCATCGACGACGCCTTCACCGTCGTCCATGGCGCCGCCGAGTTCGACTGGAACGGCGACGGCAAAGCCGACCTGCTCACCGCCTCGAACCAGGGCATCCACCTGTTCATCACTCAAGGCGACCGCGACCACCTGAAATGGACCCGCCGTCAACTGACCAGCGGCCATCAGGGCGAGGCCCCCAACCGCGGGTCCAGCGAAGTCGAAGTGGGCAGGGGGCCGCGCGGGCGGTTCCTGGCCGCCATCGAGCCCTGGCACGGCCACGAGGTGGTCGTCTATTCGCCGCCTGACGGCGGGCACGACGCGCCCGGCGAATGGCGGCGGCAGGTGCTGGACGATTCCTTCCGCAATGGGCACGCCCTGGCGTGCACCGACCTGGACGGCGACGGGGCTGATGAGATCGTGGCCGGTTATCGCGGGCCGGGCACGAGTCTCTACGGCTACCGGCTGATGGACGCCCCTGCCGGCCGGTGGGAGCGATTCGATATCGACAAGGGCGGCATCGCCGCCCAAGGCTGCGTCGCCGCCGATCTGAACGGCGACGGGCGGCCCGACCTCGTCGCCGTCGGCGGC
>JABRVU010000645.1:0-4082 GCA_039961895.1 Phycisphaerae bacterium | reverse complement strand
GTGTTGGAGGGCGCCGCCACGTTGGCGACGGCGTTGGACACGTAGATCTTGCCGTAATTGGGGCTCCACTCGTGCCGGTTCACCGACACGCCCAGCGGCCCGTAGAACGAAGTCGCGGTGTTGTCGGTGCTGATCTGCGTCCAGGCGCTGTAACCCAGGTCGGCGGCGGTGACGCGGATCTTGTAGGTCTTGCCGTCCGGGACGCGGACGCCCGAATCATCGCGCCCGTCCCACTCGAAGACGTGCCGGCCCTTCTTCTGCCGGGCGATGGTGATGGTCCGAATGGCCGTGTTCGCCGGCTGCTCGAGCACCTCGATCTTCACGCCGGGCAGGGCATCGGTCCCGTCGGCGTCTTCGTTGAGGTAATAGGTCAGCGTGACCGTCTTGCACACCGGCGTATCGTCGTTGGCCGTGCCCAGGACGAACTGGGCCGGATACACGTTGGCCAACGCCCGTCCGGCACTCAAGCCCAGCGCGGCCGCGACCAGACCGGCTGTCAGCACTTTCGAGCGCGTGCTCATCGGATGTGGCTCCTTTCCAGGATGGTGGTCTGCGAGAATCAACTGCCGATAATCGTTGGCAGAATCATCGGTTATCAGACGAAAGCGGCACGGAACGCAAAGGCCGCCCTCCTTTTTCCGCATTATACATCCGCCGACGGGCGTCCGCCACGGGCGTTGTCACGAAACGACCGGCTGCGGGACCAAGTCACCCTGGGCGACGCGCTGGCGCGCCGGTCATGAAAGATGGAAGCCGCTCCGCGTCCGGCACTCTCGGCCGGACGTTACAGGGATCGGCGTCCTGCCGTCCTGATGATCGACCCACTGCCACCTGCCGTCCCGATGACGGATCCGCCGCTACAGCGGGCCCTGGCGGTGCTCAGCGCTTCGGCAGGCGGGCCAGGAAGTCCCTCATGAAGGCGTCATCGCTGCCGGGGAACCCCACCTCGCGGAAGAGCGCGTATCCCGTGGTGTACCACGAATAGAGCGGCGAAGTGGCGTGGCCGTCCACGTACAGGATGTTGGTCCGGCCCTTGAGCGAACGGTCCGGCGAGGGCCCGTTGAAGGCCGGGAAGTGGCGGGTCACGATGCGGTCGCTGACGTTGAAGTTGCCTTCCTTGTTCTTGGCGATGTGATAGAAGGGATGTTCCTCGACCAGAAGGAACATCTCGCCGGGGGCCCAGCTCCGTCGGGTATTGACGGTGAGGTTGACGGGGTTGGCGTTGGGGTCGTAGAGGTTGTAGCTCTTGGCCGGCCGGCTGAGGTCCTCGATGGCCTTGCCGCCGATGTAGGCGTTCATCGAGAAGCTGCTGCGCCCGTTGCCGCCGCCCCCCAGCGGCGTGTCCGTCGGGTAGCCGGGCGCGTCGGAGGGGCACAGGAAGAGCTTCTCGTCCTTCACGTAGCGGAAAATGGTTCCCCGCCGGGGCACGTCCATGTTGAAGCGATCAATGTCCGCGCTCGAGCTGCCGTAACCCCCCGGATCGTTCATCGCGCCATCCCAGACCAGATTGGGCGTGCGCGGGTTGGGATTGCGAATGCCGGCCACCCACCAGCCGTTGGCGAAGTAGGCGTTGTTCAGATAGAGCACGCTCTGGGTCAGCGGCAGGACCTTGTTATCGGCCACGTAGAAGTTCATGCCGTTGCTGAGCTGTTTGAGGTTGGATTTGCAGACCGTCATGCGGGCCTGTTCGCGGGCCCGGGCCAGCGAGGGCAGCAGAATAGCCACCAGCAGGGCGATGATCGCAACGACGACCAGCACTTCGATCAGGGTGAAGCCAACGGCACGGCGCGGTGTGGTCATGTGTGTCCTCACTCGCTTCAGATCACCGGTATCCGACGGCCAACGCCGCCCACTTCGGGTCAAACGGAGCCTGGACGCTCTCCGCTCGGGCCCCATCCCTTCCGCTCCTTGCCACAGGCGGCTATAGGAGCATACCGGAATCCGGCTGTCTTGGCAAGCGGAATTATATAATCTTTCGCCGATTCCGATACACCCGCAGACCCCCAGCACTAACCGCTTACTCCCTAATTCATCAGGAGTTACGAGCGACCGACCGTGCCGCAGGCACGCAATCCGGCTGATCGAGGCGGTTTCAGCGGACGATGATGCGGGAAACCTCGTCATGCACCGGACCGCGGCCATTCATAAGCCTCAACCGATCCCCGCCGGCCATGCGGCAACCGGTCGCCGCGATCCGGGACCGGATGCCTTTCCCCGCTGATCGGGTCACGGACCCGATGGCGCCCGTTCCCGGGCCGATTCCTCAAATATGACAGCGCTACCTCGTAGCGGCCTGCCGTGAGTGCAGGCCGTGGAAAGCCGGAAACCACCCCACGACCGGCCCAGGGGCCGGTCACTACAGATGCAAACCAGCGCAGTCACACTAACAGATATACTCGTTCACGATATTCTCCAGCATTTCCTGCCGGCCGGACTGCACTTTGGGTTCGCCGCTGTCGAGGGTGTACTTCTCGAGCTGCCGGAAGCCGACGCGGCGTTTCTCGATCTTCCGCCCGAAGTCGCTATCCCAGCCCTTGTAGCGCTTGGCGATGAACTTCTCGAGGGCCCCGGCCTTGAGCATCCGGGCCGCGATCTTGAGTCCGCGGGCGAAGGCGTCCATCGCGCCGATGTGGGCGTGGAAGAGGTCCTCCACGTCCACCGACTGCCGCCGCACCTTGGCGTCGAAGTTCAGCCCGCCGGTGGTGAAGCCTCCCATCCTGGTGATGACGTACATGGCGAAGGTCGTGTCGTAGAGGTTGGTGGGGAACTGGTCGGTGTCCCAGCCCAGCAGTTCATCGCCGCGATTGGCGTCCACCGATCCGAGCATGCGATTGGCCGCGCAGTACATCAGCTCGTGCTGGAAGGAGTGGCCGGCCAGCGTGGCATGGTTGGCCTCGATGTTGAGCTTGAGGTGGTCGGTCAGGCCGTATTTCTGGAGGAAGGCGTGGCAGGCGGCCGCGTCGGAGTCGTACTGGTGCTTGGTGGGCTCCTTGGGCTTGGGCTCGATGTAGAACTGCCCGCGGAAGCCGATCTCGCGCTTGTAATCGACGGCCATGTGCAGGAACGTGCCCAGGTGGTCGAGCTCGCGGCCCATGTCGGTGTTCAGCAGCGTGTCGTAGCCCTCGCGTCCGCCCCAGAAGACGTATCCGGCTCCGCCGAGTTCCTGGGTGATCTCCATGGCCTTCTTGACCTGGGCGGCGGCGTAGGCGAAGACGGCCGGCGAGGGGTTGGTGGCCGCCCCGGCCATGTAACGGCGGTTGGAGAAGAGGTTGGCCGTCCCCCACAACACGCGCACCCCCGTGTCGCGCTGAAGCTTTTTCGCCAGCTTCACGATCGCGTCCAGCCGGCGGTTGGTCTCGCGCAGGCCGCCTTCGGCGGGCGTGGCCTCGGGGGCGATATCGCGGTCGTGGAAGCACCAGAAGCCCACCCCCAGCTTGGTGAAGAACTCGAACGCGAAGCGCAGGGTCTGCTCGGCGCAATCCATCGGATCGGTGAAGTCGTTGTAGTCGCGCAGGATGGTGCCCGGCCCGAACGGGTCGGAGCCCGTGCCCTTGAAGGCGTGCCAGTAGGCCACCGAGAAGCGCAGGTGGTCGGCCATGCTCTTGCCCAGCACCTTCTCGCGCGGGTTGTAGTGCTTGAAGGCCAGCGGGTTCTTCGAGTCGGGGCCTTCGTACTGGATAGGCTTGATGTGCGGGAAGAACTCGGACATCGGTTCGTGTCTCCTTGCGTTTTCAGGTCTTCGTATCGCGTCGATGACGTGGCCGGGATTATAAAGGGACAAGGGACGGGGGACGAGGAGGGGGCATGCCGATCGCCCACCGCGTCTGGCACTCGCTCTCCGGTGGCCGCGGAATCGTTCTGCTGGCGATTCCTTCGCCCCGCACGGCAATAGGGGCGCCGCTGGCGTCGTTTACACCCCTTGACGGCGCGGTATAATCGCGCGTTGCCCAACCGCGGTGGATTTCAACAGGGGTGCTCGAACATCCGATGCGGGAGGTCCCATGCTGACGCGGACACGATTCGGGATGGCGGCGGCGCTGCTGGCCGGGCTGGCCTGGGCGCCGATGGCGTGGGGGCAGAAC
>JABRVU010000644.1:0-4821 GCA_039961895.1 Phycisphaerae bacterium | reverse complement strand
GGTGATCCATGTTCGGTTCGCTTGACATCAGCACCTCGGGATTGGTCGCGCAGCGCATCCGGATGGATGCGATCGCCGGCAACATCGCCAACGCTCAGTCCACCCGGCGGGCGGACGGGCTGCCCGGTCCTTACCAGCGGCGGTTCGCGGTGTTCCAGACCGGCGACGGGCACGGCGGCCCCGGGGTGCACGTGGCCGAGGTGCGCGAGGACGACATGCCGCCCAGGCTGGTGTATGAGCCGTGGCATCCGGATGCGGTTCAGTCCGGACCGCAGAAGGGCAACGTCGCCTATCCCAACGTGGATCCGGTCACCGAGATGGTGGACGCCATGCTGGCGGCCAGAGCCTATGAAGCCAACGTGGCGGCCATCGACGTGACCAAGAGCATGATCGCCGCGACGCTGCGGATACTGGTTTAGAGCTCATCCCCAGACCCGCGTGGGGCCGGCTTTGAGCCGGTCAATGGTCAGGGTGATGGGATGGGTCCTTGATGTCCGCTCATCAGCGCCGGTCGTTCCCGCGGGGAAGACCGTTCGGAAACGGCGCTGAGCGCGGGACTGCTTGAAGGGTTTCGAGGAGTTGAGCATGGCCGACCCGCTTTCGATTCACAACCTGTTTGCGGGCCAACCGGCGCAACCGGTGCAGCCGGCCGGGGGAAGCGGCGCCGTCCGCGAGCCGGGCGGCAGATCCTTCGATTCCTACCTGCTGGACAGTCTCGATCAGGTCAACCGCCTGCAACAGGAGGCCACGCTGGGGGTCGAGAAGGTCGTCACCGGCGAGACCGACAACATGGCCGAGGTGTTCAGCGCCGTCCGCAAGGCCGACGTGGCCTTCAGCATGTTGATGGAGATGCGGAACAAGCTGGTGGACGCCTACCGGGAGATCCAGCAGATGCGGATTTAGGATCCAGGACCAGGAGGTGCCCCGTGCGGGACCGGCGCTGGCCGGTCGAGGCCCGGCCGGAGGCCGGGGCCGCACGGATTGGCCGACGTGAAGCCGGTCCCACGGGCGGAGGCCTATGGACATGGACTACCTGCGACGACTCATCCTTCAGACGCACAATCACCTCAAGGGCTTGACGGTCTCCCAGCGGCTGGCCATCGGGTCGTGCGTGGCCCTGATCGCCGTGTCGCTGGTGTGGCTGATGCAGTGGGCGGGAAGGCCCGAGCTGGTGCCGCTGCTGGACGGGCCGGTGACGGCCCAGGAGCTGCCGGCCATGGAGCAGAAGCTGGCGGCGATGGGGGTCACGTACAAGCTGGCCAACAACGTGCTGATGGTCCCCGCCGAGCGGCGCTTGCAGCTTCTGGCCGCCCTCAGCGACGGCGAGGCCCTGCCCAAGGACACCAGCATCGGATTCACCCACATCGTTCAGGACGCCAGTCCCTGGCTGGGCGCCGAGCAGCAGCAGTTCAACCGCACGGTGGCCCTGGGCAACGAGCTGGCCAAGGCCCTGCGCTTCATGAACGGCGTGCAGGAGGCCCGGGTGTTCATCGACCGTACGACCCGGCGGACGGTGGGCGGCCCGCCCCTGGTTCCGACGGCCAGCGTGTTCGTCAAGCTGGCCCCGGGCGCGGACCTCGACGCCCGCCGGACCGAGGCCATCGCCGGTTTCGTCTGCCGGGCGGTCTCCGGTCTGGACATCACCAAGGTGGGCGTCACCGACGCGCGCACCGGGCGCACGCGCACGGTCAAGCCGCGCAATGAACTCATGCCCTTCGACGATCTGGAGGACCGGCAGCTCAAGGAGGACTACTTCGCGGAGAAGATTCAGAAGCTCCTGTCCCACATCCCCGGACTGCTGGTGGCCGTTCACGCGGAACTGGACCCCGAGTCGCGCAAGACGGTCAAGGAGACCTGGCACAAGCCGGTCGCCATTTCGGAAAAGAACGAGACCCATCTGACGACGCGCGGCGAGCCGGCCGGCGGAGCGGGCGTGACGCCGAACACCTCGAAAGCGGTGACGCCGACCGCCGTCGCCGACCGCACTGAAAAGGAGAACAGCGAGACCACCTACCAGGTCCCGCCGGACTCGCGGGTGGAGAGCTTCGAGCCCTGGCACGGGCTCAAGAGCCTGACCGCCTCGGTGAACGTGCCGCAGAGCTATCTGGCGGCCATCTTCAAGCGGGCCAACCCGGGCAAAGACCCCACCGACGCGGACATCCAGAGCGTGGCGGACGAGCAGATCCGGAAGATCAGGGAGCTGGTCCTGGGCTCGATCGGCTCCAAGGATGAGAACAGCGTGAAGGTGGCGTGGTTTCCGGACGAGGCGGTGCTGAACCTGGCCGGCGGCGGAGAGCCGGCGGTGGCCGGCAACGACATCGTGGAACTGGTGCGGGCCTACGGCGGGAAGGCCGGGCTGGGGGCCCTGGCCGTCGTCAGCCTGTTCATGATGCTCATGATGGTCCGGCGGGCCAGCGAAGGGCCGGTTCTGCCCGGCGAGGAGCCGCCCAAGCCGCAGATCATCCGCATCCTGGGCGCCAAAGGCCGGCAGCGCGGCGCCGAGGGCGAAGAGGAGCCCGAAACGCTCACCGTGGGGTCGCCGCCGATCGGCGAGGCCGAGGCCCGCGAGCAGCTCCTGGTCGGCCGCGAGATCGACGAGAGCACGCTGCGCGTTCAACAGGTGGTAGACCAGGTCGCCGACCTCATCAAGAGCGATCCGAAGTCGTCGGCCACCATTCTCCAGCGCTGGATTGACGCCGAGAAGCAATAGCCGTGCCCAAGAAGACGAAACCACCCGCCGACGACGAGAGCCAGGAGCTTCGCGGCCTGACCAAGGCCGCCGTGTTCCTGCTGTCCATCGGCCCGGAGACCGCCGGGCAACTGCTCCGCCAGATGGACCGCGAGACGGTCGAGGAGCTGACCCGCGAAATCGCCTCCCTGGGGCCGATTCACACCGAGACGCGCGACAAGATCCTCGAGGAGTTCTACAACATCGCCCTGGCCAAGCAGTACGCCTCCGAGGGCGGGCTGACCTACGCCCGGGCGGTGCTGGAGAAGGCCCTGCCGCATGACGAGGCCGGGCGGATCATGGAGCAGATCGAGCACCAGGTCCACCAGCAGCCGTTCAGCTTCATCCAGAAGGCCGAGACCGAGAACCTGCTGACCTTCATGCAGGACGAGCACCCGCAGACCATCGCCCTGATCCTGGCCCACCTGCCCAGCTCGAAGGCCAGCGAGATTCTCTCCGGCTTGCCGCCGGCCAAGCAGATCGAGGTGGTCACGCGCGTGGCCAACATGGAGCAGACCAACCCGGAGGTGATCCGCGAGGTCGAGCAGGGGCTGGCCCAGCGGCTCTCCGGCATCGTGTCCCAGCGCTTCCAGCGGGTCGGCGGCGTGGAGGCCGTGGCCGAGATGCTCAACCTCGCCGACCGCAGCACCGAGAAGGGCATCCTGGAGACGCTGGAGTCGGAGGATCCCGAGCTGGTCGAGCAGATCCGCCGGCTGATGTTCGTGTTCGAGGACATCCTGCTGGTCAACGACAAGGGCATCCAGGCGGTGCTCAAGGAGATCGACCACGACGAGCTGGCCCTGGCCCTCAAGACGGCCAGCAACGAGATGAAGGAGAAGATCTTCAACAACATGTCGGAGCGGGCCGCCCAGCTCATCAAGGAAGAGATGGAGTACATGGGGCCGGTTCGGCTCAGCGACGTGGAGGCCGCCCAGCAGCGCATCGTGGACGTGGTCCGCAAGCTCGAGGATTCCGGGCAGATCATCCTGCAGGGGCGGGGCGACTCGGACGTGGTGGTGTAAGCGGCGATGGCGGGAGTCACACCCAAACGGGGGACGGTCATCACGGCGGAGTCGGCCGGGGTTTCGCCGGGCTTCGCGCCGCGGGCGTTGCAGTTGAACGACGTGATCGAGGAGGCCCGGCGGGCGCTGGAACGGGCCCGCCAGGAGTCTGCCCGGCTGGTGGCGGAGACCCGGGCCCGCGGCCGGGCCGAGATCGAGGCCCTGCGCGAGGCCGAGCTGCGCAAAGCCCGCGAAGAGGGCTATCGCGCCGGGTACGAACAGGGCGTCCGCGAAGGGCGCGAGACGGCGTACACCCAGGCCCTCGCGGAGGCGCGCCAATCCTTCGCCGAGCAGCAGGCCGGGCTGGTGTCGGCCTGCCGGGGGATGCTCGAGACGATCGAACGGGACCGCGCCGACTGGCTGGCCCGGGCCCGGCAGGACCTGATCGATCTGGCCATGGCCATCGCCCGGCGCGTCGCCCGGCACGTCGGGCAACGCGACCGCGACGTGGTGCTGGCCAATCTCGAAGAGGCCGTCCGGCTGGTCGGGGCCCGCTCGGAAGTGACCATCGCGGTCAACCCGGCCGACGTCGAGGCCGCCCGCGTGTTCGCCGATTCGCTTTTGGACCTGAAAGAGCATTGGCGGAACGTCCACGTGGTCGCCGAGAGCGAGATCGACCCCGGCGGCTGCCGCGTGCAGTGGAGCGGGGGGGCGGTCGATGCCACGCTGGAGACGCAGTTGGACCGCATCGCCGAGGAACTCAAGGGGACGTGAACGCCTTCGCGGACGAGATCGAGCGCGTCGGCCGCATGACCGCCCCGGCCCTGGTCGGGCGGGTCCGCGACGTGACCGGTCTGACCGTGACGGTCACCGGAATGCCCGCGCCCATCGGCGCGCTCTGCCGGATTCATACGCAGGCCGCCGGGCGGCTCGAGGCCCAGGTGGTGGGCTTTCGTGACGACGAGGCCCTGCTCATGCCCCTGCGCGACACGTTGGGCATCGCCCGCGGCGACGAAGTGGTGGCCCTGCCCGGCGAGGCCCGCGTGCGCGTGAGCGAACGGCTGCTGGGGCGGGTGGTGGACGGGCTGGGGC
>JABRVU010000643.1:0-4034 GCA_039961895.1 Phycisphaerae bacterium | reverse complement strand
CCGTTGTACGATGGCACGCTGGTCTACGTCCACCCGCCAGACGTAGTTCTTCCCCGTTTCGAGCTTCACGTCCGGTTTGAAACTGCTCTGGTCGCGCAGTTCGGCGACCGGTTCGGCGTCCGAGGGGATCAGCCGCTCGCCGAAATAGACGCGCTGCTCGGCCGAGCCCCGATAGGGAATCCAGGTCAGCGTGACTTCGGTCGCGTCGTAGAGCACCGCCCCCACCGCCGGGTTGGGGTTGGCGGCCTTGGCCACGATCTTCTCGTAGGGCTCGAAGAGCTTCTTGCGCACGATGCCCTTGCGGTACGCGGCGAAGTCCTTCTCCGCCAGCCGGGCCACCTCCCGGCGTTCGTGCGGCTCGAGGTTGGCCGGCTCGATCGCGATCCGGGCCTTGGTCGGCGGCAGGATCGGCGTGTCCACCGTCGCGTTCATGGTGACCACGCCCTTCTCCGCGCCCCGCGCCGGCCGCAGCAACGACAGCGAACGCACCCGGACCAGGTAGGGCTGCGAATAGAGCCGGTAGAGAAACTCCATCACGTTCTCGACCCGTCCCACGGCGCTGACCGTCGCCGAATGCACCCGCACCATGTCGGTCTGCCCCCGGGCCCGCCGCCCCAGCTCGGTCAGCTTGCCCAGCGTCACCGTCGCGCTGTTCAGCCCGCAGTTCTTGGCCAACTGGTCCAGCTCGACGCGCAGCAGGTTCTGCAAACGCACCGGGTCGGTCGAGAGGGTCTGCGCGCCGAAATGCTCCCAGGCCGTCCGCCGGGCCTCGTACTCCTTGATCTCCTTGCGGATCGCCGCGATTTCAGCCCGTTTGCGGTCCGCCCGGGCGGCCAGCTCGGCGATGTACTGGCGGTACTGCTTCACGCTCCAGTAGCCGATGAAGGCCACCGCCAGCAGCCCGATGATCGCCCCGAGCGTTTTCTCTCGTTGGGTCATGCGTGATACCTTCGCGCTCAACGCTCCCGCCGCATCCCGAGCCGTCCGGACGACCGGCATCCCGCCGGTCTGAGCGGCCTGGAGTGCCTCTCAAACCCTGCCAACCGACCGGCTGGCAGCCGGTCGTACACGGGTTTCAGGCCGCACACTTGCCGCCGCGTCGCATCATGCGACGACGGGGGACTTCAGTCCCGCCCGCCCGGCCGCGTGTCAGGCCTCGGACCAGCCCCCGGCCGGGTCGTGGCCGGTTGGGCCGTTCTTGTGTTCCGCTCCTCCACCAGCCGCCTGGACTCAGATCCCGCCGGACGGGTCGCAGCCGCTTCCGCCGGGCGCGTATCCGTCGCCGACGCCGCCATCGCCGCCGGCCGGATCCGAACGATCACCCGGTCGATCAACGGATACTTGTCGTCCCGTTGCGGATTATTGCCGACCATGCCCACGCGGGCCGAGTACAGGGCCTTGCCGTCCGGGCCGCGGATATCGTTGATCCGCTCGGTGAGCCTGACGGTCTGAAACTCATCCACCACGTGCAGCTCGAGGTGGATTTCCCCGACTTCACGGGTCTCCCGTCCGACGGTCTCCTTGGTCTCCTTGAAGTCGATCTTGTTGATAAAGGCCTGCTCGGTCCGCGGAAAGACCTCGGCCAGGCGTTTGAGGTGGTCGATCCAGGGGTGAGCGTTGTTCTTCCAGCCGTTCAGCACCTCCTCGAACGCCTGAAGTTCCGCGCGGGCCGGCTTGTCGCGGTTGAGGGCCCGAATCTGGTAGTCCAGGCCGGCGATCTCGCGGTTCTTGCGGTAGACGGGCACGTAAGCCGCCGCCACCGTCGCGGTCAGCAGCCCGGCGATGATCGCCGCCCGATACGGCACGCGGCGGATGCGCTCGCGCCGCTCGCCCTCCGGCTCCTTGGGGGCCAGCAGGTTGAACTGCCCGATGGCCTCGGCGGAGGCGGCCAGGGCCAGCCCGATGACCGCCCCGTACGCCGCCGTCTTCGCCTCCCCGCGCCACTTCAGCGCCGCCGGCACGCTGAACATCTGGGCCGGCACCCCGAACCGCGACTGAAAGGCCCGCAGCACCGATTCGTCGATGGGCACGGAACCCGCCAGCACGATCCGGTCGATTTTGGCCTCCGGGTCGCCGGCACGATAGGCGCCGATGGTCCGGTTGACCTCGACCAGCAGCGTGTCCATGATCGCCGAGCGGACCATGTCCTCGTCGGCCGACGGAACGTTCAGGTCAACGGCCGCCTTGGGCATCGACGGCGCGACCGGCGGCGTGGGCACCAGCCCCTCGGGCGGAACGCCCACCGTCGCGGCCCGCGAATAGGCCAACCGCCCCTCGCGGAACACGTCGATCTCGGTCAGCGAGGGGCCCACGTCCACCAGCAGCGTCCGCCCGGCGGGCCCGACCGAGAGGTTGACCGCCGCCAGGTTCGCGTAGGGGCGCAGGCTCAGCTTCTCCGGCCGCAGGCCCGCCGCCACGGCCACCTGAAGGTAGTAATCCACCACCTGGTTGCGGACCGCCGCCACCCAGACGTCCACCGTGGTCGAATCCGGCCCCGACGGCGAGACCGCGAAGTCGATCACCGTCTGATCCTTGGCGAAGGGCAGCTCCTTGGCGATCTGGATGTGGACCATGGCCGCCAGTTCGTCCTGCGTGCCCTTGGGCAGCGTCATGAGGTTGAGGACCACGTCCTGCCGCGGGATGGCCACCAGGGCCCGCCGGGCCCGGATGCGGTGCTCGGCCAGGGTACGGCGCAGGAACTCGCCCAGCGCCGCCGGGTCGCCCGCCCCGGCCGCGTTCTCCAGCGCCGCGTGCACCGCCCGGCGAACCTTCACCGGGCCGCGCCCCACGCCGGCCTCCATCAGCCGCACCGACCGTTCGTCCCAGTCGATGCAGAGCACGTCCGCATCACCGATCGGCAAACGCAAGACCCTCACTCCTCTCATCGTCCCACACCGGGTAGCCCACCCCCAGCGAGGTGATATCGCGGAAGTATTTGATCCGGGCCAGTTGCCCGCGCATCTCGACGATGGCCTGGAAGCGCTTCACCGCGCCGACGTGGTCCGCGAAGCCGATCGAGTCGATGGTGAACTGGATCGAGCGGGTGGTCAGCAGGTTCGAGATCAGGGCGAACTTCTCCGGGGTGATCGCCCCGCTGGACACCAGCCACGCGGGCGTGAGCCGCTCGGGGCCCTCCAGCGACTGGCGCTTCTCGACGATGGACTGCACCTCCTCGTCGGTCAGGCCGGGGATCGTCCGCAGGACCCGCGGCGGGGCGGTGTTGACGTTGATGAGCCCGGCGATGATCGGCGAGTTCCACACGGTGAGCCGATCCAGCAGCACGGGCAGATCCGAGGCCTCCACCGGGCTCTTGATCGGCGGGGTGCTCTGGTCCGCTCCGCTCTCCGGACCGCCGCCGGGCTGATTGTTGCGTCCCCGCGGCCCGCGACCCAAGCCTCCGCCGCCCGGCCCGCGCCGATCGTCGCGCCCCCTTCCGCCGGGCGGACCCCCGCGCCGACCGCCTTCGCCGCGACGGTTGTCGTCGCCGTCCCGGCCGGCGCCCGGCGCGTTGTTCTCCGGGCGGTCGTCACGGATGCTCTGTTGCCGACGGCCGTCGCCTTTGTCTTCCGAATCGCCGGTTTCTTCCACTTCGTCGCGCTCCCCGGGGCCGCGCGCGTCGTTCGAGCGATCATCCCTCCGGTCGGGCGCGCGCCCGTCCCGGTCGGTGCCACCGCGGCGGTCGTCATTTCCGTCGCGGCCGGCGCCTTCGTCGCCAGGCCCCCGGTTCTCGTCCGGGTCGCCCGCCTCGTCCATGTTCTGGTCTTCGTCGGCGTCCGGGTCGGCGTCGGTGTTCTGGTCGGCGTCGGTGTTCTGATCCTGGGGCTGCTCCTCGACGCGGGCCTCGGCCCGGCGAAACTCGCGGGCGTAACGGTACCACATCGCGTCGTGGTTGGAGCGGATCCGGCCGTTGCGGTCCTTGTAGACCTCCAGCCCCACCAAGTCGCCGATGGACCTGAACTTGTAGCCCAGCTTCTGGCACTCGGCGATGAAGTCGATGACCTCGGGGCGAAGCTCCTCGGTGATGTGGGCGGGGA
>JABRVU010000642.1:0-2126 GCA_039961895.1 Phycisphaerae bacterium | reverse complement strand
GGTCACGCCGCCCGGCCCGGTCCCCGCGACCGCCACGGTGAAGGTCGCCGTGTCGCCCTCGCAGACCGTCTGGGCGGTCGGCTGGGTGGCGATGGTGAAGGCCGAGATGTCCAGGTTCCGGATCTGGCTGGCGGTCGAGCCGCAGTTGTCGGTGGCCACGCAGCGATAGCGGGTCGGCGTGGCCGGCACGACGCCGGTCAGCGTCAGCGTGCCGGAGGTGGCCCCGCTCACGTCGGTGCCGCCCGGCAGGGCGTCGATGCCGTTGGCGATGTCGGTGAAGTTCCCGCCGCCCAGGTCGTACTGCCACTTGAGGGCCAGGGCCCCCGGATTGCCCGACACGACCGCGGCCGTCGCGGTGAAGGTCGCCGTCCCGCCGCACACCACGGTCTGGTCGGTCGGCTCGGCGGTGAAGGTGGGCGGCGCGCACAGCTCGCTGATCGTGCGCGTCAGCCGGATGGAATTGCCCCCCGAGTCGGTCACGTCCACGGTGACGGCGACGGACTGCGTGCCGGCCGGAACCACCGCCGACACCTGCTGGGCGTTGTCAATCCCGTTGCTGAACGTGAAGTTGTCATTGGGCACGCCGTCGGCCAGCAGGTTCGACCACTGGAAGGTATACGGGGCGATCCCGCCGCTGATGTTGGCCGTCATGGTCAGCAACTGGCCGTCGTCCGGCGGGTCGGGGTTGACGCTGATGCTCAGGCCCGGCGCCGGCACGACCGTCACCGTGACCGCTCCGGAAACCTGGTTCCCGTTGCGGTCCGTGATGGTCGCCGTGTAGGTCTGCGGACCCAGCGGCACCGCGTCGGCCTGAATCTGCACGGTGGTGCTGAAGCCGCCGCCCGCCAGCACCGTCACCGGCTGGGCGACCGGATCGTCCGCCGGGTTCCCGTTGCTGTCGGTCCAGACCACGTTGTAGAACGTCGGCGAATCGAACAGGGCCCCGCCGGTGATGCGGGCCGTCAGCGTGGCCGTGTGGGTGTTGATCGTCAGGTTGGGGTTCGGCACGGTCGGGGACTGCACGATCGTGGTCAGGTTCGTCGTCACCAGCACGGCCAGCGTCCCCTCGGTCGGCAACACGGTGATGACGATGCCGGCCAGCTCCACGGCGCCGTTTTTGACCACGATGCGGACGTCGATGGTCCGGTCGAGAGCCGCCGGGGCGGTGTACTGATTGGTCAGCGTCCCGGGCAGCGCGGGCAGCGTGCCGAACGAACCGGCCAGCACATTGCCGCTCTTGTCCTTGACCGACGCGATCTCCCACAGCAGGCCGACCGGCGAGGTCTCATCCGAGAGGGTCAGCGTGAGGTTGGCGACGCTGTTGGCGCTGCCATTGCTGACCACGAAGGGCTTATCCGCCGAAAGGGAGGCGGACGTTCCGCCGGTCAACCCGTCCGGCAGCGGTTCATCCGGGATCGGTTCCGGATCGCCTTCCAGGCCGCCCGACGACGGCGGTCCGCCGAAAAACGGCAGGAAAGGACACGACTGGCCGAGCGTCAGGGCCAGCAGCGGAACCAGGAACATCATTCGGATGAAGCTGAATCGCACGGTACGTCCTCCCATAACGATCGCGTCGTGTCTCGATCCATCACGGCGTCGGAATCCCATACGCCGGCTGTGAGTGCGCCATCAAACCCGGCTGGGACCGGCCGGGGGCTCGAATATCATCGCGCCGTTCCCAGTCGCAGCGGCGGGCGGGCCTGGGCGTTGAAACGGATTCCTCCTCCGGTCGTGCCCGGGTTGCCCACGATGCGGGTCCGCTCCAGCCTGGCGCCCACCACCACCGAGGCCGGGTTCTGGCTGGCCAGCAGCGCCTGAGTCTGCGAGAACGCGCCGGCGGTGGGCGGTGCCGCGAGTTGCGAAGGCGTGGCCACGCTGGCGGTTCGCGGCGTCACCACGCCGGTGGTCCGCACCAGGTACGCGCTGCTCGAGGGTCGCGTGAACCGCTCGGTGGGGGCCAAATCGCCGCTCTCGGCCCGCCCGATCCAGCCCAGGGCCCTTCCGGCGGCGCCGGCGGCGTTGAGGGCCGAGATCATCGCGCGAGCCTTCTCAGCGAAGGCCGGATCGGCGGTCAGGGCCTGCCCGCCCTGGGCCCCGGCCGGCGAATCCGCCGGCGGCGCCCCGGT
>JABRVU010000641.1:0-6196 GCA_039961895.1 Phycisphaerae bacterium | reverse complement strand
ACCCAGGAGAACCAGATCAAGGAAATCATCTTCCGCGAGGATGACGTGGCGACGGACACGGACCCGACGGACTCCAATCGGGCCCGACTGAACGGATTCGTGCTCACGCCTGAGCCGACTTCGCTGGCCCTGATGGCGCTGGCGGCCGGCGGCTTGGCCCTCCGCCGTCGGCGGTGAACCCACATCCCAAGTCCTGACGAACAACGAAAAGCCCCGCCCTGCCTCAGGTCCGCCCGTCGATGATCCGACCGTCGTCGGACCTGAATACCCGGACCCCGTCGTTTTCGGATGAGTTTCTGACTTGACGGGGGGCGGCCAGCCGATTAGATTGAACATGTTCAAAGACAGGTATCTGCCGGTCGTTACCGGACCTGTCGAAAGCCGATGCACAAGCCTTACCCGACGGCCGTACGAGGGTCACAGCCATGCGGATTCGACGCGCCCATCGTCCGGGATTTACCCTCATCGAGGTCTTGGTGGTGGTTGCGATCATCGCGTTGCTGGTGGCGATTCTGCTGCCCTCCTTGCGCAACGCGCGCTATCTGGCCTGGCGCAGCGTCTGCTTCCACAATCTCAACCAGATCGGGATCGGCATGGTCGCCTACGCGCTTCAGAACAAGGAGCTGCTGCCGCTCTGCCGCCAGGTGCCCGACAAGGGCCCGCTGCGCTACATCAACGCCCCGCCGGACAACCCGGAGCCCAAGTCCTATTACGGCGTGGGCCGGGACGACATGTCCGCCCTGTTCCCCCGCTACATCAAGGACACCAAGGTGTGGGAGTGCCCGGGGGCCAGGAACGTGGTCCGGCGGCGCGAAGACCTGGTGGACAACTACAGGCCGGAGGACAACCCGCGCATCGGCAGCGCGTATGAATACAACCCGTTCATGTTTCAACTGGTGCGCAGCCCGCCGGATAAGCGACTGTTCTGGGACGAGGGCCCCAACGGGCGGCTCTCGCTTCTGAAGTGGTCGCGGCTCAAGCAGATGTCCAACGTCACCATCGCCCACGACACCGACGACTCCAACTCGCTGCTGGGCAGCCAGAACGTCATCGTGGACTACGGCGACCCGCATTACGAGATGAAAGGCGGGAACATGCTCTGCGCCGACGGCCACGCACGCTGGGTCCGGCAGGAGGACTGGTGGAACGCGACCGACGCGGGCCGGCCGATCGTTCCATGATTTCCGGTCGCAAGCGCGCGGCCAATCACCTTGACTATCCGCGAGGCGTGTCAACCCACGGGGCGCTGCGTGAATGCCCGTTCGTAGAGGGCCAGGAAATCCGCAGCCGCGACCGGGCGGGGGTTGAAGCGGGCGGTCCACTGGGCGGCGGCCTCATCGGCCAGGCGGGGAAGCGCATCGCGCGGGATGCCCAGGGCGGCCAGGGTGCGGGCCAGGCCGGCGTGATCCAGCAGCGCTTCGATCCGCCGGGCAAGGGCCTCGACGGCCTGCCCCGTCGAGGCGTCGGCGCGGGCCAGCCCGGCCAGCAAGGCCAGCGAGGCATACTCCCGCCCCGTTTCCGCATCTTCACCGTTGAACCGGACCACCCACGGCAACATCAGCCCGACGGCCTGCCCATGAACGACGCCGAAGTGCGCGGTGAGCGGGTTGGCCGCCGAGTGGGCCGCGCCCAACATGCTGTTCTCGATGGCCAGCCCGCCGAAGGCGGCGGCGAGCTGCATCCTGCCGCGCGACGCCAGGTCGTCGCCCCGATCCAGCACGCGCGGCAGATGGTCGTGGGCCAGCAGGAAGGCCTCGCGCGAGAACAGCCGTGAGATCGGCGTCCGTTGGGCGGTGACGGCCGACTCGACCGCGTGAGCGACGGTGTCGATGCCCGTGCAGGCGGCCACGTGCCGGGGCTGGGTCAAGGTCAGCGTCGGATCCAACAGCGCGACGCGGGCCGCGGCCTTGGGGTCGCCGCAGGCCATCTTCTGATGGGTGGCCGGGTCGGTGATCAACGCGAAGGACTGGCATTCGCTGCCCGTGCCGGCGGTGGTGGGGATGGCGATCATCGGCAGCATGGGCCTGGCGGCCCGGCCCACGCCCCAGTAGTCCTGCATGACCCCGCCGTTGGTGAGGATGAAGTTGCATCCCTTGGCCGTGTCCAGGCTGCTGCCGCCGCCCAGGCCGATGAGCGTATCCACCCCGGCGGAGCGGGCCAGCGCGCAGCAGGCCTCGACCTCGCGGGTGGTGGGGTTCTCGACGACGCCGTCGAATACGGTCACGTGCAGCCCCGCTGAGACCAGCGCCGCGCGGACCCGCTCGACGTGTCCGGCGCGGACGATCCCCGCGTCGGTGACCAGCAGCACCCGCCGGGCAGACCACTCGCGGGCCAGCTCGCCGGCCCGGCCGGCGCAGCCGGCCCCGAACACGATGCGCGTCCGGGGATGGAAATCAAAGGCGGCGGTCCCCTCGATGGCGTTCACGGCGGTTGCTCCCCCGCGGGCCGCTTTCAGACCCCGGCGCGCTGGATGGCCCTTCGGCGATAGAGAAACTCGAACAGGTTGCCCTCGTGCGGCTGGTCCCACTGCACCTGGGTGGTGGGGACGCGCCCCAGGTTCAGCCGCTCGATGAGCGGGCATTGGATCAGTTGGTCGATAAAGGCCCGGTCGCGGGTGATGGCCGAGACCACCAGCGAGGGGCCGATCTGCTCAAGCATCCGGGCCTGTGGCACCTCGACGACGGCGGCATAGGGAAACAGGAACTCGCGATTGGCCAGCGGATGGGCGAAAGACGCGCACCGTACCAGCGTCGGCAGCAGGTAGGTGGCGTGGTCGAAGACCACCTTGCGCGGCCCGGCCCGGTGCCGGGCGGTGACGTCCTCGGCCCCCGGCGTGCCCAGACCCGCATCGATGGCGGCGTTGATGGCCTCGGCCAGGCCCGGATTGGCAAAACCGGCCAGAGCCGCCCCGGGGTCTTCGGCCGGGCGGGGTCCGATGCCGGCCAGGCGCCGCCCCAACGCGTCGGCGATCTCCCTGCCCCGCGCGGGCACGACGATCGTCGAGGCGTTGATGCAGCTTCGCCCGCCGTTGGCCGCGATCGAATCCACCAGCACGTCGAGATACTCGGGCCAGTCCTCGATTTCATCCTCGCCGATGAGCACCTTGCTGAAGCCGGGACCGTGCACCTGCACCGCCGGGTTGTTGGCGTAGGCGGCGGTGGTCTGGGCGTCGCCGAAGAGCAGCACCCGCCCGCAGGCCTTGATGACCGCGGCGGCGCCGTCGTGATCGGTGGGGTAGAAGCTGAAGGCCTCGGCGGGGCAGCCGGCGGCGATGAGGGCCTGGATGATGCGAAACGGCGTCCACGGCTCCTCGCGCCCGGGCTTGATGACCACGGGAATCTTCAGGGCCACGGCCGGCAGCCACAGCGAGTTCACCCCCGGCGAGTTGCTGGGCAGCACCACTCCCAGGGCCGTCGTGACCGGGTAATAGCTCAAGGCGATGCCGTCCTGCTCGCCCGCTCCGTCGTCGAGCAGCTTGAAATCCAATCCGCGGGTCAGGCCGCGGAGGATGGCCGGCATCTCGGTGAACACCTGGTGAATCTTGGCCATGTTCCGGCGGATGAGGGCGTGCGGAAGACCGCTGGTGGCGCAGAGGGATTCGACGTAGGCCTGGGGCGACTGCGCGGCCTCGCCCAGCGGCAGGTCGGCGTTCATGAAGCGTTCGCCGGCCTCCCGGAAGACGGCCAGCAGCGCCCGGGTGGACAGCCGCCGCAGGGCCTCGCGCCCGGCGCCGATGCGTGACAGGTCCTTGCGGATGATGCCGCCGTTGGCCTGGCTGATCCGCGCCACCGGCCCGCCGCCGCGCAGGTCGGTCAGCTCGATCGCGTCGAGACTTTCGTAAGCAACGCCCCGGCGGAGAATGGGAATGTGCGGGCAGGCCATGCTCGTCGATTTCCCCCTGTCAGTACACGCCCTCGACGGTCTTGTTTTCGAGCATTCCGAAGGGGCGGACTTCGCCGACGCCGTCCCAGGGAAAGCGCGCGTACGGACGGCAGCGGATGGCCTCGTCGCGCTCCAGGAACCGCGGCATGAAGAACTCGCGGGTCAGGGTGGTCAGCTCGACCCGGCCCCATTGATCGTAGTCAACCGTCCTGGCGGTGTCGTGGGGATCGACCACCCGCAGCACCGCCCGCGGCTGGGGCGCATAATAGGTGATGGCGTAGCGGTTCTCAACGGTGGGCGGCTTGCCGCGGGCCAGGCCCATCAGCGTGTTGCCGTAGGTGGGCACGAACTGGGCCCGGTTCTCGAGCACCTCCTCGATCAGGAAGCGCACCATCTGCGGCGTCATCGACGTCCCGCCGCAGAACACTCCGCGGATGCCGGCCTCGGGCACGTTGATCCGCTCGCCCAGGGCCTCCAGCAGCTTGGGCGTGGTGAACAGGCAGCTCACCGGGCGGTGCTTGAGGATGACGACGGCCTGGTCGATGACGTGCTCCTTGTAACGGTTGGCCAGGTCGAACTCGCGGTTGTCCACCAGCCTCTTGACCCAGCGCGGGTCGAGGTCCACGTGGTAACAGCATCCGCCGCGGACGTTGGCCAGGTGCTCGATGGCCAGGCGCAGCCGCCGCGGGCCGGTGGGCCCGAGCATCAGCCAGTTCGCACCGCGCGGGAAGAAGGCGTCGTCGAGCGTCTCGGAGAACTCGCTGTAGTCGATCTTGTGGTCCTCCCAGCTGATGCGCTGCTTGGGCATGCCGGTGGTGCCGCCGGTCTCGAAGATCATGAACGGCCGGCCGCGGTAGGGCCCGGGCACCCAGCGTTCGTGCGGCTCGAAGCGCAGCCACTCATCCTCGAAGTGCGGGAAGCGCATCAGGTCGGCGGCGGTCTTCACCTCCGCGGCCGGGTCCCAGCCGGCTTTCTTCGCCCAGTCCAGCCAGAAGGGCGCACCCGTCTCCGGCGAGAAGTGCCAGCGCATCATCTCGCGGACGTGTTCGTCCAGCCGGTCGGCGGCCTGTCGAACGGCCTCGGGCGTGGCTTCGTCGATACTCATGACGACGGCATCCTCGTTTCCATGATCGGACTCGCGGAATTGGGGAAATATCTCTCGAGGGTGGCCCGCGACGGCGGGGACGTCAGCCACGAGACCACCACCATGAGCAGCGCCGAACCGATGAACATGGGCGCGACCAGCAACAGGCGCAGCGAACTGAAGGTGATGCTGGTCGCCTCGCGCATGAAAATAGGAACGCCCCCGACCGACCAGACGGGCACGGCCGATCCCGGCGCCGCCGGGGCCAGGTGCTGCGTGCGGGCCTGCAAAACGGCGGTCCCGAAGAGAAAGGCGGCGATCCACAGCGTGCTGGCCAGCACGCCCCACTTGGTGGCCCGCTTCCAGAACAGGCAGGCGAGCATGATGGGAGCCAGGCTGGCGTAGCCGCTGAAGGCGTAGGTGATGGCGATGTGGAAGATGTTGGACGAACCGTGGACGGCCAGGGCGATGGCGTAGGCCACCACCGTGCAGAGCACCACAAAGGTCCGCGCCGACCAGACCTGGGCCTGCTCGCCGAAGCGCCGCCTGCCGCCGTAGTAGGCGAACACGTCCTCGGAGAACATGGTCGAGAGGGCCAGGATCTGGCTGTCGGAGGCCATGACGCAGGCCATGATGGCCGCTCCCAGCAGACCGGCCAGGGCCGCCGGCGCGAAGAGGTCCAGCAGCCGCAGCATCACGCCGTCGGAATTGCCCGCGGCCAGGCGGCGCAGCTCCGGGCGAAGGGCCGGATCCTTGATGTCCAACAGCCGGGAGCCCAGGGCCTCCTTGCTCACCGCGCCGGTCCGCACGTCGGCCAGCAGGGCCTCGGCATGGGGGTCCCGGCTGGCGGCCAGCAGGGCGGGCAGCCGGAACGGCGGGCCCTCGACCGGCGCGGCGGGCGCGCCCCGGCGGTCCAGCCATTTCGACACGTCGTCGGACCGCGCCGCCAGGTCGGCCACGATCTTCGGCTGACCGCCGGCCACCGCCCCCAGAAACACCGCCGGAAACCAGATGGCCATGATGCACAGCGGGTACAGGATCACCGTCTTCCTGAAGCTGGCCAGCCGCTTGGCCGTCAGGCAGAAGATAGCGATGTGCGGGAACATGATCGACGACAACGGAATGAACATGTAGGAGAGGTACTGCCAAGGCTCCATCCGCAGGCGGGTGAGCAGGGCTCCGTCGGCGGCCTTCACGTGGGCGGCGCCGGCCGGGGCCGTGGCCGTCGCC
>JABRVU010000640.1:0-1904 GCA_039961895.1 Phycisphaerae bacterium | reverse complement strand
CACTGGTGTGAAACGGTTTTCGGGACGTCGGCCCATGACCGCCTTGTCCCGTCGCTCCCGCGGTCTTTCCGAACCCGCCCGCTCGAGGCCTTGTCGCAAGCTGCGTGAGCCATCACGATGGAAAAGTCGAGTATGAGCCCATCCTGAACCCGTGTGGGACCGGCTGTTGAGCCGGTCGGTTTCCGGGATTGCGGGACGAATAGGCAGTTGGACTCAAGGCGCGGGTGCGGAGGCAGGGGCGGTGGTTGCCCCCCGGAGTTCCGCCGGCGTGCGGCGGGTGATGCCGAAGATGAACCGCTCGCCGGGCTGGTGGCGCTGCCGCAACTCGAAGTTCTCGAAGGCGATGCCGCCGGGTATCGGCCGCCGCGACATCCAGTAGGTGTACCGGCCGTTGACGGCCACGTGCACGTCGTCGCGCCAGGTACCTTGGGTCATCTTCCAGAACTGCGTCACCGGGAACCCGCCGTAGTACCAGTTGGGCGGCGATGGCCGCACGTCGGCCGGGCGGGTCTCATCGCTGGTGAGGGCCGCCAGCAGGTCGCCCTGGGCGGTGATGACCAGCCGCTTCAGCGGAAACGTGGTGGGACCGGCGAAGTTCGGCCCGGTGTAGCCGGCGTACAGTTTCAGGCTGCTGACGGTCTCATCGGCCAGGTGCAGCAGCCGAGCCCGGGCCTTGTTGCCCATGGTGGCGGTCAGGATGCCGTATTCGAGGGGGGCGCTGCCGGGCAGGGCCTCGAGGGTCAGCGCGATTTCGTCCGGGCGGTCGCCGCGCTGCTCGATGACCAGCCGGACCTTGGCGCCATTGTCGAATTCCTCGACCTGCACGACGACGCGGAGGTGCTCGGCGCCGCCCTCGAGGCGGGCCAGCGTCCCGGCGATCTGGTCCGGCTCGACCCAGAAGCGCTTGCCCTGCCGGCGGTCCAGGCGGCTCCACTCCAGTTCGCTGTAGCCGCGCCGCCCGCCGACGATGGGCTCGACGGCGATGAAGTTGATGAGGTCGTACCGGCCCTCCGGCAGGGTGGGATAGAGGACGCGGACCAGCCCGCGCGGCCCGTGCGAGGCCGGCGGAATGGCGAACTGGAGCCCGCCGCGGACGCCCCACCAGGGCTGCCGGCCGTCCTCGCCCCCGCGGACCCACTCGGCGCCCCGGGCGGCCGAACCGCCCAGCATCAGAATCGCCAACGCCGCGGACAGCGGCTGACGGTTCATGGTGTCTCCTCTCCGATGCGATGCGATCAGTCCCGGCGGACCCCTCTCGAACCAGGCGTCCGTTCCAAAGCCCTGAACATCGACCGGCGGGATGCCGGTCGCGCACGGGTTTGGGCACACGGGTTTCGGGATGGGCCCTTACGCCTCCGCCGTGGCCGGCACGCGCTCTTCACCAGTCGCCGCGGCGCGCTTGCGGGTCAGCAGCGAGACCCCCGTCAGGACCGCGAAGCCCAGCGGGATGGTGACCAACCCCGGCTGGCTGAACGGCGCGGGGGCGGCGGCGGGGTCCAGTCCGTACACGTCGCGATAGGCCTGGCCGCTCAGCAGAATCCACGCCAGCGACGAGACCATGCCGACCACGACGGCGGCGATGATGCCCTGACGGGTCGTCCCTTTCCAGAACAACAGCATAATCAGCGCCGGCAGGTTCGCCGAGGCCGCCACGTTGAACGCCCACCCGACCAGGAAGCTCACGTTCATCCGCTGGAAGAGGACGCCCAGCAGCATGGCCAGGGCGCCCACCGCGACGGCGGCGATCCTGCCGGCCCGCACCTTGCCGTGGTCGTCGAGCGGAATCCGCAGCACGTTGGCGAGCAGGTCGTGGGCCACCGCCCCGCTGCTGGCCCGGAGCTTCAACGAGTGGCTCTTCGCGATCATCTCGGCCATCGCCTTCACCACCGTGCTGGGCACGGTCA
>JABRVU010000639.1:0-1639 GCA_039961895.1 Phycisphaerae bacterium | reverse complement strand
GGTCGGGCAGACCTACACGCGCAAGATCGACGCCCAGGTGGCCGCCGCCCTGGCCAACGTCGCGGTCAGCGCCCACAAGTTCGCCAACGACGTGCGCCTGCTGGCCGGCTTCAAGGAGATCGAGGAGCCCTTCGAGAAAGAGCAGGTCGGCTCGTCGGCCATGGCCTACAAGCGCAATCCCATGCGCTGCGAACGCATGACCGGTCTGGCCCGCTACGTGATCTCGATCCTGTCCTCGCCGTTTCAGAACGCCGCCGAACAATGGCTGGAGCGCACGCTGGACGACTCGGCCAACAAGCGGCTGACCACGCCGGAGAGTTTCCTGGCCACCGACGGCATCCTGCGGCTGGTGGTGGACGTGGCCCGCGGGCTGGTGGTCAACAGGAACGTGGTGGCCTCGCGGGTGCGGGCCGAGCTGCCCTTCATGGCCACCGAGGCGATCCTGATGGCCGCCACGGCCGGCACTGCCGGAGCCGGCAAACGACGGGCGGCCACCGGGGATCGCCAGGAGCTGCACGAGCGCATCCGGCGGCATGCGCTGGCCGCCGCCCGGGAGGTCAAGGAGTTCGGCCGGCCCAACGACCTGCTCGAGCGCCTGGCCGCCGACCCCGCCTTCGCCGACGTCAACCTCAAGCGGACCCTCGATCCCCGGCAGTTCACCGGCCGGTCCGCCGAGCAGGTCCGCCGGTTCCTGAAGGACGTCGTCCGGCCGATCCTTCGCCGGCACCGGGCGGCGCTGGGAAAAGCCGTGTCACTCGCCGTTTGAGGAGGGGCCGACGCAGCCCCGGCTGGGTCGGCAAGGCCACCCATCCACGTGGCCGCGAGACTGCCGAGGCGCGCTGACAGCGCTGGGGGACGCTGAGGGCTTCAACCCGCGGCTCCTGGGGAAGATTCCCTGCCGTTGAAACCCGAGCCCTACTCCTCGGGCATGCTGAAGTCGGCCATGAACACCTGGCTGGTCCCGTCCGGGCCGCGTTTGGAGGTCCAGAGCACGCGGCGGCCGTCGGCGCTGAAGCTGGGCAGCCCGTCGAAGCCCTCAGTGAAGGTGATCCGCCATAGGCGGCCGGTGTCCACGTTCATCAGGTACAGTTCGTAGTTCTCATGCCCGTGGCGGCTGGTGGCGTAAAGAATATGCACGCCGTCGGGGTGCCAATAGGGTCCCCAGTTGACGAAGTCGTCGTCGGTGAGCTGCCGCTCGTTGCGGCCGTCCGCGTCGATCACGAAAAGTTGCAGCTTGTCGTCGCCGCGGCGGTCGGCGCGGAAGACGATGCGCCGCCCGTCCGGGCTGATGAACGGCCCGCCGTCGTAGCCCTTCGCGCGGGTCACCTGGCGGGGCTGCGAGCCGTCGGCGTTCATGATCCAGATGTCCAGGTCTCCGCCGCGCTGGCTGGTGAAGGCGATCAGCCGGCCGGCGCGGTCATAGGCCCCCTCGGCGTCGTAGCCCGGCGCGTCGGTCAGCCGGCGGAGGTTCGAGCCGTCCGGGTCGGCCTCGAAGATGTCCATGTGCGGGTTGAAGTTCCAGACGTACCGCCGCTCGCCGACGCGGAAGCCGGGCGGCTGACTGGCGGGAACGGGCCGGTCGAGGTCCGGATCGAGATGACTGGACGCGAAGATGATCTTCCGCCCGTCCGGCCGGAAA
>JABRVU010000638.1:0-1786 GCA_039961895.1 Phycisphaerae bacterium | reverse complement strand
ATCCGGAGGGCTACTGGTACGGCTTCGCGGCCCGGGCCCGGGTGCTGATCGTGAACACGCGGCTGGTGGACGACCCGGCGTTTCCCGCGTCGATCCGCGATTTGGCCGACCCGCGCTATGCGGGCAAGACCGGCATCGCCAAACCGCTGTTCGGCACGACCGCCACGCACGTCGCGTGCCTCTATGCGGCCTGGGGACCGGGCCCGACGACGGAGTATCTCGACGCCCTCAAGGCCAACCGGGTGCAGGTTCACGGCGGCAACAAAGGCGCGGCCGAGGCCGTAGGCGACGGCGTGGCGGCGTTCGCCCTGACCGATACCGACGACGCCGTCGAGGAGCTCGCCGCCCGCAAGCCGGTGCGGATCGTCTACCCCGACCAGTCGGAGGGCGGCTCCGGCACGCTGTTTCTGCCCAACGTGCTGGCCGTGGTCAAGGGTGCCCCGCACGCGGACCACGCTGCCGCGCTGATCGACTATCTCCTGTCGGCGGAGGTGGAAGCGCAGCTCGCCGCCGGGCCTTCGGCGCAGATTCCGCTGGGAGAAGGCGTGAACCCCGACCCGCGCGTGAAGGGGCCCTCGCAGGCGCGACCGATGGCGGTGGACTTCGCCGCGGCCGCCGCCGCCTTCCCCGCCGCTCGAACACTGGTGGAGAAACGGCTGCTCAACCCCGGTGGCGGGTAGCCGGCGCCGGCTCGCCGACCACGGCATCACAACCCGGACACGACGGCGCGGAGCGAGGTTAACCGTAATCAGTTCTTCAGTCCCCCGGTCGACGCGCGGAAACACGCGCGAAGAGCGCGGCTCTTTTCGCAAGCGAGCGCATGACCGCGGACCTCACCGCAGGTCAGGCCGCCATCACTCAGGTCTGGCCATGAATGATTCGATCTTCATCGTGTTCTGCGCGCCCGCGTGGCGAAGAATTCCGCAACGCCGGGTCTATTGCGGCGTTCCGGCCTGAACCTCGATCAGATCAGCGGTCCGGGCGGCCTGATCGGGGAACGGCGCACGGTAGGTCGTCGGCCTGGCCTGGTACCAATAGGCCAGGCTGCACCAGTCGTCTTTGCGCTCATACAACCCCTGGCGCCAGCCGATCTGCTGGATGGTCACCTTCAGGTCGTGCCGGAAGTAGACGGGGTCCGGCCCGTGGAACCGGTACATGCTGACCAGCGGAAACTTGAAGTTGGTCTTGTTGGTGTAGTGCAGCGTGCAGCCGTGCCAGGGGGTCTGGTAGAGCCCCATGCCGTAACCGGTGCAGAAGTAGTCTTCCGTCCCCGTGCCGCAGATGGTGGGGTATTCGGTGTCGCCGTCCATGTAGAACTTGATCTCGCCTTCGCCCCACCAGTTGCCCTCCAGGGCCCGCACGCCGATCACGCAGCCCAGGAACAGACCCGGCCCCTGCACCTGGTCGAGGATGACGTAATCCTCCTTGAGCACGGTGGGGTTCTGCCGGCGGAAGCGGGCGTGGAAATAGCCGGTGTTGGGCGGCAGTTTGTCGCGCAGCTCGTAGTCGATCTGGAAGAAGAGGGCCCCCAGAGCCTTGCCGCCGGGCATATCGTTGGTGGCGGTGATCCTGGCGTGGGTGGCGAAGGGCATGGGGAAGAAGCAGTTGAAGCCCCGGCCGCGCGGCTGGGTGGTGTAGGCGTTGGCCATCTCCACGGCCCGGCCGTGGGCGCTGCCGAAGAAATCTCCCAACGGGGCCTCGACGCTGGGGACGTCGCTGCCGTCCCAGTACATGCGCAGGATGATGTTGCGCAGGGCCTCCGGCGACCGATCGGAGACGGTGATCC
>JABRVU010000637.1:0-4550 GCA_039961895.1 Phycisphaerae bacterium | reverse complement strand
GCGTCAGTTCCGCCCGGTCGCCGGTCTTCCACTCGCGGGATACGCGGGCATACGTGCCGGGCTTGAGTTCCATCCCGACCGGCTGACCGTTGACTTTCAACGCCGGCTTCCGGCACCAGCCGGGGATGCGCAGGTCGAGATCGAAGGTCCTGGCGGTCTGCGGTGCCACGTCGATTTCGACGGCGCCGTCCCAGGGGTAGCTGGTTTTCTGGCGAAGGACCAGCGGCGTGCCGTCGGCCAGCTTCCACTTCAGCACGCAATTGTCGTACAGGTGTACCTGCACGCCCTTGTCCGAGGTGGTGAAGACATGGCCGGGGATGGCGGCCATGGTCCGCTGCACGTTCGGCGGGCAGCAGGTGCAGTCGTACCAGTCGCGCCGCCGGTGCCGCCCGTCGTTGGCCAGCGGGTTCACGTAGAAGTACTCGCCGCCCTGGATGGACACTCCGGACAGGAAGGCGTTGTAGAGCACGCGCTCGAAGAGATCCATGTACTTGGCCTCGCCGGTGACGGCTAGCATCCGCCAGTTCCACATGCCGTTGGCGATGGAGGCGCAGGTTTCGCTGTAGGCCGTCCGGTTGGGCAGCTCGAAGGGCTCGCCGAAGGCCTCGCCGCTGCCGCGGGCCCCCACGCCGCCGGTGACGTAGAGTTTGCCGGCCACCATGTCCTGCCAGAGGGCGAGGCTGGCCTGCTGATAATCCTCCCGGCCGGTCTCGGCGAAGAAGTCGGTCGCCCCGCAGCACAGGTACATCATGCGCACGGCGTGACCCTCGACGCCTTTCCGGCGCGCATACCCGTTGCCGTCGAGGTAATACTCGGCCAGCTCGAGGTAGCCCTGCTTGCCGGTGGTGCGGTACAGCTCGACCAGGGCCATCTCGACCTCGGGGTGGCCGTCGAAACCCTGGAAGGGCTTGTCGGGCCCGAAGACGTTGACCAGGTAATCCGCGAAGCGCAGGGCCCCGTCCAGCAGCTTGCGCTCTCCGGTGGCCCGGTAGTGGGCCACGGCGGCCTGGAACAGATGGCCGGCGCAGTACAGCTCGTGATGCGAGGGAAGCTGCTTGAAGCGGTCCTTGGCCTTGGGGCCCTCGAACCAGGTGTTGATGTAGCCGTCGCTGCCCTGGATGGCCAGGACCTCGTCGATGATCCGGTCGAGGTCGGCCTTGACCGCCGGATCGTCGGCTGATTGCAGGGCCAGGGCGGCTGACTCCATCCACTTGTAAAGGTCCGAGTCCGTGAAGTAGTACCCGCGGCGCTCGCACTGCTTGCGGCCGGAGAGCCGCCGGAAGTTGTCCACCACGCCCTTCTCCTCGAGCAGCTTGAGCAGGCGCGGAATGCTGACCGTGCGGTTGGCCTCCATCTTCGGCCGCCAGAAGCCCGGCTCCATCGTCACCGCCCGGATGGGCACCGCCCGGAGCACCGCGTGCGGGCTGCGGGCGGTATCGACCACGCCGGCCTCGTTCCAGGGCGTGACCGGTTCGCCGCGCGCTGATACCACAACCGTGAGCAGCGCGCCGACCCATGCCGGCGCCGCCAAGAGCTGAGCGATCCATCGTCCGTTCATGGTGAATACCTCCGCTGGCAGGTTGAAGGGATTTCGACAACCCACCCACGACGACCCCGATCGAGTCAAGACGTCCCTTGCCTGCTGGGCGGCCTCGGCGACGACCTCCCGCTTCGGAACATGACCCCGTGGGCCGGTCGCACGCGAGGGACAGACCGCCCAGCCCCATGCCCGGTTGGGACCGGCTTCCCGCCGGTCGATGGTCGCGGTCATGGGATGGGCTCTAAACGACCTCCGGCGCGGCCGCCTCCTGGGCGACCGCCTCGCCGGCGGGCGCTTCCACCGTCGGCGCCGAGGGGACCGGCGAGACCGGCGGCGCCTCGGCGGTCATGGCCGCCACTTCCGCCGCGAGCTGTTCGTAGTCCCGGGCGCCGTTGCTGTCGGGCGCATATTCGAAGATGCTCTTGCCGTAACTGGGGGCCTCGGCCAGCTTGATGTTCCGCCGGATGAACGTCGCCAGCAGCCGGGCCGCCGACCACGGCAGCCCGGATTCCCGCGCCGCCTCGAGGAACGAGCGCACGTCCTCGATCACCTCGGTGGCCAGCTTCGTGCCCGCGTCGTACATGCAGACCACCACGCCGCTGACCTTCAGCTCGGGGTTGATGCGCCGGCTGACCAGCGACACCGTCTCCAGCAGTTTGCTGAGGCCCTGGAGGGCGAGGTAATGCGGCTGGAGGGGGATGAACACTTCGCGGGCGGCGCAGAGCCCGTTGAGCGTCAGCACGTTCAGCGACGGCGGGCAGTCGATGAGCACGTAATCATACTGCGAGCCGCGCCCCGGCGGGCCGCCGGCGCCCACGTGCTGATCGAGCAGGTCGCGCAGGATGACCTCGCGGCCGACGACGCTGACCAGCTCGACTTCGGCGGCGGCCAGGTCGATGCTCGAGGCCACGACCCACAGGTTGCTGCCCACGCGGTGGCGGACCTTGGCGATGCTGGCCGCCGAGCCGGCGGTGAGCAGCTCGTAGGTTCCCGGCGCGCCGCCCGCCGGGTCCTGCCCCACGTGCAGCGACAGGTGGGCCTGCGGATCGAGGTCGATCAGCAGCACCCGGTTGCCGGCCCGGGCCAGGGCCGCGCCGAGGTTGACGGCGGTTGTCGTCTTGCCGACCCCGCCCTTCTGATTGATCACCGCGATGCGTCGCATCGAGCCTCCCCGGGCGGCACCGCCGGGCGGTGCGCCGACGAACGCGCCGCGTCGAGCCGCGCCGTCCGCATCTCCCCGGCCGGCTCGCCGGCGACGGGGCGGATTATAACCCGATCGGGGAAGGGAACGAGAATCGTCATGATGTTGGATGACTGACAGTTCTGGCACACACTTGCAGCCTTCAAGTTCTCGGCGGCGGAGTTTCTCTGAACACGCCGGCCCCCATTCGACGTGAGAAGCTGGCCGTGTGGGCAAAGCAAGCGAAAGGCCATAGCCGAGAACACCAGTATCTTTTGGACTGCGATTCGGGCAATGACCGGGCCACCCATAGAGCGCGCCACGGAACCAGGACACCTTCCTGCAAAACCTGCCTTGCGAATTGAACGTAAATCCTGTGGAGAAGCGTTCCTTCGGGCAACTTGACACCCGCCGATTTTCCGCTATTAGTGGTGCGGAATTGTAGTTCGGGCGGATGATTCAGTGGCCAACCGAACTCCGTGGCTGAGGCTTTAGTCCACGCGAGGGTCGGCGGCGTCGGGTTGCCGTCAAGGGTCGGGCCGCATTCCGGTTACACCTGGTTTCGGAACTCTGTGCTCAGTGGCGCCTGTGGGCTTGACCGGCAGGGGCTCATGGCCGGGTTCAGGATAAGTGCTGGTCAACGATGCCCGTTCCAGTTGAAACTTTCCGCAATACGCGGACCGTGAGCCTCGTCTTCGCCGGCTCCAGCCTGGCCCTTCTGGCCAGCCTGGTCTGGATGGTGAAGGTGGATTACGCCCGCCCCTGGCGCGGCTTCCAGGATCACTACGCCGACTTACAGGCTTCGCTGGCGTATTTCGACGTCCTCTCCAACCAGACCCAGGAGAGCCTGGAAAAGCTTGCCCAGGCCCAGGACGCGGTGGCCAAGTCCAAGAGCCGGCTGGAGGCCCAGCAGCGGCAGACGCGGCAACTGATCGCGTCGTTGTCGGGCCAGGATGCCTCGGCCTGGACGCCGGCGGCGGAAGCCCTGTCGGCCGAGTTCTCCGGCCCGCTCCGCAAGTCGTATGAGGACCGGGCTCGGGCGGTCAGCGAATCGCTGGGTCAGGTGGTCGCCGATCAGGCCGGCAAGCCCGATGCCCCGGCCTTGGCGGATCGAATCGGCCAGGACGCCCCCTTCCGTACCCAACTGGTTCAACTGCTCGAATGGTTCGATTTGCAGCGTCTTGCGGCCAAGGCCGACGGCGTGCGGGGGGAATACGCCCGGGCCGACATGGAGTTCAAGGCCGTCAAGGGCGATCTGAACGTGGCCGCGGCCGCCTATGAGCACGAAAAGACCCTCAAAGGCGAGGAAGGCCACCGCACCCGCGAGGCCCTGGCCCACCTCGAGAAGGTCCGCGGCCATTTCGAGGAAGCCCGCCGGCGCGTGGACGAGCTGGCCGACCTGCAAAAGGCCGTCGAGGACCAGCGCAAGCTCCTGGAGGCCGAGATCATCTCCGCGGAGCGGGCCCTGGCCAGGATCGAGAAGGACCGCAAGGACGCCGAGTCGCGCTACGCCGACTTTGCGAGCACGCTGCGACGCGGCGCGTTCAACCTGCCCATGCTGGACTTCGCCGCGCCCAAGGGGACCCGTGGACGACAGGAGATCCAGCAGGCCGTCCTGCCCGACGTGCGCATCGAGCTGAACTTCGTCCAGGGCTATCAGACCGACCGCTGCATGACCTGCCACGTGGCCATCGCGGACAAGAACTTCACGAAAGAGGCCCTGGCGGTCAAGCTCGAACAGGCCATCCTGGCCATCAACGAGGAGCTGGACCGCCAGGGCCGGACCGACCGCAAGCTCACCCTGCCGACCATCGAGGAGCGGCAGGACCT
>JABRVU010000636.1:0-14239 GCA_039961895.1 Phycisphaerae bacterium | reverse complement strand
GCCCCCGCCCGCCCGAGAACGCGGCGGTCGCCGTGGCCGAGCCCAAGGCATCCCCCGCCGAGCGGAGCAGGCCCAAGCCCAACGACGAGAAGCTCGAGAAATACTACGCCCTCAAGACCCGTATCCACCGCAAGCTCGTCGATCAGCTCGACATGAGCGCGGTGGACAACGCCGACTCCACCATCCGCGACCAGGTCGGCGAGATGATCCTGGCCTTGTGCGAGAAGGAGAACGTCCTCCTCAACCACGCCGAGCGCCAGCGGCTGGTCGGCGAGATCCTGGACGAGACCTTCGGCCTGGGCCCGCTCGAACTGCTGCTCAAGGACAGCTCCATCAGCGACATCCTCATCAACGGGCCGCAGAAGGTCTACGTGGAGCGCAAGGGCAAGCTCGAACTGACCGACGTGCGCTTCCGCGACGACTCGCACCTGATCCACGTGATCGACAAGATCGTCGCCGCGGTCGGGCGGCGCTGCGACGAGGTCAGCCCGATGGTCGACGCCCGGCTCAAGGACGGCTCGCGCGTCAACGCGGTCATCCCCCCGCTGGCCCTGGACGGCCCCAGCATGTCCATCCGCCGGTTCGGGCGCGACCCCATCACCTGGGACGACTACGTCCGCTTCAAGTCCTGCGCCCCGGAGATGGTCGAGTTCTTCCGGGCCTGCGTCATCGCCCGGCTCAACATCCTGATCGTGGGCGGCACCGGCTCGGGCAAGACCACGCTGCTCAACAACATGTCCTCGTTCATTCCCCCGGACGACCGCATCGTGACCATCGAGGACGCCGCCGAGCTGCGCCTGCGCCAGCCGCACGTGGTCCGCCTCGAGACCCGCCCGCCCAACATCGAGGGCAAGGGCCAGGTCACCATCCGCGACCTGCTCATCAACAGCCTGCGCATGCGCCCGGACCGCATCGTGGTCGGCGAGTGCCGCGGGGCCGAGACCCTGGACATGCTCCAGGCCATGAACACCGGGCACGACGGGTCGCTGACCACGCTGCACGCCAACAGCACGCGCGACGCCGTCCAGCGCGTCGAGACCATGGTCATGATGTCGGGCTTCGAGCTGCCGGTGCGGGCCATCCGCCAGCAGTTCGCCTCCGCCATTCAGCTCATCGTCAACGCCCAGCGGCTGACCGGCGGCCCGCGCAAGATCACCAACGTCACCGAGATCACCGGCATGGAGGGCGACGTGGTCACCATGCAGGATATCTTCACCTTCGAGCAGATCGGGGTGGACACCGCCGGGCGGGCCTACGGGCAGATGGTGGCCACCGGCCTGCGACCGACGTTTCTCGACCGGCTCAAGTCCGCCGGCTGCGACATCAGCACCCGGCTCTTCGAGCGGCAGGTGCTGATGCGGGACCGGGAGGACTGAGCCGACCGGTGGCCGTCAAGGGGTCAGGATGAGAGAGAAAAAGCAAAAACGGGAGCGTCATGACGGGCGAGACGGCCGGCGGCACGGGACGGGCGCGCCCGCCCCGGGCCGCCCGCCGTACGCCCTTATCCCCGAGGTATCCCTATGCCTAACGTAACCAACATCATCTTTCTGGTCCTGCCCGTCCTGGGCTCGATGCTGCTGGTGTACGGCGTCTTCCAGGTGGTCTTCGACCTGCGCACCTCCAAGCAGAAGAAGGTGGTCGACCGCCTCAGCGAGGGCCGAACCGGCAAGGAGCGCCAGATCAAGGAATCGCTGCTGCGCAAGCACATCAACGAGCAGCACAAGGGGGCCCTGGAGAGCGTGGTCGCCTCGCTCCAGGTGGTGGCCAAGCTCCAGCGCGTCCTGGACCAGGCCGACGTGAGCTGGTCGGCCTCGCGCCTGCTGGTCAACCTCACCGGCATCTCGGTGCTGACCTTCCTGGCCATGCTCTTCCTCCAGATGAACGTCATCACCTCGCTGGCCTGCAGCGCCGCGGTCATCGGCATGCCCCTGATGTACCTGGTCCGCAAGCGCAAGAAGCGCATCCGGGTCATGGTCGAGCAGCTTCCCGACGTGTTCGAGCTGATGGGCCAGGCCCTGCGGGCGGGGCACTCGCTGGCCAGCGCCATCCAACTGGTCAGCCAGCAGTTGCCCGACCCCATCGCCGGCGAGTTCGCCCGCGTGTTCCATGAACAGAACCTGGGCATCAAGATCGAGGAGGCCCTGCTCAACATGGCCGAACGGGTCGACCAGATGGACGTCCGCTTCTTCGTCACCGCCGTGCTCATCCAGCGGCAGACCGGCGGCGACCTGGCCGAGGTCCTGGACAAGATCGGCAAGGTCATCCGCGACCGTATTCAGCTCCTGGGCACCGTCCGGGCCCTCACCGCCGAGGGGCGCATGTCCGGGTGGGTGCTGCTGCTGCTGCCCGTGCTGGTGTTCTTCGTCTCGATGCTGGTGAACCCCGACTACGCCCACGTGCTGCTGGACACCCGGCCGGGGCAGTACATGCTGGGGACGGCCATCGCCATGGACCTGATGGGCATGGCCATGATCAAGAAGATCGTGAATATCAAGGTGTAACGCCATGAACGATATCCTGATTCTCAGCGTGCTGGTGCTGGTCAGCGTGGCCATGATCGTCGTCTCCCTCTGGCCGAAGCGGTCCCGGGAGGAGGACGACGTGATGCGGCGGATGAGCGGCCAGCGGCAGATCAAGGAGGCCGGCCCGGGTCCGGACGGCAAGTCCGCCGCCCGCCAGGTGCTCGAGCGCGTGGCCCCCCTGGCCATGAAGCCGGTCATGCCCAAGAGCGCCGAGGAGATGTCCACCCTGCGCGAGAAGCTGGCCCAGGCCGGCTTCCGCCGCGAGGATGCCTCCAAATACTTCCTGGCGAGCAAGACCATCCTGGGCGTGGCCCTGATGGGGGTGGCCCTGCTGATCTGCTGGGGCGGCGGCTACGAGCCGCGCCAGTCCATCAGCATCGCGGCCTTCGCCGGCGGGCTGGGCTTTCTGCTGCCCAACCTCTGGCTGGCCCTGGCCCGCAGCCAGCGCCGCGAGAAAATCCGCAACGGGCTGCCCGACTCGCTGGATCTGCTGGTGGTCTCGGTCGAGTCCGGCCTGGCCCTCGACGCCGGCCTTCAGCGGGTCAGCGACGAGATGCACAACGTTCACGTCGAACTCAGCGAGGAGATGCAGATCGCCACGCTGGAGACGCAGATGGGCGTGCCGCGCTCCGAGGCCCTCGAGAACATGTCCCGCCGCTGCGGGGTCGAGGAGATGCGGGCCCTGGTCGCGGTCATCACCCAGGCCGAGAAGTTCGGCACCTCGGTGGCCAAGGCCCTGCGCACCCAGGCCGACGCCCTGCGCGTCAAGCGCCGCCAGCGGGCCGAGGAGCGGGCCCAGAAGACCACCGTCAAGCTGATGCTTCCGCTGATCCTGTTCATCTTCCCGTCGATTTTCGTGGTGCTGCTCGGTCCGGCGGCCATGAAGATCTACGAGACCCTCAAGAGCGGCGGCCCGTTGTCGCAATAGCACCCGTCCGCGGGTCCGGAACGCCGGTCGCAGGGCCTCCGATGTATGCGGAAGACCCGAACCCCGGTTCTGTCCCGGGTTCGCCACGGCCGGTAATGAAGCCGGGGCGCCATCACCTTGCGCCGCGGCAGGAGAACCGAGGGCCTCTGCTCTGACGGGCCGGCCGCCGACTCCCGTCTCGATATCCCCGGCTCCCATCGTTTGCCACCCCCGCTTCGGATCGCGTCCTGATCGCCGCTTGACTTCACCGGGGTTGAATCGAATGCTTTAATAGAGCCACAGGAGGGGGGGAGCGGCATGGCCATCATGTGCCGGGTGGAGCTGTTCGAGAGCCGGGGGAAAGTCCGCGGGCTGACCATCACCCATCCGGATATGGGACTGGTCATGGACTGGGGCTCGAAGCTGCCGACGGTCAACGTCCGGCTGGTGCCCCAGGAAATCGCCTTCCAGATGATGGCCGACGTCGAGCGCTACAAGACCCAGCGCCTGGAACGGGAGCTGTACGGCGACAACGGGCGGGAGCCTTCCGGCAACCACGCCGCGATCGGTTTTTTCAGCGCCCTGGAAGCCTGACCTGCCGGACCCTGCGAACCGGCCGACCATGACTGCGTCCACGGACCGCTGCGCGCCGCGCGCGGTCACTCGTCCGGCCCCAGCAGGACGTACCCGATCCCTCCGCGGGCCAGCCAGACCTTCTCCATGTCTTCGCGCCGGTAAGTGGCCTGGCCGGCCTGGGCGGTGTCGGCGGCCGGATCGTTGACGTGGACGTTCCCGGCTTCATCGAAACCGGTGATGACGAGGAGGTGCCCGTCGCTCTGGCGATAAGGGGCGTTGCTCATCTCGCCCCGCCGGACGCGGATGCTGGCGATGACCGGGCGGCCGGCGGCGATGTGACGCTTGACCGCGTTCCAGTCGCCGAAGCGCTCGAGATACCCGCGGACGCCGTAGCTGTAGGCCCCCTGCACGACCCGCCACCAGTTGCCGTAGATCCCATACTCGGGGTCGTAGATGACCCGGCACACCTGGGCGGTCGGCTCGTTGACGCCGCGGTACGCGAGCACCATCGACACCGACGTGGGGCTGCAAATGCTTCCGCGGATTTTCTCGTCCTCCCAGCGCTGGCTGCGGTAGGGCACGGCCAGCCGTCGGGCCCAGTCCTGCTTCGGTCCGGGATCGACCGGCCGGCGAAATCGCCGGGCGAGCTGCTCGTCGTTGAGCGTGTTGCTGTAGGCCATGGCCACGCGCCGAGGCACGGGCCGTCGGCCTGATGCACCACCCGACAGCAGGAACCGGTACTGAAAGCGGTCGAAAGTCCTGGTGGACTGGAAATAGTCGATGTTGATGAAGCCGTTGGAGTCGCTCAGGTGCTTTTCTTGAATCTCCGGGGCCGCACCCCAGCTTCCCAGGTAGTAAAAAGGGGTCCAGAAATCGCCGTCCCGCCGTCCCAGCCGGATCTCGACGGCGAAGCCCGCGCCTTCGGGCACGTCCACGTTCCAGGACGGCACCAGGTCGTTGAAGGGGAACTCGGCCTCGACGATCCGCGAGGTCAGCATCGCGGGGGACGCTTCGGCGAAACTCGCCGGGTCGTCCAGGAACAGACGATGCACGTCGTTGGGCGTGGCCGACAGGCGGTTGCCCAGCTCGCGTTCACGCTCCGGTCGGGTGGCGGCCGGGCGCGTGCCGGCGGGGCGGGTGCGGGCCTCCTCTCCCCAGGCCGCGCCGCATAAACACACAACCGCCGCAAAGGCCGCACCGTTCACACGTGTCACGTCTGACGTCTCTCTTTCGGCAAACGCGCTCTGTGTCGTTCGGAGTTGCACCCGGGAAGGCACCGGCTTCCAACCGCTCAACTCCCGCGGTCCGAGAGCGTCGCCGCCTGGTTCAATCCGCGATCCGCAATGCTCCATCCGCGATCAGATTCCGCTGCCCTGTTCGTGCACGTGCAGGCCGCATTCGGTCTTGTCGAAACCGGCCCAACGCCCGGCGCGCGGGTCCTGCCCGGGCTGGACGCGGGTGGTGCAGAAGCCCTCCTCGGGCTGGCAGCCGATGCTCAGGAAACCCCCGGCCCGCAGGGGATGATAGGGCAGATCGTTCTCCAGCAGGTAATAGTGCACGTCCTTGGCCGTCCAGGCGGCGATGGGGCAGAGCTTGAGCAGCCCGATGTGATCGCGCTGCACCACGCGCGTGCCCTTGCGGGTGTTGGACTGCTCCCGGCGGATGCCGGTCATCCAGCAGCGGATGCCCAGCTCGCGCTTGGCCCGGTCGAACGGCTCGCGCTTGTTCATGGCGCAGCAGGCGTCGGGGTTGGAGCGCCACATCCGCCCGTGCTCTTCGAGGAAGATCGCCCGGTCCAGCCGCGGCCGGACCACGATGAGATTGAGCTTGAGCCGCGCCGTCAGCTCGTCCCGGAACCGCACCGTCTCGGGGAACAGGAAGCCGGTATCGACGGCGATGACCTTCACGTCCGGCTTGACCCGGCTGGCCAGGTGGAGCATGACCGCGCTGTCGGCTCCGAAGGACGACGACACCGCCAGATCGTCGCCGAACTCTCCGGCCGCCCAGTCGATGATATCCAGCGCGTCGCGGGCGTTGAACTCGGCGTCGAGCACGTCCAGGTCGTATTCGGCTGCAACGTCAATGGCCACTTCGGTCGATCCTCTCCGGCCGCTCACCGGCGGCCCGGCCGCACGGAGGGTATTATAGCCGAAGTTTCGTCCTGCTGGACGCTGCCCGCCATTGGGGGCATAATCCGCCGGGCATGGGGCCTGAGGTGACGCGAGAGCCGCCGCCGCCGCGCTGGTATGACGGCCGTCGTCATGCCGCCGTTCGGACCGATGATTATCGCTTCAACCAGTTGATCCCTTACATCGGCAACAAGCGCCGGCTGCTGGACCTGATCGGGTCGGCGGTCGCGGCGACCGCGCCGCCTGAGGGGGCCCTCTTCCTGGACCTGTTCGCCGGCAGCGGCGTCGTCTCGCGCTACGCCAAGCAGCTCGGCCTGACCGTGGTGGCCAACGACTGGGAGCCGTACTGCCGGGCGATCAACACCTGCGCGATCTCCTGCAACCGCGCGCCGCCCTTCGCGGCCCTGGGCGGGTATGAGGCGGCCATCGCCCGGCTCAACGCCCTTCCGCCGCGCGTCGACTGGGTGACGCGGCACCTGTGCCCGGCCGACGACCGCGATTTCGACCCCGACGCCGAACGGCTGTTCTACATGCGCAAGAACGGGATGCGTATCGACGCCATCCGCCACCGCATCGCGGTCTGGAGCCGCCGCGGGGTCATCGACGAGCGGGAGGAAGCCTGCCTGCTGGCCCCGCTGCTCTACCAGGCCTGTTATCGCAGCAATACCAGCGGGGTGTTCAAGGGCTTTCACCGCGGGTGGGGTGGGGCCACCGGCACGGCCCTGTACCGCATCGCCACCGACCTGGTGCTCTCGCCGGCGGTGTTCTGCGACAACGGGCGCGAGAACCGCGTGACCTGCGCCGACGCCGAAGCGGCGGCCCGGCAATGGCGCGGCGCGGGCGTGCACGCCGCCTATCTCGATCCGCCCTACAACCAGCATCCCTACGGCAGCAACTACCACGTGCTCAACAGCATCGCCCTGTGGGACAAGCCGGCGGTGAGCCCGGTGATCTGCCGCGGGCAGAAGTCGGCCATCCGCACCGACTGGCGGACGCAGAGACGCAGCCCCTACAACCACCGCGGCGAGGCCGCCGCCGCGTATCGCCGGCTGCTCGACGCGCTCGACGCCCGCTACATCCTCACCAGCTACTCCACCGACGGAACGATCGGCCTGGACGACCTGCTGGCCGCCAATCTGGAACGCGGGCCGGTGCGGCTGTTCCTGAAGGGCTACAAGCGCTATCGGGTCAGCAGCCAGCGTTTTTCGCCCAAGCCGATGAACGTCGAGTTCGTGCTGGTCATCGACACGCGGGCGGCACGGCGGCGCCGCCAGAGCGTCGGCGCGCTGCGGCGGGCGATCGAATCCGCGGAGCGCCGGGTTCTGGACGGCCACCCCGAGTTTGCGCGAGGGTGATCAGAGCGGCAGGTGGCTCTCGAAGGCCGCCACCTCGGGGAAGCGGGTGGTCCCGCGCAGCAGCCGCCCCAGACGGGGCTTGCGGCCGTTGTAGACCTCCACCGCGTCGGCGTCGGCGTAGCGCAGGAACAGAATCCGCCGGTCGCGGTCCGGAGAGAAGTTGCCCTCCGACTTATGCAGCGTCCAACAGCCGAACACCAGGCATTCGCCGGCCCGGAGCGGCATGGCCACGGCCTTGCTCTCGTCGGCCTCGACGCGAATCTCGCGCATGGCCTTCTTGGCCTCGGCCGAGCCGGCCTCGCCGACCGCGATCTGGCCGGCCTTGTGGCTGCCGGGTATCAGCCACAGGCAGCCGTTGGAGGGGTCGGTGTCGTCCAGGGCGGTCAGGCAACTGATCGCGTTGTAGGGCTCCAGCTCGCCGTAGCCGTTGTCCTGGTGCCAGGCGAAGGGCTTGGTGTTGCCGCGCATCTTGAAGGTCAACTGGCTGGTCGCGCCCTTGACGTTCGGGCCGATCAGGGCCTCGGCCACGTCCACCAGCGGACCGCTGAAGTAATACCGGCGGACCGCCGGGCTGCGATGGTGGATGTCGGGCAGCAGGGCGTTCTCCAGCCAGGTCTTGGCGGGGTCGAAGTCGCCCTTCTCGGCGCGCCAGGCGGCCATGCATTCCTCGCGCATGCGTTCGAGCCCCCGGTCGGTGAGCGTCCGGCCGCAGAGCAGATAGCCGTTCTCGGCGTAGAAGGCGCGGTCCTCAGGCCCGATCGTACGATGAATGAACAGTTCGTCTTCACCCATGACCACACAGCTCCGGTAGTGGGCGGCCGCGAACCGCGCTGGATGGAATCGCATGAAACCCGCCGGCCCGAACAGCCGCTGCCTGGCCATCCTACAACCGCTGCCGGCGCCTTGCACGGGCCGTTGTCGGTGGGGAGGCGGGAATGATAGAATCAACGTATGCCGAAACGTCCATTATACCAGCATGGCATTAAACGCGGGCGAATCTGCGAATGGCCGCCGCACGCGGCGTCGCCCGAGGAGCTTGCTGCGCGCGTACGATACGAGGGTAATCCGCAGCACAAGACCTATCCGACTCCGGCCGGACCGCCTGCCTTACGATGCGATAAAGCCAAGTGCGACGCATATGACCAGGAAGACTGGCCGAAGCTTTGTGAGGCACTGCGACAAGCCATCCGGGCACGATGCGTCGGCCCCTTTGGAGGCGATTATCCAAGCCGGGCGTGGGTCTGGATCAATGATGTCCTGCATGAGGCCAGGTTGACGGGTCAAGGCGTCTATCACGGGTTTCCATTGAACGACCCCCGGCAGTACCCCGAGCCGGTGGCTCGATTGGAGAATGCACCACGTGTCTTCATTCCTGTCCATCCAGGCTGATCCGGTCGATCAACCCGCCGCCACCGACCCGGTCGAACGGCGTACCTGGTGCGCGCTTCGTGTGCGAATCGCCGGCCGGATTGTGACCCGTATTTGGGACAGGACACTGGACGACGAGAGGTCGCTTCTGTATGTACCTGCCTTTCCGATCGCGGAGTGGTTGGTCAACAACTGGTGGGCCCTTTTGAACGAACCGTGTCGTACCGAGCGGGTCGCGAAGGCATCTTCAGCGGGTACGCAGCTTTCTTGGGTCAAACGGCATTGTCTGCGTTCAGCGGAGGCCGGCATGCTCTTGCCGGCCCTGTATCTCTACGATGTCGGTCGAGGCATCCGCGCGGAGTGGCAGGCGGACCAGCGCGACGAGCTTCCCAACATGCCGGGAGAGTTCATCGATTCAGGATGGGCGCTACTTCCTCGGGAAGCGGTGAAAGACGCATTGGCCGGATTCGTGAACGATACTTTGTATCGCGTCCGCACGCTGAAAGACCAGCGCGTCGAGGAGTTGGCAACCAACTGGCAAGCGATCCGACAATGCGGGCCTGAGGAAGCGCAATTCTGTACCGCCGCAGGGCGACTGGGTCTTGATCCGTACGACCCTTCACAGGTGAACGACGACCTCGCCGCGTTCCTTGAGCAATCGCTCGGCGACCCGGATCTGCCCGTGGCGCGGGACCTCACCGAGGTCGCGGAAGCGGACCGCATCGCGGAGCAATGGACGTGGATCCAGGACACGCGCCGAAGATTGAACCTGGGACCGGGGACCATCCGGGTGGGCTTCAGAGATATTCCGGCGGACGGCACGGCGGCGAAGCAGGGGTATCGTCTTGCCCGAGAGTTGCGCAACGCCGCGGGAATCGACCAGGAGTCATCTATCAATTCCCTGGAGGAGCTCGTCCAAAGGGTAGCCGAGGTTGACGTTCAGATGGTACCGCAGAATCACGTCCCGGGTCGGGGCATACGCTCCGTCGTCGGTTGGTCGAATCTCAGGACGGTTGTAGTCGCCGGACCACGTCCCACGCGCGAGGATAGCGCGAGGTTTCAACTTGCCCGGGCTGTGCATCATTTGCTTTTTTCCTGTCAGAAGGGGGAGCGGCTGGTTACGGACGCCTACACCTGGGATCAGCAGGTATCTCGCGCGTTCGCGGCCGAACTGCTTGCCCCGCAGAAGGCACTTGAGAAACACACGCGAGGATGGGCCGATCGTTGCAGGGTTCAGGAGCTGGCCGACGAATTCAGGGTCAGCACGCTCGTGATCGAGAAGCAGCTCGAGAACGCGGGCATCGAGCTGGTGACAGAATAGCGACGTCGACGACGTTCTGCCGCCGTTCACGTTCCGTTCAGCGAACGCACTCAGCCGGCGGGGCCACGTCCTTCCCCCCATAGCACCGCTGGAGGGCCGCGAAGTCGGCCTGGTCCACGTCGTTGTCGGCGTCCCAGTCGGCGATCGAGCAAGACCGACCGGCGAGGGGGATCGTCGGCCCCGAGAAGCAATCGACCAGGAGGCCCAGGTCGTCGGCGTCCACGTCGGCGTCGCCGTCGGCGTCGCCGGTCACGAAGGTGCCGGCGATGGAAAGCGAATCGACGCCGAGGCTGGCGGGCGAACCGCCGTCCAGGTCGAAACTCTGGATGAATACCTGGGCGTGCGTGCCCAGGTTGGCCGGGTCGAATCCGTTGGGGATGGCCGACCACGGCCGTCTGCCCGACGAAAACCGCCCGCCGGCCTGGGCCTCGAATGCCACGGAAAACCCCGCCCGGTCGAAGGTCAGGCTCAGCGTGGCCGGCCCGCGGTCATAGTCCGGCACCGCGCCCAGCGTGAGCCGATCGCCGGCCGCGTTGAAACCATCGCCGTTGTCGGCGTTGATGGCCACCTCCCCGGTCTGGCCGTTGATCAGCGGCCCCACCTGGTGCGGCCGGGTGCCGATCTGGTCGGTGATGAAGACGCCCGGGAAATTGTCGGCGGTCAGGCCCTGGATCCGCAGCGAAAGCGTGATCGGCAGCCGAACCTGGGCGTTGAACGGCGCGTCGCGGGCGATCGAGGCCAGGCCGGGGCCGCTGATGGCCACCTTCCCGGCGTTCTCGACGGCCGACGCGCCGCCGCCCGAGGAGGGGTCGAGCGTCCAGCCGCCCGGAAACGCGCCGCTCTGGTCGTTGAACTCATCGCGGATCGGCAGGCCGCTGGGCACCGCCACCGGACGGGTGATGCCGAACAGCGGGTTGATCGCGTGGGTGATGGCAAACGCGGAGATCTGATGGCTCTTGTGCGTGGTATCGAGCAGATGCGACCACGCCCCGCCCAGGGCGGCCGCCTTCCGGGCGACGATGGCCTTATAGCCGTCGGCGAAGGTGCCGGCAAAACAACAGGTGTCGAACTCGTTGGAGACCTGAATCTGCCGGCGCCCGGAGCCGATACCGCCCAGGGCGTAGATCTCCAGCCAGGTGCAGACCCCCCCGCCGGATCCGTCCGGCTGGACGTTCTCGTCATACAGCGGCGTGTAATACTGCTCGGGGTCGCCCACGTCCGCGGGTTTGGCGTTACGTTGATACAGCGGCGATGAGCCGGCCACCGGGGCGCTCAGCCGGATGCGGGCGTCGATGGCCGACATCAGGCTGGTCGTCCAACCCCCGCCCGACAGGCCCACCATGCCGACGTCTTTCAGGTCGGGTATCGTCGCCACCAGATGGTTGATCACCTGAACCACCGGCTCCAGAAACAGCCGGAACCCCCAGCCGCCGTTCGCAGGCCCGGTCTTGAGGATCATGTCCCCGTGTTTGCCGTAGGTCAGCGTTCCGTATCCGGGGACGACGGCGGTGGTATCGTGGTTCCATCCGTACAGCGGCATCATCATCACCACCACGGTGAAGCCGTTGAGCAGCAGATGATTGGCGGTGTCGCCCACGCCGTAGGCCAGGTCGTTGGCGTGTCCCTGGTGAACGATGACCGCGCGAGCGGCGTTGATGGGGTTGACCGGGTTCATCAGGTAGGCGACGGCGCGGAAGTCCCAGCCAGACACGTTCACGTCCAGCCGGTCGATGCGGGCTACCTGGGCCGGGTCGATGCCGATGGCAGAGGGAGGCATGGACACGTGGGTGGTGACGGCCGGGGTGGTGGTTGGCAGTCCACTGTCCCAGATGAACCGGATCAGTTGCGTCCGGCGGGCCTCGGCCTGGGCCGGCGTCTCGAAGCGGATCTGGTGGGCGGGGTCGTTGTTGGTCGGAAACGGCTGGGCCGAAACCGGCCGGGTCCACGCCGGCCCGACCGCCAACAGTCCCGCTGCGAGGGCCAGGCTCGCGCGCAAGCCCTTCGCCGATGTCGATCCAAGCCGCACATGCATCTCCGCTTCTGCGGTCCGCTCCGGTCAGCTCGGCAGGACGATCACCTGCACGGTGTCGGTGGCGGTCCGGCCCTCGGCGTCGGTGACCGTGACCGTGAAGACGAACGTGCCCACCGTCGTCGGCGTGAACTCGGGCTGCATGACGTTGGGGCTGGACAGCCCCGCCGTCGGCGTCCAACTGAACACGTAGGGGCCCACGCCGCCGCTGACGGCCGGCGAGAAGGTGACGGTGGTTCCGATCGTGCCGTTGATGTCCAGCCCCGCGTCCACGTACAGCAGTTCCGCCGGGGTCACGTCGACCGGCGCCAGGAGATTGTTGTTGATGTCGGAGATGGTGCCGGGCACGGATATCGTCTCGCCGAACGGTTCGCCGCCGACGACGAGCCGGAGGGTCAGCCCGTCGTACCGCAGCGCGACGCTATCGACGGTCAAGCCCCCGCTGACGGTGAAGGCCGCCGCCTCGGCCGCGGCCTTGTTCAGGACCTCGTTGAACAGCACGTCCACGACCGCCGAAGTCGTCTGATTGTTCACCCGGGTCCGCGACATGACCGTCGCCCGGACCACCGACGGCGGCGTGGTGTCGGCGGTGTTCCGGCTGACGATGGCGCCCACCGTGGTGATGCTGGAGGTCCCCCGGCCGTTCATGTCCGTGACCCCGGGCAGGATTTCCAGGGCGTCCAGCCGATTGAAGCCGCCCAGGCTGGATCCGAACACCAGCGTCACGATGTGACCGGTCGGATCGAGCACCGCGGAACTGGGCAACTGAATGTCGGTCCCCCCGTTGCCATGCAGCCGGTAATTGGCCTGGGTGGTGGCGGAAAGCTTGTCCATCGCTTCGCTGAACACGACCTCGACCTGGTAGGCGGCGGCGTTGCCCGCCCAGGTCCGCGAGACGGCCACCGGCGGAACGGTGTCGCTGGAGTTGCTCTGAATGGTCGCCGCCTGCGTGCTGGTGGTGGCCCGCCCGTTGATGTCCAGCACCTCGGCCGAGACGGTCAGCCGGTCGCTGCGCCGCAGACCGGCAGTGGTCGCCGGGAAGGTCAACGTGACCACTCGCCCGGTGGCGTCCAGCGCCGCCGTCGCCGGGTTCAGAACGTCCTCCCCGCCGTCGCCGGCCAGCGTGTAGTGGGTCAAGGTGGTGGCCGACGCGCGGTCCATGACCTCGTTGAAGGTCAGCAGGACGGTGTAGGTCAGCGAGTTCTTCTCCCAGACCCGTCCCAGCTCGGAGGACAGGCTCGGCCCGGCGGTGTCGATGGGGTTGGGGGTGATGGCCGTCGCCGCCGTGCTGACCGTTCCGCGCCCGTTGATGTCGCGCACCGTGGCCAGCAGGGTCAGCGTGTCGGTCCTGGCAAACCCGACGGTGGTGGCGGCGAAGGTCAGCCGGACGGTTCGGCCGGTCGGGTCGAGTGCCGCGGCCGTGGGCATGTCGCCGCCCAGCAGGTAGTTGGTCAGCGTCTCGGCACTGGTCTTGTCCATGACCTCGTTGAAAGTCACGTCCACGACGTAGCTGGTCTGGTTGCGGCCCCAGACGCGGGACGAAGCCGGGGCCGACGGACCGGTGGTGTCCGTCGCGTTGCCGGTGATGCCCGCCGGGTTGGTACTGGTGTTCGCCTGCCCGTTCACGTCGCGCACGCCGTTCGAGATGGTCAGCGTGTCGGTGCGGCGGAAGCCGGACGTCGTGGTCGGAAAGACCAGCGTGGCCACCATGCCGGTGGCGTCGAGTTCGACGCTGCCGGGCGGGACTCCCGCCAGGGCGTAGTTGTTGACGGCCTCGACGCTGGCCCGGTCCATGGCCTCGCTGAACTGGACGCTGACCGTGTACTTGTCGCGTCCGTTGCCCCACGTCCGGGCGGTGACGGTCGGGCCGGTGGTATCCGCCGGATTGGCCCCCACGGCCTGGTTCGAGACCGCCACCACCGCCCCGCCGAAGGCGTCCCGCAGCGTCCCGCCGATGCCGACGTCCAGCCGGGCGATGGACGAGAGCCGCTCGTCGAACACCAGCGTCACCGTTCGCTGGTCCGTATCCAGC
>JABRVU010000635.1:0-3763 GCA_039961895.1 Phycisphaerae bacterium | reverse complement strand
CGATCTTGGGCCCCTGCGTGACCCAGCTCGACTGGATGTTGGGAACGTTGTCCAGGAACAGCCGGGCGACGGCCAACATGCGGAGATACTGGGTTTCGACTGGTATCTTGATCTGCTCCGCTTCATCAAGAAGAACTTCCCTGGCGTGCACGTACACGCCTTCAGCCCTCCGGAGATATGGGCGTTTCACCAGGTATTCAACATGCCGCTGCGCGAAGTGCTGCTTCGGCTGCAAGAGGCCGGGCTGGACACCATCCCCGGCGGCGGGGCCGAGATTCTCGTCGATCGGGTGCGCGACAAGATCAGCCGGGGCAAAACCCGCACCGCCGAATACCTCGAGGTGATGCGCCAGGCCCACCGCATCGGCATGCGCACCAGCATCACCATGATGTTCGGGCACATCGAGACCATCCCCGAGCGGATCGAGCACCTGCGGCTGATCCGCGACCTGCAGGATGAGACCGGCGGGTTCACCGCGTTCATCTGCTGGACGTTCCAGCCCGAGAACACGCCGCTGGGGCGGATGAAGTCGCTGCCGGCCGACTCGCCGCTGCCGCCCGACGGGCGGCACCTCAAGCTGGCCGACGCCAACGAGTATCTCCGCATGTTGGCCGTCGCCCGGCTGTTCCTGGACAACGTTCCCAACATCCAGTCGAGCTGGGTCACGCAGGGGCCCAAGATCGGCCAGCTCGCTCTCTTCTACGGGGCCAACGACATGGGCTCGGTGATGATGGAAGAGAACGTCGTCTCCGCCGCCGGAACGACCTACCGTCTCAGCGAGCGGGAAATCCGCTACCTCATCGCCGACGCCGGCTGGCGCCCGCAGAAACGCAACTGCTACTATCAGCCGATCGGATAGACTCCGAGGTGGGGGGTCTCACCGCTCAAAAGAACGGCGCCGGCTCGCCTCTGTAGTGATCGACCCCCGTGCCGGTCGTGGAATGGCATTGAGCTTTCCACGGCCTGCACGGGGGCAGGCCGCTACCAGATAGCGCCGTCACACCCGAATACCCGGGCCACGAAGCACGGCCGTTACAGCCTGCTCACGGGCCCTCCGAAGGCGCTGTTTGGGGAGCCTTGACGAGGTTTACCGGCGGCTGGGAGAGCCACGGGCGGTACTCCACCTCGCCCCATTCCGCGTTGTCGGCGCGATCCTGAACGGCCTGGATCACCTGGGCCTCATCGGGCGAGCCCCACCAGTTCTCGAGGGCGGTGATTTTGTTCCCGCCCTCGTTGCGCAGGGCGTGCTCGGCGTTGCCGGACAGGTCGTTGTTGCGGATGGCCGCGGGGGCCGCGTTGCGCACGATGACGCCCACCCCGCGGTTGCGGGCGATCCGGTTCATCGTGATGGCCGGAGTGCTGTCCAGACCGATCACCACCCCGGCCGTCTGGTTCTCGGCGACGAGGTTCCCGCTCATTTCTCCCGCGCAGCGGCCCTCGAAGAGCACGCCGCCGCCGGCGTTACCGACGATCTCGTTGTCGGCGAGCCGGGCCCGCGACCGGTCCAGCACCCGTACGCCCGCCTTGGCGTTGCCGGCCACCTTCGAGCCCGACAAGGCCAGAGTCATCCCGTCGCGGGCGGCGACGCCGTCGCCGGAGTTGTCCAGAACGCGGCACTGTTCGATGACCAGTTCGGCCGTGCCCCGGGCGGAAACGGCCTCCTCACCGCAGCGCTGGATGCCGGTCCGCCGCAGTGCCGACCTGCCGGCCGCCCGCGTGTGAACGAACCCCTGGGCGGCGACGTTGGACACCTGGCAATCGGTGAGTTCGACCGTTACGTTCCCCTGGCACTCGATACCGCAACGATCGGAATCGCTGATGGCGCAGCCGACCAAGGCCAGCGATGAACCGCGTTCAGCGTAGATGGCCGTCTGCCCCGCCCGCAGGATCGCGCACGCGCGGAGTACGGCCTTGCCGCCCTTCAGGCTCAGGGCGGTGTCGGCGCCGGCGATTCGGCAGTGACTCATCTCGACGGCGCCCTGCCCGCCGGCGACTTCGATGCCCAGCCAGTAGTCCCGTCCCGATTCATCGCTGAGCGGGGTCAGCTCGACGTGCCGGTCCTCGGTTCCGGCGACGATGAGCCGCCCGCGGACCTCCAGCCGGGCACCGGCCGTGAACCGCACCCGCGCGCCGGCCTCGATGCTCAGCACGGCCCCCGGGTCGATGGTAACGGTCTGAGTGACCAGGTACGGGCCGTCGGCGGCGGACCAGGCCGTCTGCCCCGCGGGCAGGTGGTCGATCCGTTTGCCGGTCCAGGCGTCGATCTGCGTCTTCTGCCGTGCAGTGAGCTGCGCGTCCAGCTCGCCCATTCGCGCTTCGGCCGCGCGCCGGCGCGTGTCCTCCGCGCCGGGGTAATCGTGAATGAGCCGCCAGAGCGTCCCGCGGAGCCGGCTGAACTGCCCCTGCCGCTCGTGGAGCTTGGCCAGCCCCAGCAGGGCTTCCTCGCAGAGGCGAGTCTCGCCTTCCTTGTTGGTGTTGATGATCTCCTCGAGGATGCGGGCGGCCGGCTCGTATTGGCCCGAGCTCCCCAGTACGTCGGCCTTTCCCAGACGGGCCAGCCAGGCCAGGTGCGCGTCCGGGCAGGCTCGGATGACCTGGTTGAGCCGGTCGAGGGCCTCGTCGGTGTGTCCCAGGGCCGCGTGCGAGAAACCGCACTGGATTTCGGCGTCCCAGCGATAGCTGGAGTCCGGGGCGGCGGTGATGATCTCTTCGAAGATGGCCAGCGCGTCCTGATGGTGGCCGTCGCCGGCCGAGGCCTTGCCCTCGCAGAGGCGCTGATACAGTTTCATCATGTCGTCGTCGCTGTGCGTTCCGCCTGGGCCCGCGGAAATGGGCGGCTTCGCCCCGCCGGAGCGCCAGGCGAGATAGCCGCCCCCGCCGGCCAGCAGGAGGAGGACCAGCACGATTCTCACGGTCTGACTGGCGTTATCGCTTTTCATGGTCAGCGCTCGAGGGAAAGGAATTGACGGCACCGCCGACACTATATCGCCTCCGCCGGCCGGCGCACAGTCGGCCCGGCGGGGGGTCGCGCCGCCTCCCACCTCGGGGTCAATACTCGGCCTCGACGAAATCGTCGCCGGGCCCGGCGGTCAATTCGATCCCGGCGACGCTCAGGCGGCGGCCCTTGGCCATCGCCGCCCGGCTCACGCGCCCCTGCCCGTCGAAGCGGACCAGGGCCAGGTCGCCGTCGGCGGCCAGGCCGCAGCGCGGCTCCGCGAACGGTTTGCCCGCGGCCGGCATGGGTCCGAGGGCCAGGGGATTTTCCCTGTCGGGCAGGCAGAGCAGGTCGCGCCGGCCATCCCGGAAGACGATCTCCACTCCGACGCTGGCCTCAGGGCAGGTTTGGCCCTCGGGCGTGGTCAGCGCCCAGCGGCGGGCGGTGGCGATGGCCCCGGTGCCCTCGAACGGCTCGATGACCGCGACGAAAGTCGAGGCCAGCGGCGCGGATGAACCCTTCCGGCGGACCATGAGGTGCGGAATCCACGCCTCCTCCGTGCGATCGAAGCCGGCGACCGAAATCCATGATTCGCCGGTGTAGCCCTCCGCGCCGGACGTCAGGTCGATGTAGCGCAGGTGCACTTTTCTGCCGGGAGGCAGGTACTGGTAACGGTCCTCGATCCGCCACAGCCCGCTCCAGCCGGGCGAGGCCGGCCCGCCGCGGAAGTTGCGCATCTGGGCGGAACCGACGAAGTCCTCCTCGGCCGGCTGGTCGGGCAGGCCCTCGACGCGCAACGCGCCGAAGTGGCTGCGAACGAACTTGCGG
>JABRVU010000634.1:0-3325 GCA_039961895.1 Phycisphaerae bacterium | reverse complement strand
CCGGCCTCGCGGGCGGCGTCCAGAAGGCGATTCACGCTGGCCGGGCCGATCCGCCGCGGCGGAACGTTGATGATCCGCTCCAGGGCCACCGCGTCGAAAGGGTTGGCGATGACCTTCAGATAGGCCAGCACGTCCTTGATTTCCCTGCGCTGGAAGAAGGCCACGCCGCGGGCCACCTGGTAGGGGATGCCGGCCTCGCGCAGCCCGGCCTCGATGTGCCGCGAGAGGGCGTTGGTGCGATAGAAGACGGCCACGTCGCCGTAGCGGCCCCCGGCGGCCTGGTGGCGTTGAATCTCGCCGGCGATGAACCGGGCCTCGTCGGCCGCGTCGGCGCACTCGACCACCCGCACCTCCGGGCCGCCGGCGTTCGACGTGAACAGGGCCTTGTGCTTGCGCCGTCGATTCCGGCGGATGACCGCGTCGGCCGCCGCCAGCACCTGCGGCGTCGAGCGGAAATTCTCCTCCAGACGGATCACCACCGCCTTCGGAAAGTCCGTCTCGAACTGGAGGATGTTCTCCACGCTGGCCCCGCGCCAGGCGTAGATCGACTGGTCCGGGTCGCCGGTCACGCACAGGTTCTCGTGCGTCAGGGCCAGCCCGCGGGCGATGAGGTACTGGGCCCGGTTGGTGTCCTGGTATTCATCCACCAGGACGTAGCGGTAGCGATCCTGAAGCTGCCCGCGGAACTGGGGGTCGTCGCCCAGCAGCCGGGCCATGCGCACCAGCAGGTCGTCGAAGTCCAGGGCGTTCTGTTCGGCGAGGACCTGCTCATAGGCGCGATAGACCTCGGCGAGGCAGCGCTTGTCCCAGGCCGCCGCGTTCCGGGCGTAGTCGTCGGGACCGATCATGTCGTTTTTCGCCCGGCTGATCGCGTTGAGCAGGGCCGCGGGCGAGAAGTGGTCGAGGGCGTAACCGGATCGCCGGATGGCCTCCTTGACGGCCCGCGTCTGGTCGATCTCGTCGAAGATCGAGAAGTTCCCGGGAATGCCGGCCCGCTGGCCGTGCGTGCGCAGCATCCGGGCGCAGAACGAGTGGAACGTCGTGCAGGTCAGGCCCGGCCCGATCGCCAGCCGACGCATTCGCTCGACCATTTCCGCGGCGGCCTTGTTGGTGAAGGTGATGGCCAGGATGTGGCGGGGCTCGGTCAGCGTGCGGGCCAGGTACGCCGCCCGGTGGGTGATGACCCGCGTCTTGCCGCTGCCCGGACCGGCCAGCACCAGCAGAGGCCCGGCCCCATGCGTCACCGCCGCCCGCTGCGGTTCGGTCAGCCCCCTCAACAGATCATCGACGCCGGCATCCACGGAAACCCTCGCTGGCCGGTGTCTTTATAGCCTTGCAGGCCTCGAAAAGCGAGCGGGTCGCCGGTCGCGGGTTCATCCTTCCCAATGGCTGTCCGCACTCCCGCCCCGACAACCAGAAACCAGGAACCACAAACCAGGAACCATTCCTCCCCGGACGGCCTTGTGGTACGCTTTTAGGCCATGACCATCATCGGCCTGGGCATGGACCTGATCGAATGCCGGCGGATCCGGGACATCTGGCAGCGGCACGGCGATCGGCTGACCGACCGGCTGCTGACCGAGGCCGAGCTGGCCTATTGCCGCCGCTACAGCGCCGACGTGGTCCAGCGCGTGGCCGGGCGGTTCGCCGCCAAAGAGGCCATTCTGAAGGTCCTGGGCACGGGCTGGCGCGGCCGGATCGCCTGGCGCGACATGGAGATCCTCAACGACTCGGCCGGCAAGCCCACCGTCACCCTCGCCGGCGAGTGCCGGACCATCGCCGCGCGACTCGGCATCACCGAGGTCTTCGTCTCCATCACCCACACCGAGCACTACGCCGCGGCGACGGCCATCGGCGTCGGGAGTGAGAGCCCGACCGCATCAGCGTGCATCGTAAAACCCTGAAATGCGAACGGCAGGAAGCCGGTCGTCACGAAACCAGCGCGCCGCCGGTTTGGTCCCCCTCCCACCCCGGCCGGGGCATGAAAAAAGGCGCCGGCGGGCGCCTCGAGGGAGTGCGTGTCTGGCCTGTCGGTCCGTAAGGCCCGAAGCCGGGCCGCCCGGACCACGGACCCGCGGTCTCTACGCGCGCGGGTGGGCGGCCTCGTAGGCCTGTTTCATGCGGTTGACGGTCACGTGCGTATAGATCTGCGTGGTCGAAAGCGACTGGTGCCCCAGCAGCTCCTGCACGCTGCGCAGATCCGCCCCGCGCGAAAGCATGTGCGTGGCGAAGCTGTGCCGCAGGGTGTGCGGACTGATGCTCGGGTCCAGCCCGGCGATGGCCAGGTACTTGTCCAGCTTCCGACGGACGCTGCGCGTGCTGAGCCGCTGTCCGTGCTTGTTGACGAACACCGCCTCCTGGTTCGAGCTGTTGGCCTTGGGGTCCTGCCGGCGGAGTTCCATGTAGCGCTTGATCCAGGCCAGGGCGGTCGGCGAGATCGGCGTGTTCCGCTGCTTCTTGCCCTTGCCGCGGATGTGCAGGGCCTCGCCCACGAAATCGACGTCGGCCACGTTCAGATCCACCAGCTCGCTGACCCGCACGCCGGTGGAGTACATGGTCTCGAGCATGGCCCGGTCCCGGCAGCCCAGCAGGGTGTTGACGTCGGGCGTCTCCAGCAGCTTGCGGACCTGCTCCTCCTCGAGGAACTTGGGCAGGCGCTTGTCCTGCTTGGGCGTGCGGATGGCCGCCAGCGGGTTGGCCTGCACGTACGAGCGGCGCATGCAGAACTTGTAGAAGCTGCGCAGGGTGGCCAGCTTGCGGGCCGTGGTGCTCTTGGAATAGGCCCGCTCGTTGAGGAAGGCCAGGAAGCGCTGCACGTCCTCGGTCTCGACGGCGGGCAGGTCCACCGGTCCGGCCGACCGCACCCGCGGAGCGGCCACCGCGGCGGTGGCGACGGCGGCCCCGTTGCCGTTCGAGCCCGGCCCGTGATACGCGCCGCCCTTGGCCGGGCCTTCGCCGTGCTCGGCCAGGAACTCGCAGAACTGATGCAAGTCCGCGGCGTAGCACTTGGCCGTATGCGGCGAGAAGTGCCGTTCAAAGCGGAGGTAGTTGAGAAACTCTTCGATTAATTGGTTCTCATTCATGTCGCACTGATCGGCGGCGAAACCTGCATTGACTGCAACCTGGCTCGTGGCAGTCCCCCCTCCCCCGACCCTGGGTTTCCTCCTCGCACAGCCACCCTGCCTGCGGGTCACAAGCTCGCGATTCATCCTCGGCCGGCCCGGGCCTTTCAGCCGGGGCGGCCTCGAGCGTGTGCGTCGTGCCGTCCACGTCCCGCGCGGGCCGGTCGGCCGGCTCGCCGGGGCCGCGCTTACGGGGCCACCTG
>JABRVU010000633.1:0-11327 GCA_039961895.1 Phycisphaerae bacterium | reverse complement strand
CCTGCGGATGGCCAATCAGTCGATGAGCCAGATGGGCCAGGAGCTGTTCCAGCCGCCCAACGTGAAGGGCTGGGACGGAGGGCGGACGTGGATCACCACCAGCACGCTGTTCATCCGCTACAACACCATGAAGGCCCTGCTGGAGGGCACGCCGGGCCGCGGCGGAGCGGACCGCCCGCGCATCGCCGCCCTCCTGGCCGAGCGGGCCCGGCGCGACGGCGGCGAAATGGCCGGCGAGGGCCGGGCCATGATGGAAATGCCCGGCGGCGGAACCGGACCGCTGGCCAGGCTCGCCGAGGACGTGGACAAGCTTCCCGAACCGGCCCGGCAGTGGCTTCAGAGCATCAAGCTTCCGCCGCGCTTCAGCCAGGCCCAGCCCGCGTATGACCCCGCGCCGGTGATGGCGAACCACAAACTCCGCTCGGCCGAGGAAGTGGTGGATCACTACGTCCGCCGGCTGCTGGCCATGCCGCTGCCGGCCGAGCGCAGACGGCTTCTGATCGAGGCTCTCGAGCCGGGAGGGCAGCGCTTCGACCCGGCCGCCGAGGGCGCGGCTCCGCGCATCCGGGCCATGATTCACCTGGTCATGAGCATGCCGGAGTATCAGTTGAATTAGGGTGCCAATGGGCTTGCAGGGGAAAAGGCGAGAATAGCCCCAGCCGCCAACAAACGGCGATCAGCGATCTGCGTGGCTAAAAACCAGAAACCAGAAACCAGGAACCAGCCGTCCAGGAACCAACGATCATGAGTGCCATCGACCTTACCACCCGCCGGGCGTTTCTGCATCGCGGCCTGACGCTGATCGGCGCGGCCGCCACCGTGCCGACCTTCATCGAGCGGACGGCCTGGGCCGCCGGGCCGGCCGAGGGCCAGCGCATCGGCGCCCGCCCCGGCGTCCCCGAGGACCACGTGCTGGTCATCCTCCAGCTCGCCGGCGGCAACGACGGGCTCAACACGGTGGTCCCCGTCGGGAACGACGCCTATTACCGCAGTCGCCCGCGCCTGGGGATCGACAGGAAGACCGCCCTGCGCCTGGATGACTCCTTCTCGCTGCATCCGGCGCTGACCGGGCTCAAGTCGCTGTACGACGACGGCGTGCTGGGCATCGTTCACGGAGTGGGATATCCCAACCCCAACCGCTCGCACTTCAAGAGCACCGACATCTGGGAGACGGCCTCGCCCGAAGGTCGTTACTACACCGGGTGGGTCGGCCGCTACTTCGACCACACCTGCCAGGGCCAGGACCCGCCCAACCCGCAGTTCGGCATCGCGGTGCGCAAGGAGGCCCCGCTGGCCATGCGCGGGCAGCGGTTCATGCCCGTTTCGTTCGAGCGGCCCGAGAGCCTGACCTGGAACGGGGACCGGCGGGGCCCGGCCCAGCCCCCGCCGCGCAACCCGCGCGGCAACGCGCGGAACCGCCGGCGCGTCGGACCGGCCCGCGGCGGAGACATGTCCGCCGACGGCTCGCTCAGGGAGAACTTCGAGGAACTCAACCAGCCCGCCGCCGGCGAGAGCAAGCCGCTCACCGAGCTGGCCTATCTGCAACGGACGGCGATGGACGCCCGGCTCAGCGCCGCCGACATTCAGTCCGCCGCCGGAGGACAGGCCCCGGTGCCTTATCCGCAGAACCCCCTGGCCGGTCCGCTGCGCACCGTGGCCCGCATGATCAACTCGAAGCTGCCCACGCGGATCTACTACGTGACCCAGGGCGGCTACGACACGCACTCCGGGCAGCAGAACCGCCACCAGCAGTTGCTGACCCAGCTCGGCGATTCGCTGAAGGCGTTCGTGGCCGACCTGAAGGCCACGGGCCAGTTCGGGCGGGTCACGATCATGACCTTCTCCGAGTTCGGGCGGCGCGTCGCCGAGAACGCCTCCGGCGGGACCGATCACGGGGCCGCCGCGCCGCTGTTCGTGCTGGGTCCGAAGGTCAAGCCCGGCCTGCACGGCCAGCCCTGCGACCTGGAGGACCTCGACCGCGGCGACCTCAAATTCACCACCGATTTCCGGAACGTCTACGCGGCGATGCTCACCGACTGGCTGGGTGCCGACGCCAGGGCCATCCTGGGTCCCGGACACGCGCCGATGCCGATCCTGTCGCCGCGCGGTTGAGCCGACGCGGGGCGGATCTTTTCCTCAACGTGCGCGCGGTCGCGTGCGCGCCGGTCTGCCGGCCGGGCGCGTCGCCTGGGGCATCTTCCGCAGCGCCCGGTAGACGTGCACGTCGTGTTCGGCGAAGAGGTCTTCAAAGGCGCCGTCCCGCGTCTGGATCGTGCGGTTCTCATGAAGCACGGTCACCTCGCCGTCCTGAAGACCTGAGAAGCGCACCGTCTGAGTCGGTCCCTCGCGGGCCGCGGCCAGGATGTACAGGTAGACGCCGGCCTCCTTCCAGCGGGCCTCGATCCGGGGCGCGCCGGTGAACGCCAGCGGATAGGTCGAGTCCGGCGCGATCAGGACCGGGTACAGCTCGCTGCCCGGCTTGATCTCCGCCAGCAGCGGCCGGAGCACCGCCCGCCAGAAGGTCCAGTTCCAGCCCAGTTCCGCGTCGCGCCCGGTCAGGGCCACGGTCAGCCCGAAGAACGACACGCTGTCGGCCCCGCAGATGATGGCCTGGTAGAGCATGTAGCGCTCCTGCCGGAAGGTGGGGAACATCAGCCGGTTCCGGGGATTGTGGGCCGGGTTCACGCCGCTCCAGGCCGCTTGCAGGACCATGAAGACCATCTTTTTGCCCTCGGCCAGGGCGACGACGCGGCGGGTGTAGTCGCCGACCATGCTCAGCCCCTTGTTGGCCTCCAGCGAGTTCTTGCCCATCGGCTCGCTGACCGGGTAGATGTCGATGCTGAGCACGTCGCAGGCCGCGTTGTAAGGCCGGAGCGTCTCCAGCGTGCCGCGCGGAGCGTGGCAGAACCACACCGGATGGTTGGGGTCCAGCTCGCGGATCAGTTCGTAGGCCTGCCGCAGCGGCTCGACCGGAATCCTGCCCCACTCGGGCTCGTCGGCGCTTTTCCAGAACAGGACGGCGGGGTGGTCCTTGTAGCGGTTGATGAACGCGGTCAGCTCGGCCCGGGCGGAAGGCCGGCGGAAATCGACCTTCTCGCGCAGGAAAGGCCAGACGTACACGCCGTGGGCGTGGGCGACGTCGAGATAGCGGGCGAACTCGTCGAAGGCGGCCGGCGTCCAGTTTTCGTGCGAGACCCCGCCGCGCACCACGCTGATGCCGCCGGCGGCCAGCTCCGCCCAGCCGTCGCCGCCCTCGGGCGTCTTGAGGTCCACCGGTGGACCGGGAGCCGTGCCGATGAAGAAGAACGGCTGGCCGTTCACCAGCAGCCGGCCGTCTTCGGCGATGGTCACTTTCGTCGGACCCGGCGAAGGCGGAGCCCCGAGACTCGGCGTGGCCGGCAGAATGGCCGCCAGCAAGGTCGCGCCCTGCACCGTCAACGATCTCGGCCTGGTTCGGGACATGAGCCCATCCTCCGATTCCGCGAATGTAGCGATCCCGTGAGCCGATTCAACCCGTCGCGCGACCGGCGTCCGGACGGGTTGCCAAACCACCGTGCTTAGGTTATTCCGATTGGCTCGGCGGACGCGCGGCGCGGCCGGCACGTCTGATGCTGCTGGAGGCGCGACATGACGAGACATACCCGCACGGAAATCCTGGCCGCCCTGCGCGACAAGGTCGCCCGCGGGGGGGTGATCGTCGGCGGTGGGGCGGGCACGGGCATCTCCGCCAAGTGCGAAGAAGCCGGCGGGATCGACCTGATCGTGATCTACAACTCCGGGCGGTTCCGCATGGCCGGCCGCGGCTCGCTGGCCGGACTGATGCCCTACGGCAACGCCAATCAGATCGTCAGGGAGATGGGCCACGAGGTGCTGACCGCCGTCGAGCGCACGCCGGTGCTGGCCGGCGTGTGCGCCACCGACCCGTTCATGATCCGCGACTCGTTTCTGCGCGAACTCAAGGACATGGGCTTCGCCGGCGTTCAGAACTTCCCCACCGTCGGGCTGATCGACGGCACGTTCCGGGCCAATCTCGAAGAGACGGGCATGGGCTATCAGGTCGAGGTGGATTGCGTGGCCGCCGCCCGGGCCATGGACCTGCTGACCACGCCTTACGTGTTCAGCGCCGATGACGCCCGGCGGATGACCCAGGCCGGGGCCGACGTTCTGGTTGCCCACATGGGCCTGACCACCTCCGGCACCATCGGTGCCCGGACGGCCAAGACGCTGGAGGAGTGCGTGCCGCTCATCGATGCCATCGTCGAGGCGGCCAGGGCCGTCCGCGGCGACGTCCTGGTGCTCTGTCACGGCGGGCCCATCGCCGAGCCGGAGGACGCCGCCTTCATCCTCCGCAAATGCAGGGGCGTCGATGGCTTCTACGGGGCCAGCTCGATGGAAAGGCTGCCCACCGAGCGGGCCATCCGCGAGCAGACGGCGCGGTTCGTGGGCATCAGGCGATGAACGCGCCACGCGGACGTGGAGAAGAACCGTTTTTCATGCGATGCCGCGTCGAAAGCGGCCGGTGAATGGTCTATCCGGGAGCATGGTCATGATCCGAGCGAGCCTCACCTCCGTTGCGTTGCTGATTCTTCTTGGCGCCGGCGACCTGGGGGCGGCCGACGCCCCCGCGACCCGGCCGGCCGGGCCCACGCTCGTGCCGGTGCCGGAAGCGATGCGGAAAGACGTTCCCCCGCCGCGGACCCGCGCCGAAGTCGCCGCCCTGATCGGCGAGGCGCCCAAACCCGACAAGCTCCGCGACGTGCACATCGTGCTGGTGGCCGGTCCCAAGGATCACGGCCCCGGCGAGCATGACTACCCCGCCTGGCAGAAGGCCTGGCAGACACTGCTCTCCCAGGCGCCGCGCACGAAGGTCACGACCGCATGGGAGAAACCCACGGCCGATGATCTCAAGTCCGCCGACGCCCTGATCCTCTTCAAGCATACCGCCTGGCCCAAGGAGATGAACGCCGACGTCGCGGCCTTCCTGGACCGCGGCGGGGGCGTCATGCTCCTGCACTTCGCCGTCGATTGCTTCGCCAACCCCCAGGGTGGCGAGCAGTTTCTGGGCCTCTACTGGGGCCCGGGGGCCAAGTACCGCCACGGCTGGCTGGACCTCGAATTCACGAAGCCCGCGGACGGCCGGGACGAGCCTCTGCTCCGCGGATTGGCCGGCCGGAAACTCCGCTTTCATGACGAATCCTATTGGCGCCTGACCGGCAGCCCCGCGAGCATCGAGACGCTGGCCGGCGCGATGGAGGACGACGGCGACGGCAGGATGATCCGCGTTCCGCTGGTCTGGAACCGGCGGGTGGGCAAGGGGCGGGTGCACGTGAACATCCTCGGCCACTACAACTGGACGTTCAACGACCCGGCCTTCCGGGTGGTGGCCCTGCGCGGCATCGCCTGGACGGCCGGCGAACCGATCGACCGCTTCAACGATCTGGTCGGCGTGGACGTGACCTTCAGGGAGTAGCGCGGCCGTCGAACCGCCTCGCGTTGCTTTCCCCAGCGCGGGGGCCAGATCATTCGCCCGACGTGTCGGTCTGGAGTGCCGAACGCACACGATGGGGCCCGCCGGCGCGGTACAGCTCCAGGCACCAGTGATAGAACGCGGTGAATTCCTCGCGGAATCGGCCGGCCGAGAACCGGGCCGCGTGAGCCTGAATGCGCGCGGGGGACAGCAGCGTCGTGGCGGCCTCGAAGCGCTCAATGGCGGCGGCGAGACTCTCAACGGTCTGTTCGTGAAAAAACACGCCGGTCCGCCCGTCGATGACCGTCTCGAGGACCCCGCCCTCGGCGAAGGCGATGACCGGCCGGCCGGCGGCCTGGGCCTCGACCGGCACGATGCCGAAATCCTCCCGCCCGCAGAACAGCAACGCCCGGCAGCGCCGCAGATGATCGCGCACCGTCGCGTCGCTCTGCCGCCCGAGGACGGTGACGGTCGGTCCGGCCGCCCGGCGGATCGGCCCCAGCAGGGGCCCGCCGCCGATGATCACCAGCCGGCGGCGGAGCCGGTTGCAGGCCCGGACGGCCAGGTCGTTGCGCTTGTAGCGGACCTGCTCGCCGACCACTAAATAGAAGTCCTCAGGGGTATCGAGCGGCGGCGGGAAATCGGTGTTCACCGGCGGATGGATCACGGACGCCTCCCGGCCGTAACACCGCCGGATGCGCCCGGCCACGTATCGGCTGTTGGCGATGAAGGCGGTCACCGTCTCGGCGGCCTCCTGATCGCCGCGGCGAAGCCGGCCCGCGAACAGCCTCAGCCCCGCCCGCCCGGCCAGACCCGAACCTCCGCGGTATTCGTCATACAGGTCCCATACGTAACGCATCGGCGAATGGCAGTAACAGAGCTTGAGGGCCTCCGGGCGCGTCCGGATGGCCTTGATGGCGGCGGCGTCGGAGCAGATCACCACCTCATGCCCCGAGGCGTCCAGCGACCGGGCCGCCGAGACCAGTACCGGCAGCGCCAGCCGCTGCCCGCCGGGCAGCCACGCCAGCCGTTGCAGCCACGAGACGCGGATGTCGCGGGCGCGCAGATCGGCGTCCAGCGCCGCCGGCCGGGCCATCAGCGTGTAGATGGGCGCGTCCGGGAACATGGCCGCCATCGCCGCCAGGACCCGCTCGCCCCCGCGCATGTTCACCAGCCAGTGATGGGCCAGGGCCACGGAAGGTTCTGCGCCGGCGGAAGCCATGCCAGCATTCTGCGGGACCAGCCCCGTTTGGCAAGGCATCCGGACGGGACCAGTGCGCTGAGTCAAGCCCGGGCCCGCGGGTCTGGGAGCCGCGGTCCTCGACGCATCCGCGAGGCCCGCCGCCCGTGGCCGCGGCTAGACCCGCCGTTTCTCTTTCCTGGCCTGGTTGATCTGCGTCCGGCTGCGATGGCGGTATTCGCGCAGGGTCTCGATCCGGTACTGTCTGCACAGGTCGCGGACCCGCACGCCGGGCTTGACGGCGGTCAGCATGTACCACCCCTCCAGGTCGAAGTCGCGGCACTCGACTTCGTCCTTGTGCTCCTTGAGCAGACGCTCGATCTTCTCGCGGGTGAAGTCCTTGTGCACGAGGGTCCGATCGAGGTCGAAGGTGGCGACGAACTGGTCGGGACGCGGCTTTTCGACCGGCTCGACGGTGCGTCCGAGGTTGTCGATCAGGTTGCCCCGTCCGACCGGGACGATGTAGTAGTTGTGGCACATCGCGTAGCCGTTCAGCGGCATGCCCCCGCCGTAGGCGCTGGGCCAGAACACGATCTCGGCCCCCAGGCGGTCGGCCTCCTGCCACAGTTCGGCGAAGTTGGCGTCGAAGCAGGTCAGGATGCTGATCCGGCCGAAGTCGGTGTCGAAGACCTTCACGCCCTCGTCGCTGAGGTGGAGATCCTCGCCCCAGAAGACGAACACCTTGCGGTAATAGCCGGCCACCTTGCCCTGGCGGTCGATGAGCACGGCGGTGTTGTACTGCCGGCCGTCGTCGGCCTGCTCGCGGATGGGACAAACCACGTACATGCGATGCTTGCGGGCCAGTTCGGCGATGGCCCGGGTGGTCGGGCCAGGGATCGGCTCGGCGGTCGTGCCCGCGAACTCCTCGGGCAAGCAGGCGACATCCACGCCAAGACCGCCCGCGGTCTCGAGGTGCTCGACGGCCAGCTTGATCTTCTTGTCGCGGTCGCCGCCGAAGCCGATGGCGATGGCCGACACCTTGACCCGCCGGCCGGGCAGCTCCGCCCGTCCCGCCGGTTCGGCCGCACCCGCCGGGCCGATCAGCAGAAAAACCCCAAGCCATTGCACAAGCCGGAGTCGGATGCTCATCGCATGTACCTCGAACTTCAAAGAGTCCCCCAACCTCATCCACGGCGAGCCCCGCCGTGCGTGTTCACCCTTCGAGCCTACCCCAAAGCCCTGAAAACGACCGGCTGGAAACCGGTCCCCTCACGGGTTGGGGGTGGGCTCTCATTCCCCATCCAGGGCACGGATGGGGAACACGTCTGACTGGCGGTGCTGCTCCTTCATGATCGCGGTCAGCTTCTTGACGATCTCGGGGTGATCGGCCGCCCGATCGCGGGTCTCGGCCGGGTCGGCGGCCAGGTCATACAGCTCGACGGTGCCGTCGCCGGGTTGGGCGCCCCCGCGCGGGCGATGCAGGTTGCGGCGAAGGGCCTTCCAGTTGCCGACGCGCACCGCCTGCTGCCCGCCGTAACCCGGAGATTCACGATACAGAAAGGCCCGCGGCTCCTGCACGCCGCCCAACAAGGTCGGGGCGAAGCTGATGCCGTCGAGGTCCGAGGGTACGTGCTCCCTGGCGCCGGCCAGTTCCAACAGCGTGGGCAGCCAGTCCTCGAAGCCGGTCACGCGATCGCTGACTCCGGCCGCGATCCTGCCCTTCCATCGCACCAGGCAGGGAACTCGAAAGCCGCCCTCATAAAATGAGCCCTTTCGCCCGCGCAGACCGCCGGCGCTGTCGAAGAATTCCGTGTCGGTTCCGCCCAGCCCTTCGTAGAGCGGACCGTTGTCGCTGGTGAACACGAAGAGGGTGCGGTCCTCCAGGCCCAGCTCACGGACCAATTCCATCACCCGCCCGACCTCGCGGTCCATCCGCGTGATCATGGCGGCGTAAGCGGCCCGCGGCGTCGGATGCGGCAGGTAGCCGCGTCCGCCCGTGTACGGCTCCTCGGGGAACCGGCCTTTGTACTCCGCCAGGGAATCTTCCGGGACCTGCAAGGCCAGGTGCGGGACGGTGGTGGGGTAATACAGGAAGAACGGACGATCCTTGTTGGCGCGAATGAACGCCAGGGCCTGTTCGCCGATCAGGTCGGGCGCGTAGTCCCGTCCGGCGTAGCCCGCGTAAGAGGCGGCGGCCCGTGGGTCCGCGCCATCCGGCAGCTTCTGATGGGCGGCGAAACGCGGATTATTGAGCGGCACCTGGCGGTCGTCATCCCACAGGTACGTCGGGTAATAATTGTGGGCCACCGCCTGGCAGTTGAAGCCGAAAAACCGGTCGAAACCCTGTTTCAGCGGATCGCCGCTGCTGCCCGGCGGGCCCAGCCCCCATTTGCCGAACCCGCCCACGGTGTAGCCGAGGCTCTTGAGGATCAACGGCAGGCGCAGCTCACCGGGCGGCACCGGCACCTGGCCTTCCGGAAAGCCCTTGGCCTGGCGGTTGTCGCGGATGTAGGCGTGGCCCGGATGCCGGCCGGTCATCAGCACGCAGCGCGACGGGGCGCAGACGTTGTTGCCGGAGTAGTGGGCCGTGAACCGCATTCCCTCCGACGCCAGCCGGTCGATGTGCGGCGTGCGGATATGCTTCTGGCCGTAGCATCCCAGGTCGCCGTAGCCCAGGTCGTCGGCGAGGATGAAGACGATGTTCGGGCGCGCCGCGTCCGCCGCCAGACCGGCGACGCCCTGACCGCACACCAGCAACAGAAAAAGCAGCCGTCGCATGGGACCTCCCGTCCGCCAGGTGCAACCCCTATCAGCCGACGCAACCGGAGCGGGAACGCCGGCCCCGTCAGAACCCGATCAAACGGCCATCGGAGCGTAACGCTGAAGGAGCGGTTTCGACGTTCGCTGCCTGCTGACGGCCGATGCACAGCTCGGCCGACTCAACCTCCCGCGCACGATGCCCCACCTCGGGAGGCACGGCTATCCGGGAAAGATGAAGTCGAACGAATGCCGTTTGCCATCCCGCAACACGGTCAACGTCACCTTCCGGCCGGGCGCGTTCGTTCGCAGGGCGTGGGCGATCACGTCGGTTTCACGGAGCAGGTCGTTCCGGTCGTTATAGGCGACCAGCACGTCGCCCTTGCGGACGCCGGCCCGCAGGGCCAGGTTGTGCGGCGGATACTGGCCCACGTGCTCGACCCGCAGGGCGGTGGACCCCGCGGACAGGCCCAGCCGCCGGCGCTCCTCGTCGGGCAGGTCCGCCAGCAACATCCCGCCCAAGGCCCGCTGCCTCAGGCCCCACGTGCTGGCCCGCCAGGACAGATCGCCGCGCTGCCGCCAGCCCTGGGGCAGTCTGAGCACGAGGCTGACCGGTTGTCCATCCCGCAACACCTCGGCCTTGATTTCCGCGCCGTCGGCCGCGGCCCCATGCAGCACCCACTGCACGTCGGCGATGGACAGCAGCGGCTGACCGGCCAGCTTCCGGATCGCGTCGCCGGGCCTGAAACCCGCCCGCTCGGCGTCGCTGCCCGGCTCGACCCGCAGCACCGTGGCCCTTTCCCGGGGATCGAGGATCAACCCGATGATTTTCGGATGGGGATAGGGGAAGAGCAGGTCTTCCGGCAGCGGTTCCTTCCGGCTGAAGGCCAGGTCGCGCATCGCGTCGCCGATCTGGTGGCAGTGGATGCAGCTTTTCACCACCGGCCCTTCGTAGTCCAGCACGGAGCGGTATTGGCCCTTGAACGAAGGAAACGTCTCGGGCGTGGCGAACGCCGGAGCCGGGCCGCGTTTGCCCGCCAGGTCGCCCTGGTTGTCCGGATAGGCCTTGTGCAGGGCCAGCGCGCCGGTCAGGGCCTTGGCCAGCCCCTCGACGGAGACGTCGTCGGCCCACTCGGTCCGGTGCGAGCGGGTGCCGAACCGGCCGTAGATCGCTCCGTCGGCGTTGAGCAGGAAGACCGCGAACGACTGGTCGGTGTCGAACTGGAACAGCGACAGATCCAGCCCGTTGGTCGAGACGATCCGCACGCGCACGAACTCCTCGAGCAGCCGGCGGATGCGCGGATCCGCATCGATGATCTGGTCGTCGAGCTTGACGCATTCCTCGCAGGGCAGGCAGCGCAACACGGCCACGATGGGCTTACCGCTGGCGCGGGCCTGGGCGAAGGCCCGCGGCACGTCGTTGTAGAGCCAGAAACCCCCGGCCTCGACCTTCTTGCGGTCGTTGCGGACCTTTTCCTCGCGGCTCTGGGCGGCCGCCGCGCCCGCCAGCAGGACGGGGATCAAAGCCGTCAGGATGGTGTGTCGGCCCATGCGTTTCTCCCGAAACCGGCGGCCGGCGGATCAGCGCAATCCCCGAAGCCGTCACGATACTGCGCCGCCCGCCTTCCATCAACCGCCGGTGCCCGGCCGCTGGCCACGTGCCCGTCAAACCGGCCGGCTCTTCAGAGTGCGGCCTGAAACCGTGCGGGCCCGGCTTCCAGCCGATCCTGAAAGCAGAAGGAGATCGCACCCCTACTCATACTCACGGCGGCGGCGCATGCTCCGGCGTCGGGAATCGGCCCGCCGCGGGGGGCTGATCGGGGGTCTGTGATACCGGGATCACGAGGAAACCGCCTTCATCCCGAGATTCGCCGCCCAGTCGTCCGTAGCGTCGGACCTGAGGCCAGGCCAAGGCTACCAGGC
>JABRVU010000632.1:0-1418 GCA_039961895.1 Phycisphaerae bacterium | reverse complement strand
GGGCGCGGTTCCCAGCCGGGCACCGGGGTCGCTGACGGACGGATCAGCCGCTTGGGTCGTGGGCATGCGGGGTCTCCTGGCCTCACTGATTATACGGTACCTTCGGCCCGCGGATCGCCCCGCTTGAGTGTGCGTCCTGAAACTCCATCGGTCCCGGCGTCTCTCCGGTGTGATCCCGGGGTTTCAGGACGCACGCTCGATTGGGGAGACCCCGGAAAGGGGCGCCGCGCGGCGCCGATGCCCGCCGCGACCCGCGGGGCGACGTTACTCGACCACTTCCTGCCCCGGCGACACGGGGCGCGGCTCGGACTTCTCGATGCGCGTGCTGCTCCGTTCGATCCGCGTCTCCTCCTCCGCGCAGCCGGAGAGGGCGACGTACGCCATGGCGGAGAACGTCAACCAGAAGGCGAACAGTATACGACGCATGGGTGTGTTTCCTTTCACCGCGTTCCGGCTTTCACGGGTAATCCGGTCAACGATCGCCGTCGTCTTTCTCGCCGGGCGGCGGCGGAGGAGGATGTGGAGCGGGCGGAGGAGCGGCTTCCTCCCGGGGTGGCGCGGCGGGTGGCACCGCGCCCGGCGAGCGCGCCGCGGTGCCGACCGGCGCCGCCGCGCCCGGGCCGGCATCGGCGCCCTGGCCCGTCCCCCCGCGCAACTGATCGTGTACGACGTCCCAGACGGCCATGCCCGGAATCATCACCACCACCGTGGCCGTATCTCCGTCGAAGCTGGTCTTCTCCACCGCGGCGCCCAGCAGCACCGCGTCGACCTGGGCCCGGATCTCATCCTGCCGGGTCACGAAATCCTTCACCGTGGTGTTCGAGGAGATTTTCAGCCCGTGGATCTGTTCGGCGAGCCGTCGCTTGGCGTCCTGCTCGGCGCCGCGGGCGGCCAGCAGCTTGCCCTGGGGCGTGCCGGCCTTGTCCGGCGGGGATACCGCCTGGCCGGTCGCGCGGATCGGCTGCATGGCCCACGGCGGGACGCGGTCCGCCGGGTTCTGCGCCAGCCGGTTGAACTGCCGCAGGGCATTGGCCGACGGAACGCCCATCCCCGTGGCCTGGAAGACCTGCTTCTCGATCGCCCGGGTGATCTCGGTCACGTCCATGCCCTTGACGCGGTCGCCCTGGATGGACTTGCTGCTCAACTCCCGGATGAAGCTGATGACTTGTTCGACCGGCACTTCCACGGTCACCTCGACGATCGGCTCGTCGGCGTGGAAATAGGTCCGCACCTCCTTCGCGCCCGTCAGCGTGCCCTGGGCGACGGCGTGGATGGTGTCGGTCTCGACCACGAAGTCGCGGACCTGCGTTTCCGAGTTGATGCGCAGGCCCTGGATGCGCTCCAGCAGCTTGCGCATGGCGTCGATGCGGGCCCCGCGCTCGGCGAGGAAGCGTTCCTGCGGACCGATGCGCATCCAC
>JABRVU010000631.1:0-3373 GCA_039961895.1 Phycisphaerae bacterium | reverse complement strand
GGGATCGGTTGCACGGGGCTCTTCACGCCGACGGCCCTGCGGTTCATCGCCAGCGCCCGCCCGGACATGATGGCCGCCGCGCTGTCCCTCATCGGCCTGACCGCCGCGCTCGGACGCCGGCGATTCAGCCCCCTCGTTGGGGCGTGCCTGTTGAGCATGGCCTGGCTGACGAAGGTCACGGCGGTAGGGGGGGTTCTGGCGGCCGTGACATGCCTGGCGTGGCGGCGGGAATGGCGACGGATGGCGTGGGTCGCGGGCGGATTCGTCGCCGTGAATGCCGGGGTCGTGGCCGCCCTATGGGTCGCCACCGACGGCTGGTTTCTCAAGCACCTCACCGCCGCCTCAGACGCGCCGGCCGGCGTCCGCTACGTGTGGTTCATGCTCACACACCGACCGGTCGAGGTCCAGGTTCGCTACCTGTTCGTGTTCCCCGCGCTGGCCCTGCTGACCTTGTTGCTTCCACGACTGATGCCGGGTGCTCGTGCTCCTGCGCCAGGCCGGTCCGCGTCGGATGCCCGGCCGGCGCGGCCCGCCACGGCCGGCGTGCGCGAGGCGGCCATGTTCTTCGGGTGCTCGTTGCTGGTTGCTCTGGCGACGGCCTGCCGGCAGGGCAGCGACCGCAATTACCTGATCGAGCCGACGCTGGCGGCCGGAGCGGTGATGGGCACCTGGGCGGCGCATGTGGCCGGTTTGCGCGACCGGCGGGCGTGGCTCTGGACGCGGGCGGCGGCGACCCTCGCCCTGATCAGCCCGATGCTGATGATGCTGCCGGACCGCTTTGCAGAGAGCAGCGAGCGCCGCCGTCAGGAGGCCGACCTCTTGAGCCCATACCAGGAACCGGCCCTGGCCTGGGCGCGGTCGTTGCCACGGCCGCTGCTGTGCCTGGACTCGTGGCTGACCTATCGGGCGGGCGTGCCCAACGACCTGAACGACCCGATCGCCTATCGGAGCATGGTCATCGCCGGCGGACCGGACCCCATCGCCGCCCGGGTGCGGAAGGGATACTACCGCTGCATCGTCACCCTCAACCGGGCCGACGAGCCCGGCTATTCGCTCTACGGCGACATCGCCAGCGACTGGCCGGCGCTGCGCGAGGCGGTTCTCGCGCGCTATCGCCCGGCGGAACGGTCGGTCTCCAGTCCGCCGGACGGGCGCTGGTATGAATACGTCCCGGTCGAGTGATCTTGGGGCATGGGCCGGTAGGGAGCCCGGCCGCTGCATTTATCGCCCTGCATCGATCATGTCACGGGCCTGGCGGCGGCTTGGCCAACTCGGCCGCGACCAGGTCGGCCAGGGCGGGGGCCACGACCGCATGGAGCGCCGCGCTGGGATGTGGATCGAACGGGTTGGCCACGTAGCGCCGATCGGTCGGGTCCACCATGCGGGACACGTCCAGCACGGGTACGCCGTCATCGGCCAGAAGCCGCGCGACCTTGTCGATGGCGGAGCGTTGTTCCGCGTCGGTCGGCACGCCCAGGCAGGGATAAATCACCGCGACCGGCCGGGCGCCCAGCCGGCGAATCAGCGCCATCAGGGCCAGAAGATCGGCGCGGTGCTGGGCGAAGGCCGTGGCGTCCTCGTAGGCGGCCATGCCGATCAGGTCGCCCACCGTCCTGCCCCTGGCATGGGCCCGCAGGCAAGCGTGCCAGATGACGAACTCCGCCAGGTCGCCGGCCTCCATCAAGGGCCGCCAGAAAACCGGTATCGCCACCCTCGGTAGTTTGGGCTTCAGCAGCGGCTCGATGTCGTTCAGCACATACGCCAGCACCACCACCCGCGGCGCGATCAGCGGCCCCTTGTCGCTCAGCAGCCGGGTCTCGGCCCGCGTGTCGAAGCCGCCCTGCCCGAGAGAGAACACGCGCGGCGGCGGCGTCACCCCTCGACCGGCCAGGGCCCGCTCCAGGCAGGGGCCCGGCAAGTCATGCTCGTCGTTGATCCCCCATCCGTACACGAAGGAATCGCCGAGCAGAACGATGCGGGTGAGATCCGCAAGCTGATCGGACGGCGGAATGTCGCGGTCGCGCAAGCCCCATTGATTCAGCCGCACGTGCCGTTCAGCCCAGCGCTGGGCGGTGCGGAGACCTCCGTTGGCGTCGGATGCGTCGTAGACGTGACGGACATACAGCTCGCCGGCCAGCAGGGCGGTCAGCACCCCGGCGCAACCGGCCGATGACCAGCCCGTCGCCTTGAGGATGCGTCCTGATAGCCGTTCCAGACCGGCTCCCGGTCGTGTGGGCCCGGCTTCCAGCCGGTCTGTCTTCAGGTTTACAGGGCGTACTCCATGCATCGATCGCGACGCGGGGCCGGTGCGACGCGCCCGCCAGCAGAGGAACTGCACGCCAAGCCACCCGATCAGCCCCCAGGCCAGCAGGGCGGGAAACGTCGCGAGCTGCAATCCCTCGATGCCCCGGCCAAGCTGCCAGGCGGCGAGAAGAAAGAACAAAACCCGCGGGCCACCGTGGCTCACTTTTTCGGTGATTCGTGAAGCCATAGCGCACGGCGAAGGGCGCCGTATCGTGGAAGACGGGCAGGATGCTCCCGCCGCCCAGTGGTCAGGTTCGCCCCCGTTACTCGCAGGATCGGATTCGCTCGAAGCGCACATTCTGCGCGAGCCATACAACCCGGCCGCCAGGAACAGCATGAGGCCGGGGCGCAGCAGCGGGAGCCGGTTCATGTGGATCGTGGTCAGCACCATGACCGCCCCGAGGATCGCCCACGCGGCGGCTGCCCAACCGGCCGGTCGGGAATCCATGCCACCGCGGGCAGACGTATGTTCCCGGACCGGTCGAGGACCGGGATCCTGCCGGCCAGTGGTTGGAGTTTCAGGATGCACGCGAAGATGAGCAGTCAGCAGGGCCCAGGTCGTCGCCGTCACGGCCGCGATCGGCGCCCACAGCCGGAAGTCGGCCAACAGGCGGTCCAGCAGCATCAGCATGAGCAGGCCGCGGGTTATCGCCACCCGGCGGTTGGGCTCGCGGGCGGCGGCTTCCAGCAGGATCAGCCACGGTCCGACCAGCAGAAGGAACACCAGGCGTTCCATCAGCGCCGCCGGCCACGGATCGGGATAACCGAAGAACGCGGACCCCATGCGCGCTCAGCATAGCCGACGCAACCGCGCGCGGCGAAGGAAATGGGCGGGGATCGGGGATGGAAAGAGAGAAGGCGCGACGACAGGTGGGATGAAGCCGTGAAAGCGCGAAACAGCGGGAATAAAAGCGGCCGGTGAGCGGCGATGATACGAACCGCGGCTTTGCGGATGCGTCTCGAGGCGATCGGGTTTCGAGTTCCCACATCTCCGGCCGAGCCCGGCTTGACCCGCGTGGATATAATCCACTGGCCTGAAAGCGTGCAGCGGGCGGGGGGCGCCCGGGGG
>JABRVU010000630.1:0-2254 GCA_039961895.1 Phycisphaerae bacterium | reverse complement strand
AGATGGCCGGGCGCATCCTGGAGCATCTGCGCGAGCAGGGCGTGGAGTGCGTGCAGGTCATCGCCCACGGCACGGAGGAGGATTTCTGCGCCGACCTGGGCTTCAAGCGGACCCGCGGAGCGGTGGCCATGCAGATGGATCTGAAGGGTCCGCCGGCGGGTGCAAGCCCCGTCGGCCGCGCGGAGGTCGGGCGGATGGCGAAGTCGATGCCGGAGTCCATGCCGGCGGAGGAAGCCTTGGCCGGCGCCGCCGGTTCGAAAAGCGTCGCCGAGGCCTGAGCCACGGATCGACCCGGCTTTGGCAGGCCCGAGGAGTGATTCTCCCTCATCGAAAGGGATTCTGAATATGGCCGACAACGTTTACGATCGGATCAACGACTACGGCAGCGTCAAGATCGCGCTGGCCTCGCCCAACGACATCCGCAGCTGGTCGTTCGGCGAGGTCAAGAAGCCGGAGACCATCAACTACCGCACCTACCGGCCGGAGAAGGACGGCCTGTTCTGCGAGCGGATCTTCGGGCCGGAGCGCGACTGGGAGTGCGCCTGCGGCAAGTACAAGGGCACCAAGCACAAGGGCATCATCTGCGACCGCTGCGGGGTCAAGGTGACGCACTCGCGGGTGCGGCGCAAGCGCATGGGGCACATCAACCTGGCCGCCCCCATCGTGCACATCTGGTTCTTCAAGGCCATGCCCTCCCGGCTGGGGGCCCTGCTGGACATGAAGACCTCCGACCTGGAGAAGGTCATCTACTTCCAGGACTACATCGTGACCGACCCGCTGGGTTCGCCGCTGAAGCGCAAGCAGCTGCTCAACGAGGAGGAGTACCGGGCGGCCCGCGAGAAATACGGGGAGGGCGGATTCGCGGCCCAGATCGGGGCCGAGGCGATCAAGACCCTGCTGGCCGGGCTGAACCTCGACACCGTCGCCGCCGAACTTCACGAGGAGCTGGAGAAGACCAGCAGCAAGCAGAAGATCAAGGACCTCTCCAAGCGGCTCAAGATCGTGGAGAGCCTGCGCAAGAGCGGCAACGATCCGCAGTGGATGGTCATGGAGGTCATCCCGGTCATCCCGCCGGACCTGCGTCCGCTGGTGCTGCTGGAGAGCGGGAACTTCGCCACCAGCGACCTGAACGACCTGTACCGTCGGATCATCAACCGCAACAACCGGCTCAAGAAGCTGGTGGACCTGAACGCGCCCGAGGTCATCATCCGCAACGAGAAGCGGATGCTCCAGCAGGCGGTGGACGCGCTGTTCGACAACGGGCGCTGCCGCCGGCCGGTGCTGGGCAGCAGCAACCGGCCGCTCAAGTCGCTGACCGACATGATCAAGGGCAAGCAGGGCCGCTTCCGCGAGAACCTGCTGGGCAAGCGGGTGGATTACTCGGCCCGGTCGGTGATCGTGGTCGGGCCGGAGCTCAAGCTGCACCAGTGCGGCCTGCCCAAGAAGATCGCCCTGGAGCTCTACCAGCCGTTCATCATCCGCAAGCTCAAGGAGCGCGGCCTGGCCGACACCATCAAGAGCGCCAAGAAGATGCTCGAGCGCCGCGACCAGGAGATCTGGGACATCCTGGAGGAGGTGATCGTCAACCACCCGGTGATGCTCAACCGGGCCCCGACGCTGCACCGCATGGGCATCCAGGCCTTCGAGCCGGTGCTGGTGGAGGGCAACGCGATCCGCATTCACCCGCTGGTGTGCAAGGGCTTCAACGCGGACTTCGACGGCGACCAGATGGCCGTCCACCTGCCCCTCTCCGTCGAGGCCCAGGCGGAAACCCACGTGCTGATGATGTCCACCAACAACATCTTCAGCCCGGCCAACGGCAGCCCGATCATGTCGCCGTCGCAGGACATCGTGCTGGGGATTTTCTATCTGACCTGCGACTACGCGCCGACCGACGCCGACCCGGCGGCGCGGCTCAAGTCCTTCAGCGACCCGCACGAGGCCATGATGGCCTATGAGTCCGGGAAGATCACCATCCACCAGAAGATCCGCTGCCGGATCGAGCGGACGAAGGTCATCACCTCCCAGAAGGGCGGGCCGGAGCCGGTGCCGGCCAACGGGGTGGTCGAGACCACGGTGGGGCGGCTGATCTTCAACGACATCCTCCCGCCGGAGATGCCGCTGTACAACTATGCCCTGGGCCAGAAGGGGGCGGGGCGGGTGATCGCCGACTGCCACCACCTGCTGGGCCGGTCGGCGACCATCGACCTGCTGGACCGGATCAAGGCCCTGGGTTTCAGGCACAGCACGCTGG
>JABRVU010000629.1:0-1700 GCA_039961895.1 Phycisphaerae bacterium | reverse complement strand
GGATGCCGCCGCCGCCGCCGGCATCCCCTGGCGGATCAGGCAGTAGGTGAAGGTCATGGCCGACATGGCCAGCACCGACCCCACCGCCAGGTCGATCCCCCCGGTCAGGATCACGAAGGTCATCCCCGCCGCCAGGATGCCGTACTCCGCGATCCGCCGGAACATCGCCGTCTGCGTGTCCGGGCTGAGGAAGACGTTGGCGCCGGTGACCTGGTGGTGGGGCGAGAACACGATGCCGGCGGCGAACACTGCGATCAGGGCCAGCAGGCCCCGATACGAATCCAGCCGCCGCCAGACGCTTCTGCCGGCAGAGAAGCCGCCGGGAGCATAGGACACGATCGGGCCGCCTTCGGGGGCGCGTCTGTCGAACTCGTTTTTCCGCTGATCACCTGACACCGGCATGAGTGCTCCATCCAGGGTGTTGATCGCAGTTCATCGCGCGGCGGTCGCCGAACGCGATCGGCGGCCGCCGGGGAGCGACTATCTTCCGTGATGAACGCGCGGGACGCAACCGGGCGCAAGCAAGGGGAGTGTGCCGGGTGCGTGACGCTCCCTGCGAGCGGGGCACGTACCCCGCAAGCGCTGCCTCGACCTTCCGGAGTAGTGGGACGGGATGAAGACAGGCTATAATAGCGCCGGCCGCCGAAAGCACAGGGCATCAGCAGAAGCCGCCGAACCGAGGTACGTCCATGCCGGCCTTCACCGACGGGAACCTCCATGACACGTTGTCCGCGTTGCGGCGTCGGTTGCTGGCCGTGGGCCTGCTGGCCGTCGCCGGCTATGGGCTGGTGGCCGCCCTGCTGTTCTGGATCGCGTGGATGTGGCTGGACCTGGCTCTGGAATTGACGCCGGGGCTGCGCGTGTCCACGACGATCGGCGCCGCCCTGCTGGCGGTGGCGGTCTTCCTCTGGGGTCTGGTGTGGAACCTGCGTCAGGGCACGGCCTTGTCAGTGGCCCGACGGCTGGACCAGGTGGGGGGGACCGGCGGTGAGATTCTGAGCGGAGCGGACCTCTCGGCGACCTTCACGGCGGGGGCGGCGCGTTCCTCGGCCGCAGCCGTGACGGCGTTGAGCCCCGGCCTGGCCGCCCTGGCCGTTGAGCGTGCCGCCGCCCTGGCCGCCGGCGTGGCCCGGCCGCTGGCGGCACCGATCCGGCCGATCTACGCGCCGGCCATGAGCCTGGCGGGGATCGTCCTGACCGGCGCGATCGCCGCCCTGGCCGCACCGAGGCTGGCTGCCACCCAGTGGCTGCGCTTCACCGATCCGTTCGGCGATCATCCGCCTTATTCGCGTCTCGTGTTCAGCGTCCAGCCCGGCGACGCCAGCGTGGTCTACGGCGAAGGGCTCGAGGTCCGCGCGACCGCGACCGGAGGCGTGCCCGAACGCCTCGAACTGGTGCTGACCTCCGACGGGCGGCGCGAAGAAGCGCTGCCCATGTTTCCCGAGCCCTCCGGTGCGTGGCGGGCGAGCATCACCAGCGTCACCGCGCGGCAGCGTTACTTCGTCCGCGACGGGCGGGCCCGCAGCCGACGGTACGGCATCGAGGTCCTGTCCGTGCCCCGCTTTCAGGAGGTGACGTTCCGGGTGACGCCGCCGGACTACACGCGCCAGTCGGCGTATGAGGGTCCGCTGCCCCAGGGAGGGCTGGCCGGCCTGCCGCGGACCACCGTCACCGTGCGGGTCAAGAGCAATCGCCCGCTC
>JABRVU010000628.1:0-6416 GCA_039961895.1 Phycisphaerae bacterium | reverse complement strand
GCACGGCGGGCAGGTCGCGCACGATGGGCGACCAGTTGTCGCCGCCGTCGGGCGAGGCGTAGACCTGCCCGCCGGTGGTGCCGAAGTACACGCCGCAGGGTTCGAGCGAATCGACCGCCATCGCGTCGCGCAGCACGTTCACGTAGCAGTCGCTCTGCGGCAGGCCCCGGGTCAGGGCCTCCCACTCGTGGCCGCCGGTCCGGCTGCGATAGACGCGCAGCTTGCCCTCCGGCGGATAGTGCTCCGAGTCGCTCTTGATGGGCACGACGTAGATGGTCTGGGGCTCGTGGGCGTGCACCTCGATGGGGAAGCCGAAATCGGTGGGCAGGTTGCCGCTGATCTCGTGCCAGGATTCGCCAGCGTCGTCGCTGCGCATCACGTCCCAGTGCTTCTGCATGAACAGGGTGTCGGGCCGGGCGGGATGCATGGCGATGCGGTGGACGCAGTGGCCGACTTCGGCGTCGGGATCGGGGATGTATTCGGACTTCAGCCCGCGGTTGATGGGCTTCCAGGTCTTGCCGGCGTCGTCGGTGCGGAAGCAGCCGGCCGCCGAGATGGCGATGAAGATGCGCCCGGGGGCGCCCGGATCGAGCAGGATGGTGTGCAGGCCCATTCCACCGGCGCCGGGCGCCCACGTCGAGCCGGACTCGTGCCCGCGCAGACCGGGAAGCTCGCGCCAGTTGGCCGCTCCGTCGGTCGAGTGGAAGATGGCCGCGTCCTCCACGCCGGCGTAAACGTGATCCGGATCGGTCAGTGACGGCTCGAGGTGCCAGACGCGCTTGAACTCCCACGGATGCTGCGTGCCGTCATACCATTGATGCGTGGTCAGGGGCTTTCCCGTCTCAGGAGAGGTGTCATACACGAACTTGTTGCTCTCGCCTCCGGGCATGCCGAACGGCCCGGGTTGCGGCCCTCCGCCGGGGGTCTCCCAGGTCTTGCCGCCGTCGCTGGAACGCTGAATGATCTGCCCGAACCAGCCGCTGGTCTGGGAGGCGTAGATGCGGTCGGGGTCGGCGGGCGAGCCCTTCATGTGATAGATCTCCCACCCGGCGAAGAGCGGGGGGCTGACCTCCCATTTCCGGCGCTGGCCGTCCGAAGTCAGGATGAAAGCGCCTTTCTTCGTACCGACCAGGACGCGCACGTGACTCATTCCATGCTCCTCGAATGGGGCAATCGACGACTTCACGACTCCAAGCCGACCGCGGGCAATCCGGGGCGTGGGTCAGCCTTGATCCGGCTCCGGGGGAAGCGTACCGGCCGTCCTGAGCCGGGAGCGGCGCTCGCGCCAGCGCGGCCAGAGCCAACCGTCCACCGAAAGCCGTCCGGCACCGGTGAATACCAGGGCCAGGAACGGAACCAGAAACAGCAGGGCCGGCTCCTTGCTGGCCCAGGATGAGGCCGCGCCGCTCATGAACAGTTTGGCGGCCTTCTCCATGGACCAGGGATCGGCGCCATGGGCGACGAAGGCCGCCACACCCATCGCGAATACGACCGGAACCGCCGCCAGTCGGGTGGCCAACCCGACCATCACCAGCAGGGCGCAGAGGAACTCGGCCATCGTCACCAGGAGGAGGCTCAAGGCATTGCCCAGGCCGATGGGGTCGCCCATGCCGGAGAAATCGCCGGCGATCAGCATCCGCACCTTCCCCCAACCGTGGGTCGCCATGTATCCGCCCACGCCCAGCCTGAGGATCAACAGGCCGAACGAAGTCAAGAGGTCCTGCTTTCGCGCTTCCATCACGGCACGCCGGGATCGCATTCGAAACAGGTGGTTCCAGGCCCGCGACCATCATAGCGCGGGCGGAGTGTCCTCGCAAGGCAGTCCCGGCGGTCTCGACGGGGTGTATGACACAAGAGGCTGGCGGCGATGAAGGCAGCGGCCGCACCCGTACCGGCCGTGGAAGATCCCCAACCCTTCCGCGACCGGGACGAGGAGCCGATCATCAGCGCCGGCCGAACAAGCCCTTTCCAGCCCAGGGAATCTTCCCCGTGAAGCGGCGTCACCGGCCCAGTGAAGAAGACGCGGTGCGGGCCCATTCTTGATTCCCCTCTGCCGGCTGATTATACAGGTGGCGCGAACCCGGCGGTCGCACGGGCTCGCGCGACGAGTCGATTCCATCAACCCGCGCGGAACGAAGAGGAGCACGCACGATGGCGAAGAAAACCTGCAACGTGGCCCTGATCGGGCAAGGCTTCATGGGCCGGACGCACAGCAACGCCTATCTGAAGGTGGCCAAGTTCTTCAACGACCTGCCGCTCGAGCCGGTCATGCACACCAGCTTCGGGATGGCCAGCGAGAACCCGGAGGTCTTCGCCCGGCGCTGGGGCTGGCGGAACTTTTCCGACGACTGGAAGTCGGTGATCCGCGACGGGGAGATCGACTTCGTGGACATCGTGACGCCCAACCACATGCACGCGGCCCCGGCCATCTACGCGATGGAGAACCGCAAGCCGGTGGCCACGGAGAAGCCCATCGCCGGCACGCTGGCCGACGCCCGGGCCATGGCCGAGATGGCCAAGTCGGCCAGGGTCAAGACCTTCGTCTGGTACAACTACCGGCGGGTGCCGGCGGTGGCGCTGGCCCACCAGATGGTCCGCGAGGGCAGGGTCGGGCGCATCTTCCACGTCCGTTGCGTCTATCTCCAGGAATGGGGCGGACCGAGCACGCCGCTGCTGTGGCGTTTCCAGAAGAAGCTGGCCGGCTCGGGCGCCCACGGCGACCTCAACGCCCACATCGTGGACATGGCCCGCTTCGTGACCGGCGACGAGGTGGTGGAGGTGGCCGGCTCGATCGCCGAGACGTTCATCAAGGAACGGACCATCCCGACGGCCGTTTCCGCCGGCGGAATCGCCGCCGGGGCCAAGGGCGGCGCGAAGAAGGGCAAGGTGGACGTCGATGACTCGGTGCTGTTCATCACCCGCTGGAAGGGCGGAGCCATCGGCAGCTTCGAATGCTCGCGCCTGGCCACCGGCTGCATGAACCAGAACGGTTTCGAGATTCACGGCGAGAAGGGCGCCCTGCGCTTCCGCTTCGAGGACATGAACTACCTCGATTACTTCGACGCCACCGCCGACCGCAAGGTGCAGGGCTGGACCAGGATCATGTGCACCTCCGGCGGGAACCACCCCTACGTGAGCGCCTGGTGGCCGGACGCCCACATCCTGGGCTATGAACACGCCTTCGTGAACCAGGCGGCCGACATCCTGCGCGTCCTGGGCGGGCAGAAACCGGTCGTGCCGCTGCCGGATTTCCAGGACGCCTACCAGACCCAGCGCGTCCTCGAGGCCGCCCTCATCGCCGCCAGGAACCGCTGCGCGGTCAAGATGAGCGAAGTGAAATAGGGAATTGCGGAATGCGGATTGGGGATTGCGGATGCTGGATCTGGCGCCGCGGGCCGCGGGCCGTTTGGGCGCGCCCTGAAACACCGAAAACCGACCGGCTGGAAGCCGTTCCCACGCGGCTTTCAGGGTGCGCGTGGTAAGAAACCCACCGAAGGGTGTTACCATGAGCGGACACGGAATCTATCGGATCAGTCGCCGCGGGTTTCTCAAGGGCGCTCGAGCGGGAGCGGCCGGCCTGGCGGGGGCCGGTTGGCTGGCCCGGTCGGCCAGCGCCCAGAGCCGCCCGGCCGGGGCCAACGAGCGCATCCGTCTGGCCTTCGTCGGCACGCGCGGTCAGGGGCAGTTCAACCTCAAGATCTTCAAGAACGAGCCGGGCGTCGAGGTGCCGGTGGTCTGCGACGTCAACCTGCGGGCGGCCGATGCGGCCCGCAAGATCGCCGGAGAGAAGACCGAAGTCGTCCAGGATTACCGCAGGCTGCTGGACCGCAGGGACATCGACGCCTTCGTGGTCTGCACGCCCGACCACTGGCACGCGATCATCACCATCCAGGCCTGCCAGGCGGGCAAGGACGTGTACGTCGAGAAGCCGCTGTCTCTGTGCGTGGCCGAGGGCCGGCGGATGGTGCAGGCGGCCCGCAAGCACGACCGCGTGGTCCAGGTCGGCACCCAGCAGCGCAGCGGCGAACATTACGCCCAGGCCCGCGAGATCGTCCGCTCCGGCCAGCTCGGCAAGATCGGCGAGGTCTTCACCTGGATCGTCGAGAACCGCTGGCCGGGCGTCAGGCGCCCGCCCAGGGAGGATCCGCCCTCGTACCTGGACTGGGACTTATGGCTCGGCCCGCGGCCGAAGGTACCCTACGACCGCTCGCGCTGCTCGGGCGCGCACCGCTTCTACTGGGATTACGCCGGCGGGCAGATGACCGACATGGGCACCCATCACATGGAGACCATCCAGTGGTTCATGGACGTGCAGGCCCCGCTGTCGGCGGCGGCGGCCGGCACCAAGGTCATGGACCAGGAGCCCTACGAGACGCCGGATACGGTGCGGGCCTTATGGGAATACCCCGGCTGGAACCTCGAGTTCATGATCCGCGAGGCCTGCGGCTACAACCGGGAGGTCAGCCAGTTCGGCATCCTCTTTCACGGGGGCGAGGCCACCTTGTACATCGACCGGGCCGGTTTCGAGGTGTTGCCGGGCAAGGGCGGGCCGCCTACGCTGGTGGTAGGCACGCCGCGAGCGCCGGCGATGATGCCCGAGGCCCTCAGCCGCAGTCACATCCGCAACTTCCTGGACTGCATGAGAACGCGCCAGCCGCCCAACGCCGACGTCGAGATCGGCCATCGGGCCACGACCGTCTGTCATCTGGGCAACATCGCCTATCGCACCGGGCGGAAGATCCGCTGGGATGCCCAGCGCGAACAGATCATCGACGATCCCGAGGCCGCCGGGCTCCTGACCCGCGCGTATCGGGCGCCGTATCTGCTGCCCGAGGTGTGAGGCCGGTTCGTGTCCCGGGTTGAAACCATGAGATCACGATGGCTGGTTCCGATGCTTCTGCTGCTGCCGGCGGGCGTGTCGTACGCCCAGGGGCCCGCGACCCGGCCGGCGCAGAGCGTACCGCCGGTGGATATCGAGACCGGCTGGACGATCCCCTCGGAGGGCTACGCCGACCAGCCCTACGTGGTCAAGCTGCCCGACGGCACCTGGCTGTGCACGCTGACCACCGGCAAAGGCCGCGAAGGCTCGAAGGGCCAGCACGTCGTCTCCACGCGCAGCCGGGACCGCGGCCGGAACTGGGAACCGCTGACCGATATCGAGCCGGCCGACGGGCCCGAGGCCTCGTGGGTCATGCCCCTGCTCACGCCCAGGGGGCGGGTCTACGTCTTCTATACCTACAACGCCGCGAACCTGCGAAACGTGATCGGGGGCGGGGCCCGCGTGGACACGCTCGGCGAATACGCGCTCAAGTATTCCGACGACGGCGGGCGGACCTGGTCGAGCCGCCGCTGGTACATCCCGGTGCGCGAGACCGAGATCGACCGCCGCAATCCCTACCAGGGCAAGGTGCGCTTCTTCTGGGGCGTGGGCAAGCCCATCATCCACGACGGCGCCGCCTACCTGGGCTTCGCCAAGGTAGGCGCGTTCGGCCAGGGTTTCATGGCCTCCTCCGAAGGCTGGTTTCTGCGCAGCGACAACATCCTCACCGAGGACGACCCCGACAAGTTTCACTGGGAGACGCTTCCGGAAGGCGAGGTCGGCCTGCGCTCGCCGGAGGGGCCCATCGCTGACGAGGCCAATCTGACCGCGCTGTCCGACGGGTCGCTGTTCTGCACCTACCGCACCGTGGCCGGGCACCCCTGCCACGCCTATTCGCGCGACGGCGGGCGGACCTGGACGCCGCCGGCGTTCATGACCTATCGGCCGGGCGGAGAGCGCGTGAACCACCCGCGGGCCGCCAACTTCGTCCGCAGGCTGACCGAAGGCCCTTACGCCGGGCGTTACCTCTACTGGTTCCACAATCACAACGGGCGCGACTACCAGGGGCGCAACCCGGCCTTCCTGCTGGGCGGCGTCGAGCGGGACTCTCCCGATGGCAAAGTCATTCACTGGGGCCGCCCGGTCGCCGTCCTGGCCGCCAAGGATCCGCGAGTCCGCATCAGCTATCCCGATTTCATCTGGGACGACGGCCGGCTCTTCATCACCGAGACCCAGAAGACGATTGCCAGGGTCCACGAAATACCCGATGAGCTGCTGCGCCTGCTCTGGACGCCGATGCCCGAGTGACCCCCCTGTCCCCCGGCGTCGCGGAATGCAAGGCCCTCAGGCACGGGAACGGAGAGTTCGTGAGAGGAAGAAAACGATAGATGGTCACACCTGCACCGCGACGCGGGCCGGGAGCAACCGACCGGAGGTGTCGCATGCGGCGGCCCTTCCGGCCGGTCGAACTTCTTTCCCCAGGCCCTGAGCAAAGGACGCCTCTTGACGCGATTCAGCATTCGAGCCATGGCCGAGCGGCTGGGGTGGGGTCATCGGGGGTTCCGGGTTGCCCAGGCATCCCGGGCCCGGCTCGGTC
>JABRVU010000627.1:0-15395 GCA_039961895.1 Phycisphaerae bacterium | reverse complement strand
AACTCATTCGGATCGGGCCGCTGGGACTCGGCCAGCTCCTCGTCCTCCTCCTCGTCGAGGCTTTCCTCGTCGCCCTCCTCCTTGTCGCCGGCCTTGTCCTTGGAGTCTTCCTGCTCCTTGTCGGTCGCCTGCCCGCCGCGGGCCGGTCGCGTCGCCGTCCGGAACGCGGTCACGCTCTTGACGTAGTCCTTGGTGAAGTTCTCCTGGTTCTTGCCCTTGAGCACGTCGTTGTTCATCCGCAGCTCCAGGACCTTGACCACCTCCTTGGGAACCAGTTTGACCTCCACGTCCGGGTCCACGCCCCAGGTGGTCGCGTCCTCCTCGCGGTGCAGGCAGCGCCCGTTGGGCAGGTAATACTTGGCCGTGGTCAGCTTCAGGTAGGCCTGGTTGGTGTTGTTGAGCCGCAGGACCTGCTGCACGCTGCCCTTGCCGAAGGAGCGCTCGCCGACGATGAGTGCCCGTCGGTGGACCTGCAACGCGCCGCTCACGATCTCCGAGGCGCTGGCGCTCGAGCCGTTGACCAGCACGATCATGGGGAAGTCGGTGAAGTGGGCGGGGGCCGCGCCCGACCGGCCGTCCGAATCCGGCGAGGAGGACTGCTCCCACGGCTTGCCGTGACGGTCCTTGGTGGCCACGATCTTCTTCCGGCCCTCCAGGAACATGTCCGACACGTCCACCGCGGACTTGAGCGGCCCGCCCGGATTGCCGCGCAGATCGAAGATCAACCCGCGCATTCCCTCGCTCCTGAGCTTTCCGATCACCTCCCTCAACTCGTCGATGGTGTTCTCGGTGAAGTTGGTCATGCGCAGGTAGCCGATCTTGTTCTCGGGGTCGATCATGTACTTCCAGCGCCCCTGCTCGTCGCGCTCGAAGCTCTTGATCGTGAAGATGGTGATCTCCTTGCGCTCCAGGGTGACGTCGAATTCCTTGTCCAGGCTGGGGCGCTTGATGGTCAGGGTGACCGTGGTGTTGGGCGGGCCGGTGATCTCGCGCACCGCCTTGGTGATGGTCAGCTTCCGGGAGGGCTGCCCGTTGATGGCCGTGATCAGGTCTCCGGCCTGAATCCCCGCGTTATACGCCGGGCTGTCCTCCAGCGGCGAAACCACCCGCAGCGGCTCGCCGGGGTCCTTGTGGATCGAAATCCCCACCCCGCTGAACTTGCCCTGGGTGTGCTTGTTGAACTCCTGCAGATCGGAAGGCCACAACATGTCGCTGTACGGGTCCAGCGGGCGGAGAGCCCCGTGGACGAACTCGTGGATCAGCACCGTCCGCGGGAACAGGCGGGTCTCGTCGTTGATCCGCAGGACCCGGTCGAAATGGTTGATGAGGTCCTGGGCGGTCAGGTCGTCGGCCTCCTCCACGTCCTTGAGCCGGGCCCCGACCCGCTGGCGGAACTCCTGGACCGCCTCCTCGGACTCCATTCGCTTGAACACCGAGGCGATCTTCTTCTCCTGGGTCATCAGCAGGAGGTGCTTGAGGGCGGCCTGGGCGGCCTCCTTGAAGTTCGGCTCGGTGATGTATTCGGTCTCGATCTTGCGGAAGGCGTCCTTGGCCATGTCCGGCGTGATGTTGCTGACCGCGGCCTCCCAGTCCGAGTCGGGCGAATAGGTGAAATCCAGCCGCAGGTGCGCCTGGCTGCGCTGGAGGGCCTCTTTGTACACCTTGTTCCGCGGGAAGATGTCGGTCAGGCGGTAGTAGATGCGCGCGGCCTTGACCCATTGCCCGTTCTCTTCATACTCGCGGGCCGCCGACTCCGCGCCTTCCACCACTTTCCGCAGCCATTCCTCCTTGCGGAAGGCGTCCTGGTCCACGGCGGTGTTGAAGGCCATGCTCGCGTAGCGGATGGCCGACTGCCAGCGCTGTTTCTCCGCGTCCTCGCGGGCCCAGGCGACGTATTGTTCGTAATCCTTGAGGGCCCGCGCGGCCCGCTCGTTCTGGAGCTTCTCGAAATCGGCGAGCCACCGGTCGATGTGGGCGATGCGCGGATCGGCGCCGGACTGAAGCGCTCCCTTGGCCGCCTGGTGAATCAGGTTGAACGCCTCCTGGAACTGTCCCGTTCCCAGGGCGGCGAGCCCCTTGCGCATCTCCGGCGATAATTCGACCCGCCCGGCGGCCTGAGCCTGGCCGTCCGCCGCGGGCGCCGGCGCCGTCCGCAAGAGCAGCACCGCGACGGCGAGTGGAGACAGAACGGCTCGTGCAAACCGGCTCCGTACTGGCGGCTTCCGCGATGCGCTCATCGCAACTCCTTTAAGACATCAATGCCCGAAGAGGGACGTCGGCCCGTTCGGATGACCTCCGGGTTCCGAAACGGCGGATGCTCCATTCAGTATAGTCGAGAGCAAGAGGGGAAAGAATGCCGGGTAATCCACCCTCCGTCTGAATGATCGGACTTCCCCGCATCCGATTCCGACCGCCGCTTCCGGTTCCAGGGCCTTCCCCTTTATACGATACGCGACGACCCTGGACGCTCCGCCAGTGCGGCAGGTGGTACCTACCCCAAATCGCCCCCAGATGTCGGATTGTCGTCAATGGGTCGATGGGCAGGCCAGTTCGACGCGGTTCTGGCACCTATCCACCTACTTCATCGGCAGTTACACCATCACTTCTTGATTCCGCGGCAACCTCGGACCCATTAGCGTGTCTAACTCTAGGTGGGAGATTGGCTTGGAACCCAACGGGTTGCGGCTGGCAGAGCGGAATGCACAGGGGGAATTCATCTCGCCACTTGCAACTATAATCATTTGTGATATAAGGTTACGTCACAATGACGACCTTTGGCGAGCCGGAGGGCCGGCTCTGATTGACGTGATGGCAAAGGACTGTTAGGATATCCCCCATGGCACGGTCACTCCCTCTCCGTCCGAAGGCACGGCAGAAGGCATCAGGAACGGGCATTCGCACCTACAACGCGGCCCTGAGCTTTCTCGAGTCGATGGCCAACTACGAGAAAATGACTCGGGTCGGCTATAACACCAGCAATTTCAACTTGTCTCGAATGAACCGGCTGCTGGCCGCTCTGGGCAACCCCCATAAGGCCCTCAAGAGCGTTCACATCGCCGGCACCAAGGGCAAGGGCTCGACCGCGATGATGCTCGCGTCCATGCTCTCGAACTGCGGGATGAAGATCGGGCTGTATACGTCGCCTCACCTCGTGGACGTCCGAGAACGCATCCAGATCAACGGCACGATGATCCCCGAGTCCGAGTTCACCCGGCTGATGACGCGCATGGCCCCCGTTACCCGGCGGCTGGCCAAGGACAAGCCGACATTCTTCGAGATGATGACCGCCATGGCCTTCCTTCACTTCGTCGAGAAGAAGGTGGACCTGGCCGTCGTCGAGACGGGCCTGGGCGGCCGGCTGGATTCAACCAACGTCCTCAAGCCCGAGGTCTGCGCCATCACCAGTATCAGTTACGATCACGTGAACCAGCTCGGCCACACCCTGGCCCAGATCGCCGAGGAAAAGGCCGGCATCTTCAAGCCCGGCGTGCCGGCGGTCAGCTCTCCTCAGGCCCCGGAGGTCCGCGAGGTGCTCTTGCGCGTCGCGGAGAAGGCCCGGGCCCCGCTCCGCTTCACCGGCAAGGATATCGAGTTCAGCTACCGGTTCGAGTCTTCCCGGGCCAGCGGCCCCCAGACGCGGGTCAGCCTGACCACCCCAACCACGCGGTTCGAACATCTGCCGGTGCCGTTGCCCGGCGATCACCAGGCCATCAACTGCGGGCTGGCCCTGTCGATCATCAGCATCCTGAAGGAGCGCGGCTACCCGATCGAGGACCAGAAGGCCATCGAGGGTCTGGCCAAGGCCCACCTGCCCGGGCGGATGGAAGTCATCCATCAGAACCCGCGCATCATGGTGGACGGGGCCCACAACGCCGCCAGCGTCGAGGCCCTCATGCGGGCCATCGGGCAGAACGTCGCCTATGATTCGATGGTGGTGATCTTCGGCTGCCGGTCGGACAAGGACATTCCCGGCATGTTGGATCACATCCAGCTGGGGGCCGACAAGGTGATCTTCACCGGCACGGGCTCGCCGCGTTCGGCGGACCCGGCCGAGCTCGCCGCCGCCTATATCGAGCGCAGCGGCAAGATGGCCCAGGTGGCCGCCGGCCTCGAGGAAGCCCTCGACATCGCCGAGCGGGCCGTCACCCGCGAGGACCTGATCTGCATCACCGGTTCGTTTTACCTGGTCGGCCTGGCCAAAAAGCTGGTGGCCACCCGCTACGCCGGCAAGGAAGCCCAACTTCGCAGCGCCTAACGGTCCTACGGAACACCATCGCCGGGCGGTATGCGACGCGGTGAGTCTTGCGCGCTCAAGATGCGGCGCATGCCCTTGTCGCCGATCACCTTTCGGCGGGCGTGGCCGGGCGGAGCCGCGGTCGCGCTTGACTCCGCCGGCCGAAGGGGCCATCATCAAAGCAGGTATCAAGGACTTCCGCGTATGAGGGCGTCCTGGAATCCTGAAATCGACCGGCTGGAAGGCGGTCCCCCACGGGTTTGCGCCCCACGGGTTTGCGCCCCACGGGTTTGCGCCCCACGGGTTTCAGGATGCACTCGCCGCCCGTGATGATCGCGGCCGGGGGCCAGGGACGGAACCTCGGAGCAATAAGGTAGCGTCAGCACGAAACCGACGGAACGGTACGACCCGGTTGCTGAGCAACGTGAGCGACTGACGTGACGTCGGCTTTAGCCTTCTTTTCACCTCTCCTGATGTGGGGTTGGCCCGCGCTGAACTGGAGCGACGGACCCTGGCTCACGGCGTTTCTGGCCGCCTACATGGTGGTCCTGGCCCTGGTGTGCGTCTACGGGCTGCACCGCTATCACCTGGTCCATCTCTATTACAAGCACCGCCGCAACACGCCGAAACTGAACGCCTGCTTCCGGGTCCGGCCGCGGGTGACCATCCAGTTGCCCATGTACAACGAGCAGGCCGTCGCCCGGCGGATCATCGACGCCACCTGCCGCATCGACTATCCGAAGGACCGGCTCGAAATCCAGGTGCTCGACGACTCGACCGACGAGACCGTCGAGATCGCCCGGGCCGCGGTCGAATACTGGCGGCGGGCCGGCTACGACATCCACTACATCCACCGCGAGAATCGGGAAGGGTACAAGGCCGGGGCCCTGCATCACGGCCTTCAGACCGCCACCGGCGAGTTCATCCTGATCTTCGACGCCGATTTCGTCCCTCCGCCCGACATTCTCCAGCGGACCATCGACTACTTCACCGACCCGGCCGTCGGGATGGTCCAGGCCCGCTGGGAGCACATCAACCGCGATCAGTCGCTGCTGACCAAAACTCAGGCCATCCTGCTGGACGGGCACTTCGTGATCGAGCACGCGGCCCGCAACCGGTCGGGGCGGTTCATGAGTTTCAACGGCACGGCCGGCATGTGGCGGCGGACCTGCATCGACGACGCCGGCGGCTGGCAGCACGACACCCTCACCGAGGACCTCGACCTGTCCTACCGGGCCCAGATGCGCGGGTGGAAGTTCATCTTCCTGCCCGACGTGACCTCGGCCGCCGAGCTGCCGCCGGACATGGAGGCTTTCAAGCAGCAGCAGTACCGCTGGGCCAAGGGCGGGGCCCAGACCTGCCGCAAGCTCCTGCCGACCATCCTGCGCTCCAACCTGCCCCTGCGGATCAAGCTGGAAGCGTTCTTTCACCTGACCTCCTGCACGGTCTATCTCTACGTGGTGCTGCTGACGCTGATGCTGGCGCCGATCGTGTACATCAAGGTGCACGTGTTTCCCGAGGGCTGGCAGCGGTACGTCTTCGACGCCAGCATCCTGCTGGTGGCGACGTGCTCGGCCAGCACGTTTTACGTGGCCAGCCAGCGGGCCCTGTTCCGCACCTGGGCCGACAGCCTCAAGTATCTTCCGTTCCTGATGTCGCTGGGGATCGGGATCGCGTTCAACAACGCCCGGGCGGTGCTGGACGGGCTGTTCGGAAGGTCCAACGAGTTCGTGCGGACGCCCAAGTTCGGGGTGACGGCCGAGGCCGGCGGGCAGTGGCGGCAGCGGCTCTCCGTCCGGCGGGTCAAGCAGCGGCGCATCAGGTGGCAGCCATACGTCGAGCTGGCCGTCGGGCTGTACCTGATGGCCTGCCTGTTCATGGCCCTGGGCGACATGCGCATCACCATCGGCATCCCTTTCCTGTGCCTGTTCATGGTCGGGTATTTGTACGTGGCCCTGACCACCTGGTTCGGGCATCACCTGGCCGCGCGGGAGCCGCTGGAAGAAGCCGAACCCGCCGCCACGGATCCTGACAAACCCCCCTCTTCGACCCGATGAGAGGGCCTGCGCGAGGGTACCCGCCCGGGCCCGTTCATCAAGGCAAGAATTGCAGCCGGCCGGCGGTTGCATCGCCGCTGCTAACGCCTTGAGAGTGAAGAAACTGCGTCTCGGCGCGTTTTCTCGTTGAAACGCCCGCGGCCGATCCGGTACACTCAGCGGTAGAGCCACCCCGCGCGTGCTGATGGGACTTGAGCCTTTCTGAAGTTCACGGCGGGTCGTCCATTCAACCTTCTTGTTAGCGCGGAAAGGAGCCAACCTTGAGCCGAACACCCTGCCGTCTGGGATCGTCGCGGTGCGCGATCGCCGTGCTGGCCGTTGTCATGACCCTGGTTCTCACTTCCTCTGGCCGGGCGGCGGTCCTCTGGCGGTCGGATTTCGAGACCCTCAACAAGGCGCCGGTGACGCATGGGCAGGTCGCCGACCCGGACAATGAGCCGGACCCCGATCCGGCCACCCCGCCGGAGCCCGACGCGGTGGACAACTCGCTCGGGACGCCCGCGCCGGATGACGACGGGTTCGGCGAGGCCGATCAGTTGGACTCGGCTTCGGCGCCCTATCCCATTGCGCCGGCCTATCTCTACAAGAAGTACGGGATGCCGGGCGTGGGGAACATCTCGCCGACGCTGGACCCCTTCGGGGCCGCCGGTCTCACCGCGTTCTACTTCGCGGACAACCATCGCGCGGCCATCAATACCGAGCTGCCCAGCGGGAACGTCGCCGGGCTGCCCTACAACCTCAACCAGGCCACCACGGTGGAAGGCTACTTCAACACCGCCTACGCGGACGTGATCAACTACCAGACCACGGTCCCGGTGCGGCTCTACGGCGACATGCGTTCCAATCAGGACGGGGCCATCCGGTTTTCGGTGGGGCTCAGCAACTATCAGCCGCCGGCGACTGAAGGGCTCTTCGATTACGAAGGATTCGATTACGCCGGCAGCACGCTCGTGGGCGGTGGTGGGGGCACCGGCTGGAAAGCCGGCAGCCAATGGGTCCACACCACCTCCGGCGAGACCGCCGCCGCGGTGCCCGCGACGCTGGCCGATCCGGGGCCGGGCCTGAATTACGACGGGATCCTCTTCACCGCTCCGCTGGTCAAGCCGACGGCCGTCGGGACGAAGGTCTCTTTCGGCAGTTCCAGCGGCCCGGGCGTCGCCGAACGGCTGATGAAGTCCTCCGTGGACATGGGCACGGAAGGCAAGGTGATGTGGGTGAGCTTCCTGACGCGAAAGGCCTGGACCGGGACGACCCCCGGCGGCGGGAGCGCGATCTTCCTGCGGTTCTTCGACAACATCTACAACCTCCGTCTGCTCATCGCCATCAACAGCGGCAATCCGCCGCGGTTCTCGCTGGCCGTCGCCGGCGGCGCGCAGTCCAATACCGGCACCGGCACCAGTACCGCCCAGGTCATCAACGGCACCACCTATTTCGTAGTGGTGAAGCTCGTCTGTCATGCCGCTTCCAGCGATGAAGCGGCGATGTGGGTGTTCGAGCCGACCGGCACGCAGGGCGGCCTGGACGGGAACGTCATTCCCGCGACCGAGGCCGGCCTGCTGGCCCTTCCGCCGGTCCACCGGGGCGCAACCAATGCCCGGGCCGACGGGTGGGTGGCCAACGCGAATTCCAACGCCATTCTGGATCGCCTTCACATCCGATGCGACCAGAACAATCAACAGGGGGAGATCGACGAAATCCGGATCGGTTCGACCTATGAGAGCGTCGTCGATGCCAGTGCCCCCATCAGCACCGTTCCCAACCCGATCAATGTGCTGGGGCTGGCCTACGTGAATTCCGCCGGCAGCACTCTCGTCCAGTACGGGACCACGCCGATCCTGGCCAACACCTGGTACCACTTCGCCGCGGTGTACGACGGCACCGACCCCGCGCCGGCCAACCGCACCGTCAAGGCCTATCTCAACGGCGCGCTGGAGGTCTCCGCCAACGCGAACCTGGCCAACACCGGCACCGCCCCCATCGTGATCGGCAACGACCGCTTCCAGTCGGAGATCGACTCGCGCAACTGGAACGGCATGATCGACGAGATCCGGGTGTACGACAAAGTCCTGACCCCGGCCGAGATGATGATCAACGCCCCGGCGCACACCGATCGTCTCGTCTGGGCCTCCAGCTTCGAGACGGAGAAGGGCCAGCCCGTGGCCCACGATCAGCAGCCGGTCACGGGCCTGGAGATCGAACCCGGCGACGGCCGTCGCGGGTTCATCAGCTCGATCGACACGGCGGTCGCCGGATACCTGGGCACGGGCGGCTATGCCGTGACGCCCGACCTGATGCGCTACGTGAAGTACGGCCAGGCCGGCGTCACCGCCCCGCCGCCGGAGGTCGATCCGCTCGGGCTGGCGGGCGAAACCGCCATGTACTTCCCGGTCGAACGGTCGGCCAGCATCGAGACCAATATCCCCAGCAACTCCGGCAACCTGGCCAACAAGGTGACGTTCGAATGCATCTTCAACTCGTGGGACCCGACCTTGCAGACCGGCACGGCCACTCTCACCCGCCGGCTGTTCTCGCAGCGGATGAGCGCCGGTGACTCGCGCCTGGCCTTCGGTTTGGGCCGCAGCGCCACCGGCAACCCCCTGACGGTGTTCTACACTTCCGCCAACGCCCACCGGGCCCATGGGGAGGCGACCGCCACCGTGCTGCACGTGTTCACCGACACCCAGGACGTGGCCCCGCACCAGTGGCACCGGGCCAAGCTGGTCTGGGACGGGGCGACCGTGCGGGCCTACCTGGACGGGGTCAAGCGCATCGAGTTCGTCCCCTACAACGACTACAACGAGGTGACGCAACTGGGCGTGGTGGGGATGGCCGCTCCCAGCGCCCACACCCTGGTGGTGGGCAACCACGTGACCAGCGTGAACGGGACGCAGGCCTATGGTTTCTACGGCCTGATCGACCAGGCGGAGATCCGCGATGACGCCATCGTCTGCAACTTCCCCTTCGCCGATGCCGACGGCGACGGCGACGTGGACCAGGCGGACTTCGCGGCCGCCCAGCTCTGCTTCTCGGGCGACGGCCAGCCGCTGGCGGCCGGTTGTGAATGCTTCGATCGACCGACGACCGACGGCGACGTGGATGCATTCGACCTGGGCGAATTCGCCAAGTGCGCCACTGCTCCGAACGTCAGCTGGTCGATCGCCATCACGCCCGGGTGCGTCCCGTAAGACCGCGGCGCCAGCGGCGAAGGTTGAACACACGTGGAGGCGGGCTTTCAGGCCCGCCTCTTTCTTGTTCACACGTGGGCGGGCCCTGGCCGGTCGCCCAGCCCGTCTTCAGCGCCCCGTCATGCGGGCCTGGAACGCGCCGAAGTCGACGTGATCGACGTCGCCGTCGCGGTCGCGGTCGGGGCTGATGCGGCCGGCGGCGTCGGGGGCCACCGTGCAGCCGGCGGGCGGGTTCCCCGGGTCGTAGGGCATGGCCGGGCCGGTCGCGCAGGCGATGAAGACGGCCAAATCCGCGCCGTCCACCTGTCCGTCGGCGTCGAAGTCGGCCCACGGCAGGATCAGCGCCACCGCGTCCAGGTCGTAGCTGGTGTAGGTGCCGTACGTTCCCCGCAGCCACAACAGGGCCGTGGCGTCGCCGTCGCTGATCGGCATGATCGGGCGCAGGTTGTCCACCCGTGAGTTGGCGGTGACGGGCGTCCACGTCCAGGCGGCCCCGCCGTCGGCGGTCCGGCCGCGGAACAGCTCCCAATGCCGACGTCCGTCGGTCTCGCTGATCAGCGGCGCGCCCGTCGCCGGGTCGGCGTTGGTGGATATCCACATCCGGTCCGGATCGTGCGGATCGAGCGCCGCCAGCCCGGTGTAATCGGTCTGGGACGCATACAGGCACTGCCCGGCATAGGCGATCTCGAAGTCGCGCCACTGCGAACCGTCCCAGCGGGCGTAGCGGTAGCGGTGGTCATCGTTGCTTTTGTGCACCGAGTAAACCAGGTAGGGGCGCTCATCGGCATCCAGGTGCAGGTCGATGGTCCAGGCGCGGTTGCCCTGGGCGCCGGCGAAGATGCGCGTGCCCTCCTGCGGGGTGATCGGCCCGGCGCTCAAGGCCCGGATCGGCGTTCCGTCGGAGCGGTGGATCACCCCGCCGCGCAGAAAGGCGTGATAGATGCCCGTTCCCGGCGCGTACTCGGAGGGGTGGCCCTCGGTATAGACGAAGTGGATGGTATCGCGCCGGTTGGAGGCGTATTTCACGTACGGGCGTTGCCCGCTGATGGACACGAGCCGACCGGCGTAGGTCCAGGCCGTACCGTCGTTGGTCGAGGTGAGGACGTTGGGATTGAAGCCCTCACCGCGATAGAAATCGTACGTCAGCCCCAGCCCGCCGTTTTCGACCGACAGTCGGAAGACGTTGGCATAGGTGGCCCCCGCCCCGGCGGTATAAGTCAGCTCGGACTGCCAGCTCGTCGAGTCGCCGGGATGCTGAGAGACTCGGGTGCGGATGATGCGGTCGCTGCCGTGCTTGGAATAGACCGCCAGGAACCTCCCGTCCGGGCGCACGTGTAGGGCCGGATCGTTGTGGTCGTCGGCTTGCAGCCCGGCGTTCAGGACGCTGATCACCGGCGGCGAGCCCGAGGCCATGTCATAGGTGGCGACCTCGACGTTGCCGGAGCGTGCGCTGCCCTCGGAGCCGGCCGCATTGGCCACCGATCCGACGATCAGCTTGCCGTCGTGCACGATGGTCCGCTCGTCCTGGAACCAGCACCAGCCGGCGTTGTCGTTGATGAGCACGAAGGGGGGTTTCAGTTCGGCGGGCACGCGCTGGCAGGACAGGCCGTCGTACCAGGAGCGGTCGTCGCCGCCGGCGGCCGGTTTGTCGTCGACGTGGACAACGATCCGGCCGTCGGCGTCGGCCGTCGTTTCTCCCAGCAGGCCGCGAAGCTCGACCCGGCCCAGGGCGTCGCCGGTCGGCACGAGCTGCGCGCAGGTGATCAGCGCGTTGTTGTCCAGACCGCTGACCTCCCGGCTGACCATCACTACGTCCTGCCCGGGCTGCGCGACGTGCAGACTGAATCGGGCGTAGTTGACGCCCGCCTGCCAGGTGTTCCACTGGGCGTTGGTGAGGGTCTGCCTCGGCAGGGCGGTGAAGGCGGTGTTGCCCGCGGCGGTGTCGGCCAGGCCGGCGTAGACGTGATACTGGCGCTGATCGCCGGCCGCGGCGGTGTGGAAGGAATTGTCCGCCACCACGTAGAGGTCGTACCGGCCGGGCGGAACGTCCTCGATGGCGAAGGCCACGGCCCGCGGCGAACTGGCCGCCGCGTTCTCGCGCACGTAGGTGTGCAACACCTCGCTGGCCCAGCCGCCGGAGGCGTTGCGCTGCAAGCCCTCGGGCTGGCCGCCGGCGTTCTTGAGCAGATCGGCGGCCGACCAGTTGACCGTGCCCGGCGCGGCGTCGTCCTCGCGGCCGACGTTGACGCGGAGGCCCGCCGCGGGGCTGCCGTCGGCGAAGAGCAGTCCGCCGGCGACGTCGGCGGTCAGCACGGGGTTCCACAGGTCGTGCCCGGAGAAGACCGCGCCGGTTCCGCCGTTGGCGGCGAAGGCCGGACCGCCCAGCGGGTCGCGCAACACTCCGGCCGCGCCCATGTCGAGGTTCAGAACGCCCGCGCCCCCGGCGGTCGCGCCGCCGGCGCCCAGCCGGTCGAAGAGGGTCAACGCGACCGGCGACAACCCGGCGCGGACGCACCCGTTGGCGTCCATCGCCGATCGATAATGCACCCACAGGCGATAAGTCTGACCGGGCGTCAGACCGGTGAGGGTGGTCTTGATCGGCGGGGCGTCTTCGGTGCCGCCGGGGCCGCCGGCCTCGAACAAAGTGCCCTCATGTCCGCTCGCGACCAGGCCCCACAGCCCGTCCTGGGACGAGCCGGGAATGGCGTACCACGAGAAGGGGTCGCCGTCCGAGGCCCGGACGGTGTTGCCCGCGGGCCCGCCGGAGGCATCGACATAGACCACCGGCGGCGGTCCCTGCCCGCCCGCGACGCGGCCGAGCAGGATCGGGGCGACGGCGGCGAATTGAAGGGCGATCCGTGGCGTCCGGCGCGACATCATTCCCGGGCTCCTGTCCACCGCGTGTCCACGTGGTGTCCACCGCGACTCCCTCAACGGGCCATTCTATCTTCTGGGAGGCGGGAATGGGAGCCGCGGGCGTGTCCGCCATGCGCCGGAGCCGTTGCATCAGCCGGGCGCGTGTCACGGCCGGCGGCGGGAGCGGTCCGCCGCCACGGAACCCTCGACCCGCCCGAAGACCATGCGCCCGGCGCTGGTCTGCAACACGCTGGTCACCAGGATGGGCACGGTCTCGCCGATGCGTTCGCGGGCCGACTCGACCACCACCATCGTGCCGTCCTCGAGGTAGCCCACGCCCTGGCCCGGCTCTTCTCCGGGCTTGATGATCTTGACCTGCATGGCCTCGCCGGGCAGGAACACCGGCTTGAGGGCGTTGGCCAGGTCGTTGATGTTGATGACCTCCACCCCGCGGATCTGGGCGACCTTGTTGAGGTTGTAGTCGTTGGTGACGATGCGCCCGTCGACCTGCTTGGCCACGGTGACCAGGCGCTGGTCCACCGGCTCGGCCCCCTCCTCGCGGGTCATGCGCGGGTCGTGGAACTGCACGTCCAGCTTGCCGAGGCCCTGGAGGCGGTTGACGATGTCCAGCCCGCGCCGGCCGCGGTTGCGCTTCAGCCGGTCGCCCGAGTCGGCGATGGCCTGGAGCTCGTGGAGCACGAACCGCGGAATCATCACCGGCACGTCCACCGGCCAGGTCTGGAGGATGTCCGCGATCCGCCCGTCGATGATGACCGACGTGTCCAGGATCAGGGGGTGCTGGCCCTTGCGCTGCTTGGCGAACTCGACGTAGGGGATCACGAAGCGCACGTCATCCTTGGTCTGAAGGATGAAACTGACGGCCATGTAGCAGGAGATCACCCCGATCAGCAGCTTGACGGTCATGACCATGGTGTCGAACTTCTCGCTCTCCAGCTCCAGGACGTCGATGATCGGGCGGCGGAACGAATCGGCCATCAGCTCCACGATGAAGCTGGCCCCGTAGGCGATGAGCAGGCCCACCATCAGCCCGAAGAACAGCCCGGAAATGGACAGCAGCGACTTCTGGGGAACCAGCACGTCCAGCCCCACCACGATGCTGGCCACGCCCAGGGTGATGACCAGGACGGCCACGGGGTCGATGGTCTCGTAGGAGGCCTCGACCAGGTTCATGGCCACGCCTACCACGATCAGGACGAAGAGCACCCGCAGAATGGTCAAGAGCATGAGGCGGCTCCTTGCCGGGCCAGTATACCGGGCCGCGCGCAGGGCGCCCAAAGCGGGGCGGGAACCGCCCGCGGCTGATGGACGGGCCGCCCTTTCCGTCACCCGCGAAGCACGAGCTCGTGGAGCCGACTTGACCGGGCCCGGGCCGGCGGCGAAATTGGAGAGCATGAGCAGGAGACGAGGCATGATTGACAGGCACGGGCCGGCGGTGATGGTGCTGGGGGCATGGGTGGTTCTGGCCGGCACTTGGGCGCCGGCGGCGCCGGCACCGGCCGGCGCGCCGGCGGCGGTCGAGCTGCTTTGGCCGGGCGGCGCGCCGGGCGCGGCGGGGACGGAGGTTGCGGACAAGCCGTCCCTGGAGGTTCACCTGCCCCCGCCTGACAAAGCCACCGGAGCGGCGGTGGTGATCTGTCCCGGCGGCGGGTATCGAGGGCTGGCGGTCGATCACGAGGGCGCCCAGGTGGCCGACTGGCTCAACTCGCTCGGCGTGGCCGGGTTCATCCTGCGCTATCGCCTCGCGCCGCGCTACCGTCATCCCGCCCCGCTCCTGGACGCGCAGCGGGCCATCCGCATGGTGCGGGCCCGGGCGAGCGAATGGAACGTGGACCCGAAAAGGATCGGGATCATGGGCTTTTCGGCCGGCGGCCACCTGGCCTCGACCGCGGGGACGCATTTCGATGATGGCCGGGCCGACGACGACGACCCCATCGAGCGGGCCGGCTCGCGCCCGGACTTCATGATCCTGTGTTACCCGGTCATCAGCTTTCGCGACCCGAGCCGGCACAGCGGCTCGATGCGCAGCCTGCTGGGGGACACGCCCGACCCGGCCCTGGTGGAGAGCCTCTCGAACGAGACCCAGGTCACCTCGCGCACGCCGCCGGCTTTCCTGTTTCATACCGACGCGGATTCGGGCGTTCCCGCGGAGAACAGCGTGCTGTTTTACCTGGCTTTGCGAAAGGCCAAGGTGCCGGCGGAGCTGCACATCTATGAGCCCGGCAAGCACGGGGTGGGCCTGGCCCCCAAAGACCCGGTGCTGTCAACCTGGCCGCAGCGCTGCGCCGACTGGATGCGCGTCCGTGGCATTCTGCCCGCAGCGGCCACGGCGACCCGGCCGGGTTAGAATGACGGCGCGATTCTCTATTCGGACGCCGGGACCGGACGGCGCAAGCGCGCCGTACGCCTGGAATGCCCGCCACGCGCCCCTTGAGCCGGCTCAGGAAACGGCTGCCGAGTCGGGGCTTTGCGGGATCTGGACGGTCACGGTGGTGCCCCGGCCCGGCTCGCTGGTCAGCTCGACGGTTCCCTTCATGGCGGCGACGGCGTGCCGCACGATCGAGAGGCCCAGACCGGTGCCGCGCATCGCGCTGCCGGAGCGGGCCCGCTCGACCTGGTAGAAGCGCTCGAAGACGCGGGCCTGCTCCTCGGGCCGGATGCCGCAGCCCTCGTCCTCGACGGCCAGGCTGACCGTGGCCCCCCCGGGACCGGGGGTCTGCCGGCAGCGGACCCGGACGACCCCGCCGGGGTCGCTGAACTTGATCGCGTTGTCTACCAGATTATCAAGAATGACCCGGATCAGGTGGCTGTTGGCCCAGATGCGGTCCAGGCCCGGCGGCAGGTCCGTCTCCCAGCGCAACGTCTTGCGGGCCAGGGCCTCTTCGTGCTGCTCGCGCACTTCGGCCAGCAGCTCGCCGAGCCGGACCTCGCTGGGGCGGAACTGGGTGCGGGCCGACTCCAGCCGGGACAGCTCCAGGAGATCGGCGACCAGCATTTCCAGCCGCTTGCCGTGCCGGTCGATCACGTCGATGAAGTGCCGGGCCG
>JABRVU010000626.1:0-2692 GCA_039961895.1 Phycisphaerae bacterium | reverse complement strand
GCCAACGTGGTCGAGCCGCCGACGATTTCGCGCGCCGTCGCCGAGCAGATGACCGCGAAGATGCAGGCGGCGGCGCGGTCGGGCTCGATCGAGGCGGAACTGGCCGCGGCCAGGCAGTGCGCGGAGCTGGCCCGCTCCGGCAGCGGCATCTCCCGCGGCGGGCTGCGATCGGACGACGCCCGACGGTTCCTCGAAATCCGCTACGACGCCTGGCGGGGCGGGGCCGGCACCACCAGTCACGACGCCTTTCTGGCCGACGCGGCCGTGGCCTGCATGGAACGGTTCGCGCCGTCGGTGCTCGCCGTGGCTTTCGGCGAGATCGACTGTGCTCACTACGGTTCGTGGTCGCGCTACGTCGAGGCCATCCGCCGGACCGACGAGCTGACCTGGCGCATCTGGCGCGCGGCTGAAACACTCGACGGCTATCGCGGACGGACGCTCATGCTGGTGCTGCCCGATCACGGGCGGGAGCTGGACCGGCCCGGCGGCATGGGTTTCATCCACCACAGCGACTTCTACACCGGCAGCGACGTGGATGAGGGCTGCCGGAGGGTGTGGATGCTGGCCCTGGGGGCGGGTGTGGCCGCGGGGCGAACCATCCGCCGGCCGGTGCCGGCCCTGGCCGCCGCCGCCACCGGGCTGGAGTACCTGGGCCTCAAGGCGTCGCCTGGTGCGGGAAGTTCGTTGCTGGATGCGCTCTAGCGTCGTGGCGCCAGAGGTCAGGGTTCTGGGTTCAGCGGTGGGGTCCTTCGCGGGAAGCGCGTGACGTGGGAATTCGGATTGGAAGCGGGGGAGTGGGGGTGTAGCGGAGAGGGAGTGATGGAGAGGGAGTGGAGGAGTGAGGGAGAGGGAGAGAGGACATGCAAAGAGCCGCGGGGGGAAGGCGAGCGCGGAGCGGGTCCGAACAAGACTGCGAATCAGAAGCGGCCCGCGCGGCCCTGTCGAAAGGCACGGGCGCGGCGAGCAATCCGATATCCTGGATCTTAATCCAAAAACAGGAGTGCCCAATTCATGATGCGGATGGGTTCGACGATGATCGTCGCGGTGTCGGGGTTGGCCGGCGCGCTGATGGCCGATGACCTGCTGGTGGTCCACGAGTGGGGAACGTTCACCTCGCTTCAGGACGAGACCGGGCGGGCACTCGGCGGGCTCAACGCCGACGACGAGCCGCTGCCGCCCTTCGTGCACAGCGTGGAGAGCGTGCTGATGCGGCACCCGCCGGGAGCGCCGTTGCGCACTCTGCCGGGCGGTTCGACCTCCGGCGAACGAGTCGCTCCGGGCGTGCCCCTCGCGGCCGCGCGATTCGGCAAGGGGCTGTCCTTTGTGGCGCCGTGGGCGACGATGCGGCTGGAGACGCCGGTGATGTATTTCTACCCCCCGGCTGGAGCGAAGCTGCCCCTGCGGATCGACGTGAAGGCCCGGTTCCGCAACGGCTGGCTGACGCAGTTCTATCCCGATGCGCGGGTGCACGGCGTGCGCTTGGCACCCGGTGAGACTTCGGCGGCCGTGCCGGCCGGCACGCTCGAATGGCGCGGCCTCGCCGTCGGCGGGACGGAGTCATGGCCGGTCACCGACAGCAACGTCTGGCTCGCCCCGCGCGGCGTGGCCTCTGCGACCGTCACCGCCGCCCAGATCGACAAGCCGGCGCAGACCGATTCGGAAAAGTATCTTTTCTACCGCGGGATCGGCCGGCTGAACGCGCCACTGACGGTGAGGCGTGATCAGGACGCCCTCACGATCCGACCGGCCGACGACCTCGAGCCGGTCAAGGGCTTCCCAATGGGGACGCTCTGGCTGGTCGAAGTCCGCGAGGATCAGGCCCTGGCCTTCCGCGAGCTGGACGGTCAGGCGCTCTCGACGTCGCCGCGCGGGATGTTGACGACCGCCGCCGCGTTCGCTCCTTCCGACTTCGCGGCCGGGAACCTTCGCGGCCTGCGCGAGGCCCTGCACAAAGCCCTGGTGGCCGACGGCCTGTTCGCCGACGAGGCCTATGCCCTGCTCAACACGTGGGATCAGTCTTACTTCAAGACCGCGGGCCAACGGCTCTTTTATCTCGTACCGCGGGCCTGGACCGACTATCATTTACCGTTGGAGCTCTCGGTGCCGGCCCAGGTGGCGCGGGTGATGGTGGCCCGGACGGAGCTGGTCACGCCTGGGCAGCGAACCCTGCTCGAGGCCGTCGTGGCCGGACGGTCCGCGCAGGAGCAGCGCCTTCAGGCGGCAGCGGCGGAGGCCTACCGCAGGCTGGGGCGGTTCCGCGACGCGCTTATCGCCGATCACGATCAGCGGAGCTCCTCGCCCGAACCTGCGACCCGTCAGGCCGCAGCCGGACGTCCTGAACCGACACGGAGCGGTGCATACACGCCATGAGTCCCAAGCGCGTGCTGGTGGTGGAGGACGATCCGGCGATTCGCCGCGGCATCGTCGATGCCCTTCGGTTCGAGGGTTACCAGACGTTCGAGGCCGGCGACGGGCGAAGCGGGCGCGACCGGGCCATTGGCGTCGAGTGCGACCTGATCCTGCTCGACCTGGTGCTGCCCGGGGGCGACGGTCTGGATATCCTGCGCGAGGTCCGGGCCATCCGTCCGACCCTGCCGGTCATCATTCTGACCGCCCGCGGCGAAGAGGCCGACCGGGTCGAGGGCCTCCGCCGGGGAGCCGATGACTACGTGGTCAAGCCGTTCAGCGTGCG
>JABRVU010000625.1:0-9887 GCA_039961895.1 Phycisphaerae bacterium | reverse complement strand
GGCCCTGGCGGACTGGTCCGACGACTTCCAGTCGTACACGGTCGGCAGCCAGATTATCGGGCAGGGAGGCTGGGAAGGCTGGGACGGGGCCGCGTTCCCCGACGCCGTGGTGGCCGACGACCCCGCGGGAGTCGCCGGCAACAAGGTGCTGAAGCTGGCCACCAACAACGACATCGTCCAGCAGTTCCCCGGCTACACCAGCGGCGCCTGGGTCTTCAAGGTCAAACAGTACATCGCCGGCACCAACAACGGCGACACCTTCGTCATTCTCATGAACAAGTACACGTCCAACTCCAAGGGTTGGGGCCTGACGTTGCGCATGGACAAGAACAACCTCGCGGTCTGGGACGAGCACGGCAACGCCGAGGCCATCGGCGGAGTCGTTCCGGTCGTCTATGACCAGTGGGTGGAGGTCAAGGTCGAGGTGGACCTGGACGCCAACTGGCACACCACCTCCTACAACGGCCAGGTGGTCGGATACGGGCCCTGGTACGACACGGGCAGCGCGGACGAGCTGAAGTCCATCGCCGCCGTGGACCTGTGGGCGGACGTCGGCGGCAACCCGGTCTACTACGACGACGCTTCGCTGACCCCGGGCACCCCGGTCGTGGTGGTCCCGCCGGGACAGGACATCACCACGCACGGCACGCCGATCTCCCGCTACCTGGTCAACCTCGGCCAGGGCTTCGGCGACACCGTCGAATACGGGCATTCCGGGCCGACCGGCGTGCTCGAGATCGCCAGCGGCGGCGGGAACCAGAGCCCCTGGTGGCGCCTCAACGACGGCAGCCCGCGCGGCATCATGGTGACCTTCCTGGGCGGGGCCCCCGACTATTTCGGGTATCGGTTCAAGCTGCCGGCCACGGTCACGCACATCAAGTGGGACAACTACGTGTTCTTCGACGGCGGGACGTTCGCGTCCACGCCCGAGGTGCAGTACCTGGACGCCCCCAACGGCACGTGGCAGACGCACACGGACGTGACCTGGGACAAGCCGTATAACAAGGTCTACAACTACGGCGTCCGCGAGCCGGCGGACATGAACCTCTCCTGGGGTCAGCGCCGCTACCTGGTCACGCTCAACAACCCGCCGGCCAACATCTGGGGCATCCGGCTGTTCGGCGAACCCGAGCCCGGCGTGGACGACCGGGAATTCAACTCAGCCGCCTTCGGTTCACCCGGAACCGGCTTCGTGGGCGTGACCGAAATGACGCTCTACGGCTCGGTCAACGTCGGCAACGTGGACATCACCAATAACCTGGCGCTGGTCGGCAACGGCGGCGTGCCCTTCGCCCGCCGGTGCCAGCAGGGCGACCCCGGCATCGCCCGGATCAACGACGGGCTGTTCAGCGCCAGCGCCGACAGCTTCGGCGGGCGGAGCCCGACCGGAGAGGACTGGATCGGCGTGACCTGGCCGACGCCCCAGAACAACGTCACCGCCGTGGGCATGACCTTCGCCGGGTTCAAGGACGGCGGCTACTTCGGCAACGACCTGTGCGGCGTCGATGCGTCGGTTCGGGTCGAGTACACCACCGACGGCGAAAACTGGACGCCGGTGAGCGGTCTGGACGCCGGCCGCTATCCGGCCGTGGCTCGAAAGTTGCAGGCGCTGCAATGGGGGCCCGACACGGCCTGGCTGTTGCGGTTCGACCCCGTCAGCGGCATCACCGGAATCCGGATCATCGGCGACCCGTCCGGCTTCGTCACCACCGACGGCGACGGATTCCTGGGTTGGTTGGAGCTCGAGGTCTTCCCGACCGCTCCCCAGGTTCAGGCCGGCAAATAGGTCCCAGGCGGAATCGACGATTCAGAAAGGAGCCAATCCATGAAATATCATGACTCGATAACCAAAGCCATCGTCTTCTTCGCCTGCGTGGCCTTGACGACCTCTTTCGCGCTGGCCGCGCCGAAGGACATCACCAGCCAGCGGAACCCCTTCCCCGACGGCACGCCGAACCCCAACGGCAGCCTCAACGTGGAGGCCCGCTACCTGGTCCACGTGGGGTTCACCGCGGTGACGGCCGGTCTGACCTCGGCCGTCAACGTCAACTCCCGCGGGCTTCTCGAATACCACAGCTCCGGAGGCAACAGCGGCAATTGGGGACGGCTGAACAACAGCATCGTCGCCATCGGCACCGCCGGGGGCCAGGAGAACTTCACCCCCAACACCTTCGGGGGGCCCAATCCCGATTATGCCGGCTACCTGTTCAACCTCCCGGCCACGGTCACGGCCATCAAGTTCTGGAACCGCACCAACACGGACGGCGGGACCTTCGCGGCCACGCCCGAGGTGCAGTACCTGGACGCCCCCGATCCCATCGGGACCTGGCACACGATCTCGGGCGTCACTTGGTCCCCGGCCTACAACCCCGATTACCTGCCCGGCAATGAGGTTCGCCTCTACAACATCACCCTCAATGAACCAATCAGCGGGGCCTGGGGCATCCGGTTGATCGGCGACGGCAATCCCAACGGCGGCGTCGCCACCGACCCGACCGGCTGGGTCGGCTTCCAGGAGCTCGTCATCATCGGCGAACTCGACATCGGCGACATCGATCTTTCCAAGAACAAGGCCCTTTCCAGCCTGCCCAGCAGTCCGATCGCGATCGCCACGCGGGAGCAGGGGGCCAATGAGATGGTGCGCCTCAACGACGGCAACATCACCACCCGGTCCCAGACCTGGGGCGATTTCCCCGAGTACGCGGAGGACTACATGGGCATCGCCTGGGGCACGCCCCAGTACGGCGTCAGCGCCATGGGCATCGCCTTCCACAGTTTCGGCGACGGCGGGCTGTTCGATGACTGCCAGGTGCCTTTGCGGATCGAATACACGACCTCGACCAATCCCGACTGGACGCCGGTCACCAACCTCAACAAGCACCGCTATCCCTACGTCTGGCAGCGGATCAGCTACCTGGCCAACGTGCAGGTTGGCTTCCTCTTCACCTTCGACCCGGTGAATGACGTGACCGCGATCCGCATCATCGGCGACCCCCACGGCGACGCGGGGGCTGATGAGTCCGGCTTCCTGGGGGCCTACGAGGTGGAGGTGTTCGGCGTGCCGGTCCTGGCCGAGGTCATCGACTCCGACGACGACGGCGACATCGATGAGATCGACGTGGCCGCGTTCACGACCTGCGCCTCCGGCGACCAGGTTCCCTACGTTGTGCCCGACTGTGCCGACCGCGACCTGGACGGCGACGGCGACGTCGATCAGAAGGACTTCGCCCTGGTGCAGTTGTGTTACACCGGTGGTGGGACGCACTGGGACCCGAACTGCGGTAACTAAGCGTGCGGGAACGGCATCAAGCCGTTCAGCGGTCGGTTCTTCTGGGAGGAACCCTTATCCGGCGCGCCGAGCCACTTGGGCGACCAGCCCGTAGACGATGGCGATGGCCGTCAGGGACAGTCCGACACCCACCCGGCATTGCGTCCGCCGGGCGGCGACCCCCGGGTCGTCGCCCGGCTTCTCTTTGCGCAGCGACCAGAAGGTCAGGCCGGCAAGGGTGAGCGAGAGGATGGCCGTGTAGAGCGTCACCGTCAGCCAGGCGTCGGTGAACCACGTCCTGGCCGCGAGCATCAGGACGGCCAACGCCAGGGCCGCCAGTCCCGTCCATACCGACAGCAACGCCAGCATGAAACGAGCATAGGGCCGCGCCGCCCCGCTGTCGAACGGCGGACGACCGCCGATCTCCTAGAGCAACCCGTCCTTGCGGGCCATGTGCCGGATCAGGTCGAGCACGCGGCAGGAGTAGCCCCATTCGTTGTCGTACCAGCTCACCAGCTTGAAGAACCTGTCGTTGAGGCCGATGCAGGCCTTGGCGTCGTAGATGCTCGACAGCGGGCAGGTGATGAAGTCGCTGCTGACCACCTCCTCCTCGGTGTAGCCCAGGATGCCCTTCATGGTGGTCTCGGAGGCCTTCTTCATGGCCGCGTTGATGTCGGCCAGGGAGGTGGACTTCTCCGTGCGCACGGTCAGGTCCACCACCGACACGTCCGGCGTGGGGATGCGGAAGGCCATGCCGGTGAGCTTGCCCTGCACCTCGGGGATGCAGAGCCCGACGGCCTTGGCCGCGCCGGTCGAGGAGGGAATGATGTTCTGTCCCGCCCCGCGCCCGCCGCGCCAGTCCTTCTTGCTGGGCCCGTCCACGGTCGGCTGGGTCGCGGTGAGCGAATGCACGGTGGTCATCAGTCCCTCGACGAGCCCGAAGTTGTCGAGCACCACCTTCACCACCGGGGCCAGACAATTGGTCGTGCAACTCGCGTTGGAGACGATCCTGTCGGTGGCCGGGTTGTACTTTTCGTGGTTGACGGCCATCACGAAGGTGGGGATGTCTTTGTCCTTGGCCGGCGCGGAGATGATCACCCGCTTGGCCCCGGCGGTCAGGTGCTTGCTGGAGCCGGCCCGGTCGGTGAACAGGCCGGTGGACTCGACGACGTAATCCACCTTGAGGTCCTTCCAGGGCAGTTCTGCCGGGTCGCGGACGCTCACGCAGCGGATGTGCCGGCCGTCGACGGAGAAGCCCTGCTCGTCGGCCTTGATCTCGGCCCCCGCCCGCCCGTGCGTGGAATCGTACTTGAGCAGATAGGCCAGGTTGTCGGAGGGCACCAGGTCGTTGACGCCCACGAACTCCAGGTCCTTATCCTTCATGCCGGCCCGGAAGACCAGCCGGCCGATGCGACCGAAACCGTTGATGCCGATGCGAACCGCCATTGGGAAACCTCCTGATGCTCAGAAACCGGACGTCATACTCTGGCCTTCGGACGGTGAGACGCCCGTCCGCCGGAGCCGTGTTCCGCCAAGTGACGATAAGTCATCCCTCGCCGAGGGTCAAGGAAGGTCGAAAGGGAGTTCACCCCAGGTTCGCGGCTGCCGCCGTGATGCACGCGCCCGTGGTCGAACGAGGCTCCGGCCACTATTGACCGGACTCTACTCTTCCACCTAGAATGCCCCGCCGTGAGCCCGCGGAGCCACCCCTCCCAGGGAACAGCCCCCGGCCGCCTCGCGGTACACGGCTCCGCGACGACAAGGATTCAGCTTGTGATTCAAACTCCACCCGCGCAGAAGGACGTGACTGGATGAGACGCGATCCCCAGAGTCTCTATGTCAGCATGGCGGCGTCGGGACTGATCCTGGCCGCTCTTCCCTTCGTGCTGGGGCAGGGTTGCCCGGGCAATAACCTGCTGCCGGTTACGCCCACGCCGACCCCTTCCGGTCAGCAGAGCCCCACCGGCAACATCCCCCCGACCTTCCAGTTCGTCGAGCCTTCGGTGGACCTGTCCCTCGAGATCGGCCAGGTCGTCAGCATCACCTGGAACGACGCCGACCCGGACAGCAACGCGGCGATCACGCTCCTGGCCGATCCCGATAACGTCTTCGGCAACGGCAACGAGCGGGTCATCCTGGCCCTGGCCCTTGAAGACAACCCGACCAACGCCTTTGCGCTGAACACCGGCGGGATGCCTCCGGGCACTTATCGGATCATCGCCCGGGTCAACGACAACGTGAACCCCGAGCTGATCGCGGTGGCCACCGGGCGGCTGATTCTGATCGGGCAGGGGGTGTTGCCGGGCAACCGGTCGCCGGTGATCGCCATGACCGCGCCGGACTTCAACGTGGCCCTGTCGCAGGGCGAGACCGCCCAGTTGGCCTATTGCGGCCGGGACGCCGACGACGGCACGGGCCAGCTCATTCCCGACATCATCATCCTGTTGGATACCGACGAGAACCCCACCAACGACATCGTGCTGAGCGGGCCGGCCGCCGAGGCCGAGGCCGTCCTGCTGGAGGCCTGCAACCCCGGGCCGTACCCCCGTCTGGTCCGCGGCGTGTTCGTGCTGGGCTGCGCGAAGGACAACGACTGCCAGGCCCTGGCCAACGCCACGCCGTTTCAGCTCACCGTGGACGTGGGCCAGCTTCCCCCGCGGGTCAGCGGCGAACCCTACCGCCCGCGGGTCACCATGTGGGACCACACCAACCCGCCGGTGCACTCCTATTCCCGCGGCAACATCAGCATCACCTCTCTGGGCTCCGGCACCATCGACTTAGGCCAGGTCGGTCGGAAAATCAGCGGGGCCAAGTTCGTGGGTTTCGACGCCGGGGGGCTGTCCGGCTCGAGTTCGACCGGCATCGGCGACCTGGACAACGACGGAGCCGACGACTTCGTCATCGTCGGGCGGTTCGAGCGACCCTTCGAAGTCGGCAATGTCGGAGCCGCCTACGTCATCATGGGCAGCCCGGGGGCCAAGTTCGGCAACGAGATCCCCCTCAACAGCATCGGCACCCTCTACCGCGGCTCGAAGCTGACCATGCCGGGAACCACCGGCACCCAGGGCATCACCTCCGTCTGCCGGGTGGCCGACATCGATGGCGACGCTCTGCCCGAGATTCTCTTCGGACTGCCCTACGTCGAAGAATTCCCCGATCGGCTCATCGACGACCCCTGCAAGTGCGCCTGCCCCAGCGACGTGGACGACCCGCCGGGCTGCTACGGCGACCTGTTTCCGAATCCCTTCTCGTGCGAAGCTTCCGGCATCCGGCTGACGGATTTCGACTTCCGGGAGTATTTTGCGATTCCCTGTTCGAACGACCTTGATCCGCTGCCCACCTCCCTGGTCGGAGGTTACACGGTTCTGGTGAGCAGTCGGAACGCCCCGAACCTGACCGAGCGCTTCGCCTCGGTGATCTCGCTGAGTGCCGTCGGACAAGACGGCACGTCTTTTCCGTTCGGGGCCCGTTTCCGCGGAGCCTGGTACGATCTGGACGACCTCACGCAGACGGTGTATCCGAGCAGGATCATTCCCGACAACCTCTTCGGTCAGACCGTCAATACCATGCCCGAAATGTCGAACCCCTCGTTGAATCTCTCGCCGCGGTTCGGCACCACGCTGCTGATCTCGGCTCCCATGGGCTTCCGTTCGCGCGGGATGGTGATCTATACCCCAGGGCAGGACTTCACCACGTTCACAGGCTTCGACGCGGCCAACAACGCCCAGTCGCTTCCATATTACGAGATCTGCCCAGGCTCGCCCTGTCAATGTCCCGGCGGCATCTGCCGAAGCCTTGTCTTCCCCGCGTACACGGCGATTACCGGCGCGGCGGCAGGCGACCACCTCGGCTATGCGGCGGCGGCCGGCGATTTCAATCTCGACGGCAACCGCGACATCCTCATGGGGGCTCCGGGGGCCACGCGGGGCGGTTTGCAGCAGATCGGTATCGTCTATGTGCTCTTCGGCCGGCCGGACTGGCCCGTGGGCGTCGCCCAGTTCGACCTTCAGACGCTCAATCCCCCGCGGATGGAAATCCGCGGCACCAACCCCTTCGATCAGTTCGGCTTCATGCAGACCATCGTCGGCGACGTGAACCAGGACGGCCTGCCGGACATCGGCTTCGCCTCGCAGTTCGCCGACGGGCCCGGCGGGACGGACTCCGGCTACATCGGCGTGGTCTTCGGCGGGCGGCGGCTGACCGGCGAGAACATTTTCACCGTCAACCAGGTCGGCACGGTGCAGTTGCCCGGCTTCCGCATCTACGGGACCCAGCCCAACGGGCACGCCGGGGCGGTCATCAGCAACGCCGGCGACTTCAACGGCGACGGCACCGACGACCTGCTGGTCTGCGCCCCGGATGAAATCCGCCTGCTGGACGGGCAGAACCGCCGGGGCGTGGCCTACGTCATCTTCGGCGGCCCGCACCTGAACAACGGGCTCTTCAGCCTCAGCCAGGTGGGCACCAGCACCCTGCCCGGGGCGATCCTGGTCAGCCCCTACGTGGTCGGCAGCGCCGACGAGGCCCCCATCGACTGGGTCAACGCCGCCGGCGACGTGAACGGCGACGGCTTCGACGACCTCCTGGTCGGCGTCAGCCGGGCCGACTTCGTCAACCCCCTCGATCCCAACCAGCGCCGCATCGACGCCGGCGAGGCCTACCTGATCTACGGCAACAACACCGGCTCCAACCGCGTCGGGAACTGATGAAACTCTTGACTTGACATTTGGGCGGTGTCGGTGAATACTCAGGATGGAAGGTCGATAACGCCGCGGGCCCGCGGGGCCCGGCGCGGCCGGCGCATTCATTCATACCCTCTTCAAGTGCCTCATTGGATCGCGGAGCCCTGAAGCGATGCTCGCCCGCCGGCCGCCTCCGACGACGTGGCGACGGCCGCCTGAACCTGACGCATCCGTACGTGCGCAGGGTTCGATTTTCGCCCGCTGCGCGGATCACCCAGTGGCCAGAGAAGGAGTGACCGATGGCCGTCAGCAAGCCGGTCTGGGGCATCGACCTGGGTCAGAACGCCCTTAAGGCCATACGCCTTCGCGTCGCCGGCGACGCGGTCGAGGCCGTGGACTACGCCTACGTCGAACACGCCCGCATCCTCTCCTCGCAGTCCGACACCGCCGCCCGGGCGGGCATGGTCGCCGAGACCATGAAGAAGTTCCTCGACCAGCACAACCTCTCGAAGGAGCCCATCGTGGTGGCCGTTCCCGGCCAGCACACCCTGGCCCGCTTCGTCAAGCTCCCGCCGGTGGACAAGAAGAAGATCCCCGAGATCGTCAAGTATGAGGCCCAGCAGCAGATTCCCTTCGACATGGAGGAGGTCATCTGGGACTACCAGATCTTCGCCTCCTCGCCCGAGGGCACCGAGGTGGGCATTTTCGCCATGCGCCGGGAGGCCCTGCGCGATCATCTGCGTTTCCTGTCGGATTTGAACCTCGAGCCGGCGGCGGTGCAGTCCGCGCCGCTGGCCCTGTACAACGCCCTCAAGTTCGACGGCATCGTGGGGGCCGAGCCGGCCGTCGTCCTGGACATCGGGGCCCAGAACAGCGACCTGATCATCTCCGACGGCGAGAGCCTCTGGACCCGCAACATTCCCATCGGCGGCAACCACTTCACCGAGGCCCTGCTCAAGACCTTCAAACTCTCCTTCAACAAGGCCGAGAACCTCAAGCGCACGGCGGCGACCAGCAAGTACGCCCGCCAGATCTTCCAGGCCATGCGCCCGGTCTTCGCCGACCTGGTGGCCGAGATCCAGCGCTCGATCGGCTTCTTCACCGGCCAGCGCCGCAACGTGAAGCTCTCCAAGGTCGTGGCCATGGGCAACGCCTTCCAGCTTCCCGGCATGGTCAAGTTCATCCAGCAGAACCTGGGCATGGAGGTCGCCCGTCCGACCGGTTTCAGCCGGCTGACGGCCAGCGAGGTGCCCAACGCCCCCGAGCTGCTCAAGCAGTTGGCCAGCTTCGGCGTGGCCTACGGGCTGGCCCTGCAAGGCCTGAACAAGGCCACCATCACCAGCAGCCTGCTGCCGCCCGACATCGCCAAGCAGATCGTCTGGCGCAAGAAGACGCCGTGGTTCTACGGGGCGGCGGCCTGCCTGGTGCTCTCGGCCGGCGTGATCTGGGGCCGGACCATGCTCGACAGCCAGGCCATCGCCTCGGTGCGCGAGGCCGGGAACATCGACAAGTCCTACGCGCCGGCCACCGAGAACGTCAACGGCGTCGAGGTGCCCAAGCCCGATCCGCAGGCCTTCGCCGACCTGGAGAGCGAACCGGGCAACCCCCTGGCCTTCGCCAAGATCGTGGACGCGGTCGGCAAGCACCTCCAGGAGGTCCTCACCCGGATCGACACCCTCAACGACCCCGAGATCGCCAAGGCCAAGGACATCGCCCAGTTGCAGACCTACACGGTGGTCTGGCCCAAGATTCTCTACCACCTGCACGCGGCCCTGCCGCCGGAGGACGAGGTGGCCAGGGCCATCGCCGCGGGTCCGACGAAGTACAAGGAGCTGGTCGGACCCAACGGCGAGAAATACCCGCGCAAGAAGCGGAAGATCATCTTCATCGAGCGGATGAAGTCGCAATACTCGAACGACGTGATCTCGCTGTGGAAC
>JABRVU010000624.1:0-15378 GCA_039961895.1 Phycisphaerae bacterium | reverse complement strand
CGGAGACGAAGTGCCCGGGCGTTGAAACCAAATGCCCGCCGTCGGAGACCAAGTGCCCGCCGATCGAAACGAAGTGTCCGCCCAGGGAAACGCATTGCCCACCGGCCGAAACGAAATGTCCGCCGAGGTTGACGCTCTGCCCTCCGACCCGCACGCTCTGTCCGGCCGTGCATTCGGTCTGCCCGCCGACGTTTACGAACTGCATCCCGTTCGAGACGACCTGCCAGACGGTGGAGACGAGATGCCCGCCGGTTGAAACGCGCTGTCCGCCCGCGGAAACCAAGTGTCCACCCAACGAAACCAGTTGCCCGCCGGCCGAGACGAAGTGCCCGCCCGTCGAAACCCGATGTCCCCCGGTGGAGACGAAGTGTCCGCCGATGAACACGCAGTGCCCGCCGGCCGAGACGCATTGCCCGACGGTTGCGACGCAATGCCCGACGCCGGATACATTGTGTCCGGTGCCCGGGACCAGCTGCACCACGAACCGGACCTCGGCCACCGCCTCAAACGAACGGAAATGCCCCGCGGTGGCGGTGATCTGCCCGATGGTCGTGTCGGGTTAGGACGCCGGAGCGTGGTGAATTGCAGCCTGTTCGATAGGATAATGGCTGTGAGGGCGACCGAGGGTCGGTCGCCCTTTTTATTGCCGACGGCCCAGGACCGATCGCGCGGAAATGTCGCCCTCGTTGCCTCGAAACCAGCCTGAAGCCTCGCGTGGGTCATCATGGACCGCGGCGCCGGTACAGGAGAGATGCCCGGTGGCGGTCATGGTGGCTATTCTGGCGGCGCTGGCCGCCGCGTGGATGGCGGCCGGCTCGATCGGGCTGGTCGGCGGGCCGCTTCGCCGGTCCCTCACCTGGATCGCGTTGGGCATCTCCGTGATCGCCGCTTGGCCGGGCGGGCAACGCGCGAATCCCGGCACCGGGAGAAAAGAAAACAACCGCAATGCGGGGCGAGCCGGCTCCTCGCCTGTCCTCTTCCAAAGCGGCATTGCCGGCGCGGTGCTGTCTTACGGCGTGCTGACGGCCGGCGCGATCCTGGCGATCGCGCTCAACAGTGCCCGCAGCACGGTGGTGAACGTCCTCAGCGTGACGGTCCTGCTGGCCGCGATCAGTGTCGGGCAGCCTGCCGGCCCTGGCCGGCGCCTGATCCGCGCGACGGCGGCCGCGGTCTGCGCGTTCGCGGTTTATGGGCTGGCCCGCACGTCCGTTCCGACTCTGTGGTGGCTTTCCGACGGCTTGGGCGAGGGCATGGGCCGACTGGCCGGCAGGCTGGCTGGCCGTTCGTTGTGGATCGGCGGCACGATGGCCGGTATGGATTTCCTGGTGCTCTCGGCGATGGTCTGCACGGCCTGGCTGCGTCTGGCGCCTCCTCCGCGCTGGCCGCGGGCCCTCTACGCCGCTTCGGCCGTCGCCGTCGGGCATGGGGCCTATCTGTGTCTGCTGGCGGCCTGTCAACCCTGCTTCGGTCCCCCGAAGCCGGCGCCCGAGACGAGCGAATGGACGTGGTCGGCCGCGGCCGGCACGCTGATCCCCTGGAACCTGCCGGCACTGGCCGGCGTCATTCAGCTTGTCATCCTCTCGGCGGTGCTGTCGTGGTGCCCCCCGCCGGAGGCCCGGCCCGGGCGTGCACGCCGGCGAATCCTTCCTGATGCGCCTCTGGCCGGATGGTCGGCGGCACTGATCCTGGCGCTGCTCGTTCCGGCGGCGGGGTTGCTGGAGGCGCGGTCGTTGAGCCTGGCCGGCAAGAAGATCGTGGCCTACGACCGGCTGTTCGGCAACTGGGAGAAGCCCAAGCACGGCGAGTACGGGCGGCTGTCGGTGGGGATGTACGGGATGCTGCCGACGTACGTCGAGTCGCTGGGCGGGGAGCTGGTCCGTTCTGGGGAGCTGTCGGATGAGGATTTGAAGGACGCGGCCGCCGTGCTGTTCATCTTCCCCAATGAGCCTTGGCCGGCCGGGGCCCTGGAACGGATCGAGAAGTACGTTCGCGGTGGCGGGGCGATCCTCGTTGCCGGCGAGCACACCATTTTCGAGAAGGACGTCCCGGCCTCCGAGGGCGGCAACTACTTCAACCAACTGCTCGGGAACACCTCGATGCAGGTTCGGCTGGATTCGGCAGAGTTCGCGGTCGGCGGGTGGCTGGCGTCTTATGAAGCTCTGGCCCACCCGGCCACGATCGGCCTCGATGACGCCCGCAACCAGTTCGGGGTGGTGATCGGCGCCTCGGTGCGGGCCGGCTGGTCGGCCGCGCCGCTGTTGATCGGACGCTTCGGCTTCGCCGATCCGGGTGACGAGAGCGACGAGGCGGGACTGAGCAACCGCCGCTTCGACCCCGGCGAGCGCCTGGGCGACCTGGTCTTGGCCGCCGAGGAGTCGATCGGGCGCGGCAAGGTGGTCGTGTTCGGCGATACCTCGAGTTTCACCAACGGCATCACATACGGTTCGTACGAGTTCACCTCGCGGCTGCTGGCGTACCTGGCCGACGCCGCCAGCGGGCCTCGTTCCGCGTGGCGGCAACTGGCGGTGCTGCTGCTGGCCGCGGCCCTCGTCGGCGTGCTCGGGTGGCAGGGCGATTCGCCGCGGGCCGGGGCCGCGGGGGCGGTGATGGCGCTCGGGGTGCTTGTCTGTACGCAGGCGAGTTGGAGGAAAGCGACGTTGTTGCCCGACGGCCGGAACCGGACGCCCAACAACCTGGCCTACATCGACGCCAGCCACCTGGAGGCTTACAGCCGGGAGTCTTTGCGCGAGGACGGGCTGATGGGCCTGACCCACGCGCTGATGCGCGACGGTTATCAGGTCCTGAGCCTGGATCGCTTCGACCCGGCCGCCATCGAGCGGGCCGGGCTGCTGGTGTCGATCGCCCCGGGGCGTGCGTTCACGCCGGCCGAGCGCGAAACCGTGAGGAAGTTCGTCGAGCGGGGCGGGTGTTTCATCAGCATGGTCGGTTACGACCGGGCCGGGCCCAGCCGGGCCCTGCTGGCCGACTTCGGCTTTTATGTGGGCAACCCGCCTGGTGCCGACGGCGCGAGCCCGCCCGATCCGGTGCCCTGGGGCCACTTCAAGTCCCCGTTCGTGACCGTCGGCGACTACCGGGCCCACGTGCGTTTTCACGCCGGCTGGCCGGTGGGTAACGTCGGGTTCGACCCGCTGCGGGCCGATCATCTCCGCCGGTCCGGCCAGGCGGGCTCAGACCCCATGCTCCGGGAGTTCAGAGACATCGCCTACGGTCCCGGCGACAGGACCATCATCCTGTCCAGACACGTCGGGCGGGGGAAGTTCATCCTGATCGGCGACACCGGCTTCGCCATGAACAAGAACCTCGAGAACATCGGGGGCGAGCCCTTCGAGGGCATGCGCGAGAACGCCGACTTCTGGCGCTGGTTCATCACCTACATCCGGAACGAGACGCCGTGGTATCCGACCGGCCCCGGCGGGCCGCCGGAAGCGAAGCCCGAACTCCGGCCGCCGACGCCGGAGGTGATCCCATGACCGCGATCATGGCTCCGACCCGAGCGGCGCGGGCCTGGGCGGGCCTGGCCCTGCTTTCCGGCTCCTGGCTGCTGGGGTTGAGCTACTACCAGCCCGCGTCCTGGCCTGGCTGGCTGGCGGTGACGGGCGCGGGCACGCTGTTGCTCTCCGGCGCGGTGAGGCGCCGGCCCGGCGGCCTCGAGGCGGCGCCGACCGCGCTGCCGCTGATTCCGGTCATCTGGTTGACACCCTGGCCTTATCGGCTCGCCTTCATACTCATCGCGCTGGGAGCGGCCGCCGGCCACGCGCCCATTCCACGCCGCTGGCCGAGAGCGATGGCTTCCGGGATGACCACCGCCGGGGTCATCCTCCTGGCCCAGGCGCTGGGCATGACCGCTTACGCGCACGTCACGGCGCGCGCGCACGAGTTGCCCGCTCCGCTGGGGCATCTGCTGGCGTTTACCGCGCGGCTTCTGGGGATCGACGCCGGTCTGGCGAGCAACGACCACGGCCGGGACGTGGCCCTAAGCTCGATGCGGCAGACGAACATGCTGGGCGCCACCTGGGAGCTGTTCCTCGACCCGCCCACGATGTGCTTTCTGATCGGCGGCGCGGTGCTGCTGGTACTGGCCGCCTGGTCGGAGCTGCCGGCCGGCGGGCGGATCAAGCCCTTGGCGCGCATGGGCGGGGGGCTGGCTCTGTGCGTGCTCTGTTGGCTGCCCGTTCGCAGCGGGCTGCTGATGGCCGTGTATATGCACCGGCTGCTCAAGACCGATTACGATGCCCCGCTGGACCTGATGACGCCGTTCTGGGACCCCTGGGTGCATCTGCTTCTGCTGTCCGGGCCCGTCCTGCTGGCATGGCGGTTCATCGGGATTCCCGTCGCGAGGGGTGCGGTGACCGGCGGAAGCGATTCTCCGTCGGTGACGGGCGTCAACCCGGCCGCCGCCGCGCGCGTCGGGCCGCGATTCGCCGTCGTCGCGCCGGGCCGGTTCATCCTGGCCGTGAGCCTGTTCGGGCTGGCCGGCGCGGCCCTGACCGCCGGGTGGTTCCACGAGCCCCATGGGGAGCGCAAGCCGGGACGGGTGCTGATCGACGAGTATCATTCGGACTGGGAGCCCTCCGAGCCGCCGTTCGACACGGAGCGTTACGGCAGGAACTGCGCGTATGACTACTCGTGCATCGCCGATTACTGTTCGCGTTTCTATGAAGTGGGCCGGCTCCACGCGGCCATCGACGACGCGGCCCTCAAGGACTGCGACGTGCTCATGCTCAAGACGCCCGACGCCCTGGCCTATGCGGCGGCCGAGGTGGACGCGATTCGCCGCTTCGTGGCCCGCGGCGGCGGCCTGCTGCTGATCGGCGAACACACCGACGTCTTCCGCACCGGCACGCACCTGAACGGCGTGGCCCGCGCGTTCGGTTTCCGCTACCGGCCGGATTGCCTGTTCGGCATGGAGTCGGTGTTCAAGCAGCGTTACCAGCCCGGCAGGCTGGCCCACCCGATCGTGCGGCACGTGCCGCCGATGGACTTCGCCACCTCCTGCTCGATTGATCCCGGCTGGAGCCCGGGGCGGGCGGCCATCCTCAGCACCGGCCTGAAGAACCGCCTGGCCGACTACCACGCCGCCAACTTCTATCCCCAGGCCCGCGACGACGCCCAGATGCGCTACGGGGCGTTCATCCAGTTGTGGACGACGCCGTACGGCCTGGGGCGGGTGGCGGCGTTCACGGATTCCACGCAGTTCTCGAGCTTCTGCGCGTTCGACCCCGGCAAGTCGGAGTTGATGCTGGGCATGATCGAGTGGTTGAACCACGCGGGCCGGACGCGGGCAAGCGGCATGATGACGATGGCGGGGTGGCTGCTGCTGGCGGCGGCGACCTGGGCGGCCCGGCCGGTGAGAGACGCATGGTTGGTTCTGCTGGCCGTCGGCGCGCTGGGCGCGTGCGCCGGCGCGGTCGGTGCCAGGCACGTGTCAACCCTCCCGCCGCCGCCGCGGCTGGCGGACCGGCCCATGACCCGCGTGATGATCGACCGAACGGTGTGCGCGTCGCGTCTGCCGGTCAACGGCTTCATCGCCGGCAACGCCGATGAGTTCGGCATCTTCGAGCGCTGGGTGCTGCGCCTGGGCTATTTCACCGCCCGGCGGACCGGCCCCGAGCTGTTCACCGGCGATCTGGCCGTCTTCTTGCACCCCGATCGGACCGTGCCGCGCGCGTTCCGCGACGGCCTCGCCGAATACGTGAAGAACGGCGGCAAGGTTCTCATCCTGGACTCGCCCTCGAACCGCGGCGGGACGGCCAACAGCCTGCTTCATCCGTTCGGCCTCAGGGTCAAGGCCCCGGCGGAGGTGCTGAAGGGCCGGCTCGAGACCGTCGGCGGTCTGCCGGCCATACCGGTTGAGGAGTCCTGCGAAGTGTTCGGCGGCGAGCCGTTGGCCCGGCTGGACGGCAAGGCCGTCGCCGTCACCAAGACGTATGGGATGGGCACGGTGACGGTCATCGGCTTCGGCGGGCGCTTCACGGACGCGAACATGGGTGTCGATCCCGACGCCGTGCCGGACCCCGGAATGCGGGAGGTCTTCGATTTCGAGTTCAGGCTGCTCCGCTCGATCGTCGAGGGCCGACCGGCCACGCGACCGTCCTCGGCGACGACACCCGCGTCAGCCCCGTGACCCTGAGTGAGAGTGCACCCGAATACCCTGAAAACCGACCGGCTGGAAGCCGGTTCCACACGGGATATTGGATGGGTACTGACCCCGCTCGACTCGACGAATCGTCGCGGCCGCGGCGCGTTCAACGTTCCAGGTATCCCAGCACCACGTTGGCCATGACGTTGACGCCGATCTCGAGACAGCGTTCATCCACGTCGAATTCGGGCGTGTGGACCATGGCCGTGATGCCCTTGCCCGGGTTGGCCACGCCGAGGAAGTAGTAGAACGCCGGCACCTCGTGGGCGAAGTAGGAGAAATCCTCGGCCCCCATCTGCACGCGCGGCGAGATGACGTGGTCGTCTCCGGCGACGGCCCGGATGACCGGCAGGACGGCCTCGACCAGCGGGCGGTGGTTGCGGGTGGCCGGCGTGCCCTCGGCGAAGTCCAGCTCGAAGCCGGCCCCCTGCCCCTGGCAGACGCCGGCCACCACTTCGCGCATCATCCGGTGGACCCGCTCGCGGACCTGGCCGTCGTGCGTGCGGACCGTCCCCTCCATGCGGACTTCGTCGGCGATGATGTTCGAGCGGTTCCCGCCGTGAATGCTGCCGATGGAGATGACCAGCGGGTCGAGCGTGTCGATCCGCCGGCTGCGGATGGTCTGCAACGCGGTCACGCACTGGGCCGCCACTACCACCGCGTCCACCCCCAGGTGGGGATAGGCCCCGTGCACCTTCCTGCCGCGGACGGTGAGGACGAAGCGGTCGGCGGCGGCCATCGCGGCCTCGTAGTGGTAGGCGATCTTGCCGATCTCGATGGTGGGCATGACGTGCAGGCCGAAGATGGCCTCCGGGCGCGGGTTGTCGAGGGCCCCTTCCTTGACCATGAGCCGGGCACCGCCCTCTTCGCCGGCGGGCGGGCCTTCCTCGGCGGGCTGGAAGATGAACTTCACCGCGCCGGGGATGTCGGCCTTCATGCCGGCCAGAACCTCGGCCACGCCCAGACCCACGGTGGTGTGCACGTCGTGCCCGCAGGCGTGCATGACGCCGGCGTTCCGCGACTTGTAGGGCACGTCGCGGGTTTCCTGGATGGGCAGGGCATCCATGTCAGCCCGCACGGCGACGACGCGCCCGGGCCGGCCGCCCTGGAGCAGCCCCACCACGCCGTGCCGAGCCACGCCGGTCCTGACCTCGTCGAATCCCAGGGCCCGCAGCCGGTCGGCCACCAGGCGCGCGGTGCGTTCCTCGCGGTTGGACAGCTCCGGGTGCATGTGGAGGTCGCGCCGCAGCTCGACGAGCCGGGGGTAGATCGCCGCCACCTTCGCGGCGATGGCTTGCTGATGTCGGGAGGCCCGGGCCGGACCCGTGAAGGGCCGATCCGGGCGCGGCCCCTGACAACCGGCCAGCAACACCCCAAGGCCCACCATGACGCTGGCCGCGCATCGGCGTTTCATATCGCGCTCCAGAAAGGCCGCCGTACCGAGAGCCCCGATCCGGTTCGGCGACGGAATCGGTGGAATGCCGATCCTGTCGCGCACCCGCCAGACCCGAACGGGTCGATCCTGGGGTTGAAGGGTCCTGCCGGCCCGCCTATGATGTACCGAGGCGAAGACACTCTATCAAGGGTGGCCCACACATGCTCACGCTCACCTTCCTCGGCGTCGGCTCGGCGTTCTCCAAGCGCAATTACCACTCCAACGCTCTGATCGAGGCCTGGGAGCACGGTCCGGAGGGGCAGGCCGTCCCCAATGACACGCTCCTGATCGACTTCGGGGGCACCGGCCCGCTGGCCCTGCACCACCTCATGCAGCGCCCCGGCTTCGAGTACCTCAACAACCGCGGGACCATCAACTACCCGGCCATTCACCGGGTGTTCATCACCCACACCCACGCGGATCACATCGGCGGGCTCGAGGAGATGGGGCTGATGAACGCCTACGTCTACGGCGACAGCGTGACCGGCCGGCATTACAAGCCCCAGATCATCAGCTCGCTGAGCATCCTCATCAACCTGTGGGACTGTTCGCTCAAGGGCGGGATGAGCGCGATGGCCGGCCGATACGCCCTGTTGCAGGATTACTTCTTCATCCAGGCCCTGCACCCCGGCGAAGCCGGCCGGGACGCCTTCACGCTGCTGAAGCGCTATCGCTTCCACCCCTTCCCCACCGATCACATCCAGATCGAACGCAAATACGACTGGCCCTCTTATGGCCTGTTCGTCCAGGACACCCACACCCGGGAATCGGCGTTTTTCTCCGGCGATACGCGCTTCGATTACCCGGCCTACGCCGGCATGATGCAGCGGGCCCGGATCTGCTTCCACGACACGCAGCTTTTCGATCAGCCCGACCCCGTCCACGCCCTGCTCAGCCACATGCGCACGCTGCCGGAGGCCATCCGCAAGAAGACGTGGCTCTACCACTACGGCGACGATTGGGATTCCGGCGCGTACGGCGACGTTCCACGCCAGTTCGCCGGCTTCGCCGAGGCCGGCAAACGCTACCATCTTCTGGATTGAAGCGGAAACGCCCTCTCGAGGTCCGGGCCGAAGCGCCCATCCTGAAACCCCGGAAAGCGGGCCGGCGGGCAAGGGTGCCCCGCGCGGGTTTCAAGGCGGGCTCTAATCGTGCCCGTTGACGCCGCTGTCCCTGGCGGGGATGGCGTGATCCATGTAGCCGTAGTACGCCGACCCCCAGCTCCGCCCGCTGACCCACTTGCCGCCGGTCGTGCGGATGCACATGGAGTTGGCGGTGAACCACTTCTCGCCGGCCCTGGCCGATGACCGGGGCAGAAGTTGCAGCCGCCCCACGTGGGTGTCGTGAAAGGCGATGTTGCCCCACCCGCGGTCGGCGCCGAGCTTGAGATGCCGGTCGGTGACGCAGTCGGCGTTGCACCAGGCGCTGTCGTCCACGTTCACCAGGTAGTATTCGGGGTCCTCCTCGATGAGGACGGGCACGCCGCCGAACGGCCGCATGTCCGCGCCGTGGTTGGTCTCGCTGAAATTGGACGAATCCTTGGGGTTGGGGTTCTTGCGGTAGTGACCGTCGCTGAGCATTTCGGTCCGGGCCCCGTCGATCAGCACGCTGGCCGTGTAGCTGTACTTGGAGGATTCGGGAGCCAGGTTGAGCCGGGGGGCTTGATCCTCCGGGCAGACGTAAGCCTGCTTGTCCTTGCCCACGTACTTGAAGACGGTTCCGTCCTCGGGTTGCCGTCCGCGGGTCAGCCCGGGCAGCCCCGGACGGTTGTCGGCCCCCAGCCAGTCCGCGTACCGATCGCCGCGCATGCCCGGCATCCGGTTCTTGTTGGTCACCGAATAAGTCACGAAGCCGGTCACCAACTGCCGCATGTTGACCTGGCATTGCACCAGCCGGGCCATGGCCCGGGCGCGGGCCAGCGACGGCATCAGGATCGCGATCAGCAGGGCGATGATCGCCACCACCACCAGGATTTCGATCAGCGTGAAGCCGCCGCGCGGGCGTCCAGAAACCCGCGTGGCACCGGCGTCCCGCCGGTGCGATCTCGGGGCTTCGGGATGCACTCTTCGCCGGATGTTCGTTCTCACGGTCAAACCTCCCGTACTCGCGCAGACGACCCTGTTCACCGTCACCTTCGCAGCTTTCGCTCCTTGGCCAGCCCGGCGATCTCCTCCCGGGCGGCCGGGTCTTTGGCCTGCTCGGCCATCCGCCCCAGGGCGGCGATGGTGGCGTCGGACACCTTCATGCGAAACACCGCATCGGCCAAGGCGGTCTGCACGTGGGGTTTATCCGCCGCCTTGGAGAAAGCTTCCATGATCCGGGGAATGGCCCCCTCGCCCTGAGCGGCCAGCTCCTTGCTGCCTTGCAGCCGGTCGGCGGGCGAGTCGGAGTCCAGCAGCTTGATGAGGTCCTCGCCGGTGGCGGTGGCGGCGTCCTGCCGGCAGCCGGCCGGCCCCCCGAGTGCAAACACGACCAGTCCCATCCAGCACACGCGCCGGTACGCTAGCGGCATGATGCCCACCTGAACCCTTTCCGGGCGACCCGACCCGCGTGCCGGGCGGGAACCGATTACCCGCGACAACGGAGTGTTCGATTCGCGGCGGCTCGGAGAAAGGCGGTCGAGCCACATCGTCGCAGGCTGCGCAACTCTCCATTTCATTATGTCGGATCGAATCGGCAGTGACAAGCGTCGATGACCGTTTTCCGTCCGTTGCCCGTATAATTTCCGTCATGGCATCGGTCGTCGCACAGCTTCGTGGCCGTCCGGTGATGCCCGGCGGGGGCCCGTTCATTTTCGGCGTGCTCAACTGCACGCCGGATTCGTTCAGCGACGGCGGGCGGTATGGCACGGTCGAGGCAGCCGTGGCCGCGGGTTGCCGGATGGCCGACGCCGGCGCCGACGCCATCGACGTGGGCGGCGAATCCACCCGGCCCGGCAGCCGTCCGGAGCCGGCCGATGAGCAGATTCGCCGCACGCAAAGCGTGATCGCCGAGCTGGCCCGGCGGTTCGGAGCGACCGGCCCGGCCCTTTCGATCGACACGCGGCTGGCGGAGGTGGCCGTGGCGGCCCTCGACGCGGGCGCGAGCATCATCAACGACGTGTCGGCGTTGCGCGACGACCCGCGGATGGCCGATCTGGCCGCGCGGCGGGCCCGCCTGGTCGTGCTCATGCACATGCGCGGCACGCCGGCCGACATGCAGCGCGACCCCGTCTATGACGACGTGGTCGCAGAGGTGCGCGCGTTCCTGGCCGGGCGCATCGCGGCCGCCGTCGCCGCCGGCGTGGACCGCGCCCGCATCGTCGTCGACCCGGGCATCGGCTTCGGGAAAACCACCCGTCACAACCTCGCCCTCCTCGCCCGGGTCGGGGCGCTGCGCGAGCTGGGGGTGCCGGTCATGATCGGCGCCTCGCGCAAGCGCTTCATCGGTGAACTCCTGGGCTTGGATGATCCCGCCGATCGGCTGATGGGCACGGCGGCGGCGGCGGCGATCTGCGCCCGGGCCGGAGTCGAGTGCCTGCGCGTTCACGACGTGGCCGAATGCCGGCAGGCGGCGATCATCGGCAGGGCCGTTCGAGACGCGGAGGCCAGGGTGTGATGATCCGATCCGTACCCGGACCGACAGGCAGCGTTCGCCCTTTCTTGAGTTCCCGGTTCTCGGTTTCCGGTTCCCGGTTGCTCCTGCCGTTCTTCCTCGCGTCGTCCGCATGGGCCGCCGACTGGGTCATTCCCCGCGAGCATCCGCGGCTGCTGATCACGCGCGACGACGTGTCGGCCCTGCGCGTCCGTTGCGGGACGGCGCCGGGGGGAGACGACGCCGCCGGAACGCGGGGCCCGATCGGATCGCAGCGCGAGGCGCTGGCGCGGCTCCGTGCCGCCGCGAACGAGATCATGAAAGGGCCGCCCCGGGCCGATGACCTCTACGCCCCCGCCTTGCTGCACCTGCTGACCGGCGACCCGCAGGCCCCCGATGCGTATTCACGCTACGTCGCGGACGCACTGCTGAACCCCGACCGGCGGCTCTTCGAGATGGACGCCATCGTGGCGCTGGACTGGTGCTGGGACGCGCTGGCACCCTCGACGCGGCGGCAGATCCTCGAGCGCCTGCCGCTGGTGCCCCAGCGGCTGGACGGCAGTGTGAGTCCGGTCGATCACCTGACTTTCCAGGCGCGCTTATGCGGGCTGGCTCAGGCGGTCTGTTGTCATGACCGGGCCGCGCCGGCTGATGACGTCGAGGTCCTGGAGGAAATCATTTCGGCCGGTTTCGCGTATCTGACCGGCCCCTTCGCGGACTTCTGCCGCCGCAAGGGCGCCTTGCCCACCTCGAGCGCCAACGGCATCTGGGAAGAGGCCGACGCGGTCCTGGCCGTCGAGCTGCTGCGGACCGGCCTGGGACACAACCTCTGGCCGGCGCTGGCCGATAGCCTCGGGCGTTGCCTGGAGCATTATTTCTATGCCGATACCGAATCGCCGCTGGTGGCGCATGGCTTCATCCACGACGACGGCACGCAGGCGCCGGCCAGGCCGGGACAAGTCTATCGCGGGTTCGTGCCGGCGGTTCCCTTCGCCGTCGCCCGCCAGGTCCGCGACCCGATCGCCACGTGGTACGCGGCCAGGGCCTTGCCCAGGACCGAGCCGTCCGTCAGCGACGTGGAACGATATCTGTGGGTCCGGTTGATCTATGGGCCGGTGGAAGGCGCCGAGGCCGCCCGACGGGCCTGTCCGCTGGGGCGACATTTCGGCGGCGGGTGGGTGGCCATGCGCAGCGGGTGGGAACCGGGCGAGACGGTCCTGCTCTTCGACGCCGGCCAGCCCTTCTGGCGATCGCGGCAGCATTTCGACGCCGGCCACTTCCTGATCTACCGCAAAGGGCGACTGACGCTCCAGAGCGGCGACGACGTGACGTTCGAGGCCGTTCCGCAGAAGCAGGGCGGCACCTTCATCGGCGGGCGGCCTGATGACTGGGACCGCTACTTCCAGTCCACGATCGCCCACAACTGCATCACCGTCTTCGAGCCGGGCAGGCCGGGTGGGGTGCTCTACGGCAGACCCTGGCCGGCGGCGGGCAACCAGCGGCTCATCGCTCACGATTATGCCCCGGCGCAGGGCACGCCTGCCCAGGCCGGCCGACAAACGGGCAAGCTCATCGCGTTCGAGACCAATACCTTCTTCACCTATGCGGCCGCGGACCTGACACCTGCTTACTCACCCGAGAATGTTCAGGAGCTGACCCGGCATGTCCTGATGGCACACAAGGGTATCGTCCTGGTGCTGGATCGGTTGGTGGCAGCACGAGACAGATCGGTCAAGACGTTTCATCTTCAGCTCCCAAGTGCCCCCGTGGACCTGACAACCCAAGGTGGTTTCAAACAAGTATTCGGAACAGATCGGAACGCAGGCATCTGGGAGGTGACCCCCTCCCAGGATTGGCTCCGAGTCAACCAAGGGCAAAGTACCCTTATGGTCCGAACGCTTTTGCCCGCAAATGGGAACCGCCGGGTGATTGGTGGACCGATGAAGCCCCAGACGATACCCATCGGCCCGCTTGCCAACCGGGTCTATTACGGCGCAGCACCAGGCGGCTTTGAATATCGTCTGGCCCCTGCCACGATCCTTCACGCCCCCTCGGCCTACTATAAGCTAGGTAATCCAAATACGTTAGGTGATTCATTCGGTACGGGTTCGGCATGGGGCCGTTACGACGTGTCGCCTTCGGAACCAACGAATGAGATCATCTTCCTGCACCTCCTCGTGCCTGGCGACTCGGCGAATGTGACTGTGCCGGAGGTGACCGTCGAAGCCGTAAACGCGCCGGCCATGTTGAACCTGCGAATGGGAAGTGAGTTGATTCGGATCGACCTGGAGAACCGCAACCGGCGACCGACGCATTTCACCCAGTCGGACAAAGATGGTAACATTTTGTTTAAAAAAGAGTTAAAATATTCTGTCAGCGACAACCCGCCTCTCCCTTCAGCCCGATTGCCATTTCGGTGAGTTCATATCCGATTTGTCGGGACGAATCGCTTGACAAAAGGTCACAGTAGATGCAACTTGGCATCTAAACTAATTGGAGTAGATGCCAATGCCGCGACAGCCCTGGGACATCAGCCGGGAGATGTTTCTGTCAGTCGAGGAGGCGGCTTCGCTCCTTGCTCACGTTCGGACGCAAGCCGCGGATGGGCAGATCTCGTCGTTTCTGGATCGGCTGATTGTTGAAACCCTGCTCTTTTCGGGGGTTCGCAACTCCGAGTTCTGCCGGCTGCGGCTTGGGGATTTCAAGGTCGGCGAGTCTGACGCCCTCCTGTTAGTGGCCGGGAAGGAAAGCACACGGCGGGTGCATCTTCCGCGTGCGGTGCTCGTCCTGCTCGCCCGGTACGTGAACGATATCCGGCCGGGGCTGACCCCTGAGGGCGTCCGCGTCGACGATCCCGATCAGCCGCTGGTGTGGCACGAGCGCCGACGCCCGTTCGAGCGAACCGGGCTGTACCGACGGGTGGTGCGCGTGTTGACGGCGGCCGGCCTCGGCGAGCGGGCCAGCGTACAGCTTCTGCGGCATACCTACGGCTACCTGGCTTACCTGCGGACGGGCGGGAACCTGCTCTTCGTTCAGCGGCAGCTCGGGCACGCCCACCCGATGATCACCAGCATCTACGCGCGGTTCGTGGACGAATCCTACGCGGACCTGGCCGAACGGGTGGCCGAGCCGTTCGGGGCCCGACCCGAGCCCATCGAGCCGGCCGTTCCAAAGGCGCCGCGGGAGCGGCCATGGACCAGCGCGGTCGAGGAATTTCAAAGTGAGTACGATTGACAATCTGCTGATGGAAGTCCGTGAAATGGCCGCCGACGTGCTTGCCCTTGCAGGTGAAAACGAAGCTCACCCCGCCGGCGGCTCGTTGCGGCGCGGCCGCAACCTGCCGACCAGCTCGGCGACGGAGGCGACGTGGTGGCGGCGCAGATAGTCCTCGATCCCGGCCAGGACGCGCACGGGCGTGGTGGGATCGACGAACAGGGCGGTGCCGATGCCGACGGCGGTCGAGCCGGCCAGGATGAACTCGACGGCGTCGCGCCAGTTCTGGATGCCGCCCATGCCGATGATGGGCACGCCGGCGGGCCCGGCCACCTCGCGGTAGACCTTGTGCACCTGGGCCAGGGCCAGCGGCTTGATGGCCGGCCCGCTCAGCCCGCCGGTGAGATTGGCCAGGACGGGTTGCTGCCGCTCCGCGTCGATGGCCATGCCCACGAAGGTGTTGACCATCGAGAGGGCCTCGGCCCCGCCCGCGATGGCCGACCGGGCCATGAGGGCGACGTCCGTCACGTTGGGCGAAAGCTTGACGATCAGCACGGCCCGTCGGACGACCTGCCGCACGCGCCAGACCAGCGCTTCGAGGGCCGCCGGGTCGGTGCCGAAGACCAGCCCGTCGCGGACGTTCGGGCAGCTTACGTTGAGCTCGATGCCGGCGACCGTTTCGAGCGGATCGAGCCGCTCGCAGACCGCGACGTAATCGTCGATCGAGTGGCCGGCGACGTTGACGATGGCCGGCACGCCGATGCGGGCCAGGACGGGGAGCTTTTCGGCCACGAAGCGCTCCAGCCCCACGTTGGCCAGGCCGATGGCGTTGAGCATCCCGCCGGCGGTCTCGACGATGCGCTGAGGCTCGTTGCCCTTGCGGGGCTTGACGGTCACGCTCTTGGTGGTGAAGGCCCCCAGCAGGGTCAGGTCCATGAAGGGGGCGTACTCGTCGCCGTAGCCGCAGGTGCCGGAGACGGTCAGCACCGGGTTCTTG
>JABRVU010000623.1:0-4366 GCA_039961895.1 Phycisphaerae bacterium | reverse complement strand
GCCGTGCAACCGTCCGCCACCCGCCCGGCGGCGCAAACCAGACCCTCGACCGCCGCCCTGCTCCCGGCTTCGCAACCCGCCGGGCCGCCGGACCTCGAAGCCGGCGGGCTCGACGACCTGCAACTGCTCGGGCTGGAAGTCCCCACGGTCGTCAGTGCCACCCGCCGGGAGCAGAGGATAGCCTCGCTGCCTTACGCGGTGAGCGTCATCACGCACGAGGACATCCGGGCGGCGGGGGCCCGATCCGTCCCTGACGCCCTGCGGCTGGTGCCGGGCGTGGACGTGGCCGAGACCTCCTACGGTCTTTACGCGGTCAGCCCGCGCGGGCTGCACAGCGTCCTGAGCCGGGGATTGCTGGTGCTGGTCGATGGCCGGCAGATCTTCGACACCTACTTCGGCGGCACGGTCTGGCAGGCCTGGCCCATCCAGTTGGAGGACATCGAGCGCATCGAGGTGATCCGCGGGCCCGGCGGCGTCACCTGGGGCTCCAACGCGGTCAACGGCTTCATCAACATCGTCACCAAGGACCCGGCGACGCAGACCGGTCTGACCGCCGTCGGCAACGGCGGGACCCGCGGCACCAACACCGAGCATCTCGGCTACGCCTTCCGCGACGGCAAGCTGGCCCTGCGCGTCTCCGGCGAGCACGAGTCCAGCGACGGCTTCCGCAAGGGCGGCTCGCTGCTGGCGCCGCTGGACGACTCCTTCCGTGCCGGGCGCGGAAACGTCCACGCGGTCTACGAGGCCACGCCGAATGACAAATGGACGTTCTCGCTGGGCAGCGCCTTGGTGGAAAACGGCTACCCGGCCGGGCCGTTCACGATCCTGGACGCCACCCAGGCCGGCTCGCAGGCCAACTACGGGCTGGTCAACTGGCAGCATCGGCTGGCCGCCGACAACACCCTGCAACTGACCGCTTACGTGAATGACTTTCAGGTTTCGACGCCCTACCCGGCCGTCGATTATCGCTACCAGCAACTGGCCCTGCTGTTCAGCCATACCTTCAAGCCGGCCGACGGGCACACCTTCACCTGGGGCATCGACAACCGCACCGACCTGTTCGACGCCACCAATGCCGATCCGTTCATGTTGAGCAAACGATACGTCAGCACCCACATGGTCGGTCTCTATGCCCAGGACGAGTGGCGTTTCGCTCCGAAATGGACGTTGAGCCTGGGCGGGCGGGTGGACTACGAGTTCTACAGCGGGGTCCAGCCCAGCGCCCGTGCGGCCCTGGCTTATGATCTGGCCGAACACTCGACGCTCTACGCCGCGGTCTCGCGGGCCTTCAACCTGCCCGAGCCGGCCGGCCGCTTCACCTATGCGCCCCTGTTCGGCAGCCTGGTCGGCACGCGCAGCGACGACACCCTGGACGCGGAAACGATGCTGGCCTATGAGGTGGGATATCGCGGGCACTTCTTCGACCGCCTGGAGACCAATCTCAACCTGTTCTGGAACGAGTATTACGACGTCACCACCTTTCATCCCGGATTGGGCGGTCCGGGGCTGATCAACATGGTGTTCGACAACGGGGCCTCGCCGGCCATCTACGGCCTGGAGTGGGACGCCAGGTACCGCGTGACCAGCCGGCTCACCCTGCTGGGCAACTACACCTTCGAGGTGCTGGACTGGGAAGGCGCCCAGCCGATCACGAGCACGGACATGATGGCCCCGCCGAGGCACAAGTTCATGGTCGCCGGCCGCTACCAGGTCACCGACGACCTGAACCTGTCCGCCCACCTGTATTACGTGGACGCGGCCCTTTCGCCGGACTCCAGCAGCCTGCTGGGTTTCCGGCGCGTGGACCCCTATTTCCGGCTGGATCTGCGGGCCGAGCACGAGTTCTGGCAGGACAAGGCCTCGCTGGCCGTGGGCGTGCGGAACCTGCTGGACCCCGACCATTTCGAAGGTTCCTCCAAGTTCTTCAACAGTGCCGAAGTGCCGCGGATGGTCTACGCCGAGCTGCGCATCCGGCTGGACGGGTGAACCCGCCAACGATTGTGTCACGCACCCGGCGTTGACAGGAGGGCGGTCGGAACCGATGATGGCGTCTTCGGGATGGGCGGGCCTTGCCGTGGGAACCTCTTCCCGCGAGAACCGCCCTGGATCGGCTCGGCTTTCCGGCGCCTGGCTGGCGATTCGCCCAAAGTCTTCCTACAGTCCGATACACAGCGGGCAGTGGTGTAAAGCGGCCGGAAGACGGATCGCCGTCATTCGACTCTATTCCTTGAATGATAAGGGGTTCTGCGTCCATGTTGGAACTGGAAACGCCGCCGGCCTCCTCGTCTGAATCCGTGAACGGGGATTGGGAGGAGACGCGCGAGTGGTTGGAGTCCGTTGACTATATCCTCAAGGCCCACGGTCCCAAGCGGGCCCTGGAGCTGATCGAGACGCTACGCGAGTATTTGCGACGCCGGCGGGTGGCCGAGCCGTTCACCGCCAACACGCCGTACGTCAACACCATCCCCGCTTCCGAACAGCCGCCGTATCCGGGCAACCGGGTGATCGAGCGCCGGATCAAGAGCATCATCCGCTGGAACGCGATGGCCATGGTCGTGCGGGCCAACCGCGAGTCGCCGGGGATCGGCGGGCACATCTCGACCTACGCCTCGGTGGCCACGCTCTACGAGGTGGGTTTCAATCACTTTTTCCGCGGCAAGGACGACGGGCATCCCGGGGATCATATCTACTTCCAGGGCCATTCGATCCCCGGCATCTACGCCCGGGCCTATCTCGAAGGGCGGCTAACCGAGCAGCAGCTCTGCAACTTCCGGCGGGAGATGAAGCCGGGCGGCGGGTTGTCCTCCTATCCGCATCCGTGGCTGATGCCCGACTTCTGGGAGTATCCGACGGTTTCGATGGGCTTGGGCCCGATCATGGCCATCTACCAGGCCCGGTTCTGCCGTTACCTGCGCGACCGGGGGATCAAGGACACCAGCGCCAGCCACGTGTGGGCGTTCCTGGGCGACGGGGAATGCGACGAGCCCGAGACGCTGGGGGCGATCACGCTGGCGGCGCGCGAGCGGCTGGACAACCTCATCTTCGTCATCAACTGCAATCTCCAGCGGCTCGACGGGCCTGTGCGCGGCAACGGCAAGATCATCCAGGAGCTGGAGGCCGCCTTCCGCGGGGCCGGGTGGAACGTCATCAAGGTCCTCTGGTCGGACGACTGGGACCCGCTGCTGGCCGCCGACGAAGAGGGCTGGCTGGTCCGCCGGATGGGCGAGGTGGTGGACGGCGAGTATCAGAAATACACCGTCGAATCGGGGGCCTACATCCGCGAGCACTTCTTCGGGCGCTATCCGCGCCTGTTGCAGCTCGTCGAGCAGCTTTCCGACGACCGGATTCAGCGCCTCCGCCGCGGGGGCCATGACCCGGAAAAAGTCTACGCGGCGTACAAGGCGGCCCTGGCCCACGAGGGGGCCCCGACCGTGATCCTGGCCCACACCATCAAGGGCTACGGTCTGGGCGAGGCCGGCGAGGGACGGAACGTCACCCACCAGCAGAAGAAGCTCAACGAGCAGGAGCTGATCGAGTTCCGCAACCGCTTCGGCATCCCCATCTCCGACGACGAGGTGGCCGAGGCCCCCTTCTACAAGCCGCCCGAGGACAGCCCGGAGATGCAGTATCTACGCCAGCGCCGCAAGGAGCTGGGCGGGTTCATCCCCGTGCGCCGGGTGGACTGCCCGCCGCTGAAGACCCCGCCGGTGGAGACCTTCGCCGAGTTTTTCGAGGGCACCGGCGACCGCGAGGTTTCGACCATGATGGCCTTCGCCCGGCTGTTCGCCAAGCTGCTGCGCGACCCGGAGATCGGCCGGCTGATCGTACCGATCATTCCCGACGAGGCCCGCACCTTCGGCCTGGAGCCGCTCTTCCGGCAGGTGGGCATCTACTCGCATGTGGGCCAGCTCTACGAGCCGGTGGACCGCGACACGCTGCTGTATTACCGCGAGAGCAAGGACGGGCAGATTCTCGAGGAGGGCATCACCGAGGCCGGCTCGATCTCCTCGTTCATCGCGGCGGGGACGGCCTACGCCACCCACGGGGTGAACACCATCCCGTTCATGATCTATTACTCGATGTTCGGGCCGCAGCGGGTGGGCGACCTGATCTGGGCGGCGGCGGACATGAAGTGCAAGGGCTTCCTGATGGGCGGGACCTCGGGGCGGACGACGCTGGCCGGCGAGGGGCTTCAGCACCAGGACGGCCACAGCCCGCTGCTGCTCTCGACCGTGCCGACCGTTCAGATCTACGACCCGGCCTTCGCCTACGAGCTGGCGGTCATCATCCGCGACGGCATCCGCCGGATGTATGAAGCCCGCGAGGACGTGTTCTACTACCTGACCATCTACAACGAGAATTACGC
>JABRVU010000622.1:0-4484 GCA_039961895.1 Phycisphaerae bacterium | reverse complement strand
CCTCCTGAGTGTGCGTCCCAAACCCGAGCGGAACCGGCGTCTTCCTCAAGGCGGCGGCTCTGATGGGGGACGTCGCGGATGAGCAGAGCGGCCGGGACAGGAAGCCCGCCGCCGGGGCCTCTCCAAGGGAAAAACAACGTCATGGCAACCGAGTGGGAACTGGCCCGGACCAGCGGGCGCTGCGCCCTGACCGGCCGCGTGTTCGGCGAGGGCGAGGCTTTTTTTGCGGCCCTGTTCGAGACTCCGGCGGGCTTCGAGCGCCGCGACTACGCGCCGGAAGCCTGGTCCGGACCGCCCGAGGGCTGTTTCTGTTATTGGCGCGGGCGCGTTCCCCGACGCGACAGGAAGCCGACGGGTTTATTCATCGACCCGGCCATGCTCACCCAGATCTTCGTCAGCCTGGAGGACGATCCTTCCGAGGCCAGGCAGCAGTTTCGCTTCGTCCTGGCCCTGCTGCTGATGCGCAAACGGCTGCTGCGCCTGGAGGGCTCGGTCCGCTCGGAGGGACGGGAATACTGGCGGATGGTTCTGGCGGCCGACAAGAGTGAACACCAGGTGCTCAATCCGCGCTTGACCGAGGAGCGCATCGCCGCGCTGAGCGCCCAGTTGACCGCCCTGCTGGGCGGCGACGTCGAGGCGGTGGAAACGGAGGGTCAACCGCCGGCTCCTCAAGAGCCGCAGCGGCCTGGTCGCCCGCCGGAAGTCGCGGCGTCGGGAGCGCCGGCCCATGACTGACCGAAGATGGAAGAGCCCAGCCCAAATCCCGAGTGGGACCGGCTTCCAGCCGGTCGGTTTTCAGGGTTTTGGGATGGGCTCTCGACGGAGGCGCGGGCAGGCTCGATTCGCGGCGGGGGTCGGCGACGGACGAGCGAATCCCGCGACCGGCGGCGGCCGGGCGGGAGCCGGCCTTGCCGTTTGTCTGCTGGCTTTCGTGGCCGGGTGTCCGGGCAAGACGGACTGGCCCGCCATCGAGCCTTCCGGGCCGCGCGAACCGCCGGCCGGGCTGCCCCAGGTGCTCGGCCGGATCAACGACAACGCCGCCCGCATGGACTTCACGCTCGAGGCCCAGGGCGACGCCGCCGCCCGGCACCAGCGCCCCGACGGCAAGCCCGAGCTTTTCGACGGGCGCGTCAAGCTTCTCTTCCGCAAGCCGCGCGATCTGTACCTCGAACTCAACCACACGCTGGGCGGCGAGGTCATGCAGATCGGCTCGAACCGCGACGAGTTCTGGGTCTGGAAAAGGCTCAACCAGGACCGCTACTGGTGGGGACGCCACGACCGGATGGACGCCCAGGCCGCCGCCGCGCTGCCCATCCGCCCCGAGGAGGTCGTCGAAGTGTTCGGCCTGGGCGCGTTGCCCGCCGCCGGCGATGCCCAGTCCGGCCCGCTGTTCGAGGTGGCCTCGGACCGTTACGTGCTTTGCTTCCTGGACCGCGGCCCGGACGGACGGACCTACGTGGCCCGCCGTCTGCGGGTGGACCGTCGGGCGCCGCACCTGATCCGCGAAATCGAGTATCTGACGCCGGCCGGGAGGGTCCGCGCCCAGGCCCGGGCCCACAGCTTCCGGCAGGTGGCCGGCTCCGCGGTCTGGGTGCCGGGGCAGCTTCGGCTGGACTGGCCCGGGCGCGACGAGTTCCTTCAGATGAAATTCGATCTGCTCCAGCGCTACGACCGCGACCCGAGCCGGGCCTTCCAATCGCCTTTGCAGCGCGGGCGGAGCGTCGGCGAGCAGATCCGCGTGGACCGCGACGGCGGGTCCGGCGCCGCCTTGAAGTGATCCCCGCCCTGCCTCTCGCAACGCCGGGCTGAGACGGGAACCGGAAGATATCGCGCCCCTGACCGGCGTTGACACGAGCCGCCGGCGGGCGATAGACTGTGGGTGGATGCTTGGGTGCTCCCGTCAGGATTGCTGAGGGTGCAACCCCCCGGCATCCACGGAAGGGCATTTCCAGACGTCAAAGGGCCTTCAGCACAACCCCCCACGCACCGCGCGCTTGCACGCTGCGACCCGTGGGAATCGGTTCGGGAATTTCGTGACCGGCCGACTCGCGGGCGTTGCGGGCGTTGGCTGATATCCCCGGATCGTCGGCGCGGCGTCGTCCGCCGACGTCGTCATGTGGAGCGGTTTTCTGTCTTCATGAGTCTCGGCCGAGGTCGAGGAGGAGGATCGTGATGCGCGCGTCCATGCTGATTTTCGTGGTCGTCAGTTCCGTGCTCGCCGGGAGCGCCCGGGCGGAAGTGGCCTTCGTGGACGACTTCACCGACAACGCCCACACGCAGGCCAACTGGGCGTTCATCTCGCCCTACCAGTGCGTGAACCCGGTGTTCGGGACGGCCTTCGGGGCCAGCGGCGTGTCGGGCGGTCACCAGCTTTGCGTGGATTCGCCCTACCCGGTGCCGCCGCCGCTGGGCGGCCCGGCGCCGACCATCGGCATCGCCTACGTCAAGACGCAGACGTTCACCGGCGACGTGGCCGTCTTCGCCGGCGTCAAGTTCACCGCCCAGGAGCTGGACGACACCCGGGCCGGTACGCGGCGGGTGATCAAGGCCGTCATGCTGCGGCTCGATCCGCGCCCGGCCGGCGGACCGGGCAGCCCCCTCGAGCCGGCCCCGACCTGCAAAAACAACGACGGCGGTGAAGCCTATATCCTGAACATGGATCCGGCCTCCGGCGGGGTGGACGGGCCGGGCGGCAACGACTTCTCCATCCTGGTCACCAACAATAAATACGAGGAGTACTCGGCCATGTCCCAGGGTTTCGTCTGGCAGGCCGACGTGCAGTACAACGTCTACTTCGCCGCCAACTGGGACGAGGCCGCCCAGACCAACCACATCCGGGCCATGCTCTACACCGACGACCCCTTCCACCCCATCCTGGACATCACCACCGACGACAACTCGATCAAGCCCGGAACGGTGGACCCGCTCAACGTCAACAATGATTACGTGGCTCTGGCGGTGACCGACCTGCGGGGCGGTCCGGTCGATGACATCTGCATGGGCACCAGCACGCTGGGCCCGTGCGGACAGGCCCAGAACGCCTTCCTGGCCACCTCGGCCCTGCTGCCGGACGCGCCCGCGGATTCGGACGGCGACGGGGTGGACAACGCCTGCGACCTGTGCCCCGACACGCTGCCGGGGCTCCTGGTGGATGCCCAGGGCTGCTCGGCGCGAGTGCCCGGCGACTTCGACCGCGACGGCGACGTGGGCACCGACGACCGGCAGCACCTGTGGGACTGCCTGTCCGGCCCGAACATCGTGCAGACCGCGCCGGGCTGTGCCGACGCCGACCTGGAGGGCTCGGACGGAGACGTGGACCAGGTCGAGTTCGGCATCGTGCAGGCCTGTTTCAGCGGCGACAACGTGCCGGCCGATCCGGGCTGCGCCGGATAAGTCCCCGCGAGACCGAGACCGGCGGTCCATCCGCCGCCATTGACGCAAGGGGCGGTGGTGGGATTAGACTAACGGTCATGGACGAGATCGAGCTTTCCGAGTACGGCCAGAAGTCCACCAGCCCCTCGCCGATCAACCGGTTGATGACCGAGTTCGCCTCGGGCTTTCGCGACGGGGTGGACGTGAACCTGGGGGGCGGCTACATCAACGAACAGACCATGCCGCGCGAGCAGATCGCCGCCGCGCTGGGCCGGGTGCTGCGCGAGCCGCGGCGGTATCGCCAGCCGCTCAACTACGGAGGACCGGCCGGCTCGGCGAATCTGCTGGCCGCCATCCGCCGTTTCCTGCTCGAGCGCGGCGTCGGCGGGCTGACCGAGGCCGACCTGGCCGATCGTCGGATCATCGTCGGGGCCAGCGGCGCCACCAGCCTGCTGGAGTCGCTGGCCTACGTGCTTCCCCCCGGCATCGTCGTCACCTCCGACCCCATGTACTACGTGTACACCGATTTTCTCGAGCGCCGGGGCTTCGAGGTCCTGGCCGTCCCCGAGGATGACGAGGGCATCCGCATCGACCTGCTCGAGGCCAAGCTCGCGGCCCTGGGGAGCCGGGCGGCCCAGGTCCGCTTCTTCTACGTGGTCACGATCAACAATCCCTCGTGCGTCATCCTGAGCAACCCGCGCCGCCGCGAGCTGATCCGCTGCGCGTGGCGGCTGTCGGAGCGGCTCGGCCGGAAGGTGCCCGTGATCCTCGACCGGGCTTACGAGGACCTCGTCCACGAGGGCCAGACCATCCGCCTGGAGTCCGGGCTGCGGTCCGACCCCGGCGGGATCGTCTACGAGATCGGCACGCTCTCCAAGGTGCTCGCCCCGGCCCTGCGCATCGGGTACCTGGTCGGCGCGGACGGCGATTTCCTGAACGCCCTGATCCAGCGCACCTCCGACAACGGCTTCAGCGCCCCGCTGATCAACCAGGAGATCGCCGGCATCCTCCTGGAACAGGACTTAGGCGAGCAGATCGCCCGCGTGCGCCGCGGCTATGCCGTCAAGGGCCGGGCCGTCCGTGAGTGGCTGGATGAACTGCTGGGCGAGGAG
>JABRVU010000621.1:0-1877 GCA_039961895.1 Phycisphaerae bacterium | reverse complement strand
GGGTGCCGGCGAAACGCTGGTCGATGGCCTCGCGGAAGTATTCCAGGTCGGCCCGGCTGGCGCACTTGACGAAATAGAAGCCGATCAGGCCGGGTTTCCAGCCGGTCTTGGCCAGCTCCTCGTCCACGTAATCGACCCGGCACATGAGATTGTCCTTATCCTCGGCGTCGGGAGCGGTGGAGATGACGTTGAACTCGATGGGCGTATAGGGCGGCAGCGAGGGGTTGACGGTGATGCGGTCGCCGACCTTCCAGCCGAAGCGCCGGGCCGTCGCCGACCCGACGATCACCGCCCGGCGGTCGCGCAGCCAGGCGGCGATCTCGTCGGGGGTCAGCCGGTACTCGGGGAAGGTGGCCACGAAGGTGTCGTGCTCGCAGGCCAGGGTCGAGAGCGGACGGGGGTCGTCGGGAATCTTGCCGCCCAGCCAGCGCAGCCCGCACACCGACAGCAGGCGCGCGCCGGTCGGGTCGAGGGCCTCGATCTTTTTGCGGTACCCGGCCGGCAGCGGGTTGATCAGCGAGGTCTTGTGCGTGACCGCCAGGCGAAGCTGGCGCGAGGCGTTGTCCAGGAACCGCTCGACGCCGTCCACGACGGCCATCGAGAGCACGTAGATCATGATCGGCAGGGCCACCGCCGCCACGGTCAGCAGGGTCCGCAGCTTGTTGCGGGCCAGGTTGCGGTAGAGATACGCCAGACGCAGCACGGGAAGCCCTCCCTTCGCGGGCCGGCGGGCCTCAGGGCACGAGAGCCGAGGAGCGCGAGACCAGGGAATCATGCCCGTCCTTCGTCCCGGCTCCCTCGTTCCTTTGATGGTTCGTCTCGTCCCGCTCCAGCACGCCCTTGTCCAGGTGCAGGATGCGCCGGGCGTGGGCGGCGGCCTTGGGGTCGTGGGTGACCATCAGGATGGTCTTGCCGAAATCGCTGTTGAGCGAACCGAGCAGGTGCAGGATCTCCTGCGAGGTCCGGGCGTCCAGGTCGCCGGTGGGCTCGTCGGCCAGGATCACGTCGGGGTCGGTCACGATGGCCCGGGCGATGGCCACGCGCTGCTCCTGCCCGCCGGAGAGCTGGTTGGGGCGGTGGTCCATGCGGTCGCCCAGGCCCACGATGTCCAGGGCGGCGGCCACGCGGGCCCGGCGCTGGGCCCGGGACATGCGGAACAGCAGCAGGGGCAGCTCGACGTTCTGGGCCGCGGTCAGCACCGGCACCAGGTGATACATCTGGAAGATGAAGCCCACGTGGCGGCTGCGCCAGGCGGTCAACTGGCGCTGCGACATCTCATGGAGCAGGGCCTCGCCCACGCGCACGCTCCCGGCGGTGGGCACGTCCAGCCCGCCCATCAGGTGCAGCAGCGTGGACTTGCCCGAGCCGCTGGGGCCCATCATGGCCACGAACTGCCCCCCGGCGATGTACAGGTCCAGCCCGTCGAGGACCGGAATGTCGATCCGCCCCTTGCGGTAGACCTTGCAGACGCCGGTGAGTTCGATGTCGGTGGTCATGTGAAAGGGTTACCAGTTTCCGGTTACCAGCATCCTGGAAGAGGGCTTCCCACGGTCCATGCGGGGCCGGTATCCTGCCGGCCGGTCTTCAAGTGACGCGATACGATCCAGGTGACCTTTGCGGCGCCAACGGGCAACTGGAAACCTGCAACGGGAAACCATCCTCCCTCATCTCGGCGGGCCGCAGCCGACGTCGGCGGGCTTGTTGCGGCCGCTCATACAGCCCTGGAAGACGCCGAAGTCGCGGTGGTCGACGTCCCCGTCGCCGTCGGCGTCGAAGGGGGTGCAGGCCGGGTCGGCCTGGGCGATCAGCGGGCCGCTGGTGCAGGCCACGAAGGCCGCCAGGTCGGATGCGTCCACGTCGAAGTCGAAGTCCCAGTC
>JABRVU010000620.1:0-4656 GCA_039961895.1 Phycisphaerae bacterium | reverse complement strand
GTGGCCGGCGGCCATGTTGGGGTCCTGCTCGAGCTCGGCGGTGGCCTTGAGCTTTTCGCCGGCCACCCGCACCCACTTGCGGGCGTCCAGGTCGCCGCGTCCGCCGTTGGCCTGCCGGTCCCAGGCTTTGACGGCGGCCTCGACGAAGGGGTTGAAGTCGATCGGCCCCTCGCCGCTGCCCAGGTAGATGCCCACGCGCTCGGGGTCGAGGGCTCGACTCGTGCCCAGACCGGAGGCGTCCCAGGCCATCTTGGCGGCGGCCAGGGCGAAACGGACGTTCCGGCTGGCGTTGGCGTGGACGGCGGCCTGCTCGGGACCCAGATACTTGGCCAGGTCGCACTGCTTGACCTCGGCCGAGAACGTCGTCGGGAAGGTGCTCGCGTCGAAGAGAGTGGTCCTGGCGATGCCGCTCTCGCCGGCCAGCAGGCGCTTCCACACCGTTTCGATGTCGTCGCCCAGCGGCGTGACCCAACCCATTCCGGTGATGACCACGCGTCGTCTTGTCACGACATACCCGCTTCGTAGCGGCCGGTCCCCGTGCCGGCCGGAGAAGATTCCTCTGTGATCCACGACCGGCGGGGGACCGGTCGCCACGAGACTGCCGGCGCCGGTCAGACCCGCTTGAGCACCAGGGCCGCGTTCTGCCCGCCGCCCAAGGCATAGGCCACGCTGACCAGGGCGTCGATCTTCGCGTCAACGGGGTCGCCCTTGACGACGTTGAGCCCGCATTCGGCGTCCATGCGTTCGAGGTTGACGGCCGGCGGAACCGTGTTGGAACGCAGACACATGGCCGCGACCGCCAGGTCGATGGCTCCGCTGCCGGCCCCGTTGTTGCCCAGCGAGCCCTTGATGGCCAGGGCCGGTACCTTCGCGGCCCGTTCGCCCAGCGCCGCCCGCAGCCCGCGGGCCTCGGACAGATCATGAGCCACGGTCCCGCAACCGAACGTCCCGATCAGGTCGATGTCCGCGGGGCTCAGACCGGCGTCCTCGATCGCCTTCCGGACCGCCAGCCCGATGCCGCGGCCCTGGGGATGCGGCTCGGTCCAGCTATGGGCGTTGGTGCTGGCCCCGAAGCCGGCGACCTCGCAATAGATGCGCGCCCCGCGACGTTTCGCGTGCTCGTATTCCTCCAGGATGATGAGCCCGCCGCCCTCGCTGATGACCGTCCCGTCGCGGGCCGCGTCGAAAGGCCGGCAGGCCCCGGCCGGATCGTCGTTGCGCGTCGTGCACAGCCGGCCCAGAAGCTGCTGGCGCAGGAGCCCCATGGGGTTGAGCTTGCTCTCCGCCCCGCCGCAGATGCAGATGTCCGCCGATCCGCGGGCGATGGTGCGGAAGGCCTCGCCGATGGCCAGGTGGCTGGAGGCCTCCGCGCAGGTGATGGTGTTCGAGGGGGCCTGGGCGTCGTGCACGATGGTCACGTGGCAGGAGAGCATGTTGGGCAGGAACTTCAGCAGCCACAGGGGCGTGAGGTTGTTCATGCCCTCGCTGCCCCACTTGCGGATGTCGAAGTCGCCGGCCTCGTCGGTGGCCGTCGCCAGGGCCCCGGCCAGCTCGTTCAGGTCGGCGCAGATCAGCCCCGCGCCGATGTTGGCCCCGAAGCGCGTGGGGTCCAGGTTGGGCTCGCCCGGGCACTCGCCGCGCTCGATGAGGCAGCGCGTCCTGAGCCCCGCGTCCTTCACCGCCTCGTAGGCCGCCACCACCGCGATCTCGATGTCCCGGGCCATGACCCGCAGGCTCTTGCGGTAGGGCTTGGGGATGGCGTTCGCGGTGTTCAACGCCGCGATCTGCCCGCCCACGTGCGATTGGAAGTCGGAGGGGTCGAACGCGGTGATGCGCTGGACGCCGCTTTTCTTCTCCAGCAGCGCGTTCCAGACCGCCTCCGCCCCGATCCCGATCGGCGTGACCAGCCCCAGCCCGGTGATGACGACGCGACGCGAATCCATGTTGGCCCTTACTTCTCGATCCCGTACGAACCCAGCAGGCTCTTGAACTCCTCGGTAAAGACGAAGTTCTCCTCGGGAAAGTTCAGCCCGCTCATGTTCCTGTCGAGGTGCGAGAACATGAGGTCCACCTCGCCGAGCCTGACCCCGTCGCAATAGACCACGCCGCTGGTCATGGCCGCCTCGGGGCTGATGGTTTCGATGACCGCCTCGTAGCGCAACTGCTGGCCCGGTCGGGCCAGGCCGCTGAAGCCGGCCCGCCTGATCTTAGCCAGAATGACCTTTTCCTCAAACCGGTTGACCTGGCCGACCAGGATGCCGGCGGTCTGGGCCATGCCCTCGATCATCAGGCTGGCGGGCATGACCGGAAAGCCCGGAAAATGGTCGTGCAGGTGCTCCTCGGCCAGGGTCAGGTTCTTGATGGCCACCGCCCGTCTGCCCGGCTCGAACTCGACGAACTTGTCGATCCAGATCCAGCGCACGTCCGTCGCTCCCGTCCGGTCGAGCCCATTTCGCGGGCGAGCCCGCGGCCCACGGCCCGGCCGGCCTGCCGGTGTGTCATCCGGGACCCCTGTGAGACCGGCTTCCCGCCGGTCGGCATCCTGGGCTCGGGAGTCCCTCCAGGCCGATCCGCCGCGTACCCGCGGTCACGCGCCTGAACGCCGGGAGATCAGGCCGGCCTTCGTAAAACAACGGCCGGCGCGTGCACGCCGGCCCCGACCGTCCCATGCCTTGAAGCCGCCGGACCCGCCTTCACGCCGCCAGCTTCGACTCGATGTAGTTCACCAGCGTCTTGACCGTGAACAGGTCCGGCATCTTGGACACGTCCGGGTCCTGCTCGAACTTCGAGAAGTCCGCGTGCGGCATCGACTGCTTGACCTGCTGAAGCCCCACCGGCGTGAGCTTGCCGTTCGAGACGTAGTCCGGGTTGTTGAGCAGGTCTTCGGGGAACAGCTCGCCGCGGGGGATCTTCAGACCGAAGGTCTTTTCGAGGCGGAACACGATGTCCAGAAAGTCGATGCTCTCGGCCCCCAGGTCTCCGGTCAGGCTGGCCTCTTCGGTGACTTCGTCCGGCTCGACCGCCAGCGCCTCCACCAGCGTCTCGCGGACTTGTTCCAAGATCTCGTCCCGGCTCTTCGCCATGTCACGGTTCTCCATGCAACCCACGTGTTCAGCTTGGTCGGCTGGCCCGCCGCAACGCCCCTCTCATCCGCCGGGCCGCCGGCCTCTCCTCTCCCGACGGTTCACGAATGCCTGAGCAACGCCATCTGCCGGCGGGCCGCGGCGATGAGGGCTTCGTCCACCGACCTCATCCGGGGGTCCTGCTCGGCCAGGTTGAAATGCCGTAGCGACCATTGGGCCTTGACCATCTCGCTGGTGCCGCAACGACCAACCCCCACGAAGCGGCTGCCGGACGGGTCGCACTGCTTGAGGTCCACGGCCAGTTCAAGCACCTGCCCGGGCGAGACGAAGCTCTTGTAGGTCACGTTCTTCGCCTCGGCCAGTAGCACCATGCTGTGGGCGAAATCTTCGGTGGCCCGCACCAGCCACGCCGAGGCCTGCACCAGGGCCTCGATCATGAGCACTCCCGGCAGGACCGGGAACCTCGGGAAATGGTCCGCGAGGTATTCCTCGGCCAGCGAAAGGGCCTTGTGGGCCACGATGCGTTCGCCGGGCACCAGTTCCGTGATTCGGTCGATCAAAACGAACTTCATGGCCACCCGGCGGGCAAACCGCCATCGAGGCCCCGGCTCTCAAGGGCCAAGCCGCGCGCCCGGCACCTCAATCGGCCGGCTCCAGGGGTCTTCCCTTCACGGGGAGAAGAGTTTAGACGCCCCTCCGCCGGGTTGCAAGAGCAGCGCGGAGGGGTCATCGGACGGGGGTGCGTGACTGAATCCGCCGGACCTGAATTCCGTAGCGACCGGCCCCTGTGCCGGACGCAGGAACGGTTTCGGGTCTTCCACGGCCCGCACGGGGGCGGGCCGCTACATTGCTTGCCCCCGTCCCATGCGTCACGGACCCATCGGCCGGGGCCGCGACCCGGCCGCGGTGGTCATCCATCGCCGGGATCACCGAGCGGCGGCTTGTTCGGCCTGGTCGAGTCTTTCGATGATCTCGTCGGTGAGCTGGAAGGCCATTTCCACGATCCGGGCGGTGCCGACCGAGGGGTTGGCCGCCAGCCCGCTCGCGATCTTCGCCACCAGCCACTGGCGATAGGTCATCCCATCCTCGGTCCGGCATCCGATCTCGTCGATGACGTCCGTCGGATGTGCCGGCATGGGAAACGCCGACAAGTCCCCCATGGATTTCACTTTCATCCCCAGTCTCCCATTCCATCGGCCGGCCGGACGTCGAGGTGCGTGAATCCGGGCCCGACCTGACACCGCGATATGACAGCGTTCCGGCGGCAGTATAACAGACCCCCGCGCGGCGAGCCAACACCGCCCGCCGGAAAGATCCTCACGCCCATCGAATCGTCGAGCCCCGGCGGAACCCCGTTCCTCAGGCACGCAGCCCCCGGTAGCCCGGTTCACGTCGCCATCGTGGCGGCCTGATGACGGCCCGGGCGGTCAGGGGATCGTCTTTTTTCCGGCCTCGGCGGGAGATGCCCCGCGGGGCGGGGGCGCTCCATCCAGATGCACGTGCCAGCCGCGGCTCAGCGTTTCAATGCCATACAGCGACGTGCGGGCGGTGATGTAGAGCGTTTTCCAGTCTT
>JABRVU010000619.1:0-12900 GCA_039961895.1 Phycisphaerae bacterium | reverse complement strand
CGACTCCCCCTGCGCCTCGGCGCGGGCCACCCCGAAGGGAATGGTCTGCTGCCTCAACAGGTCGCGGGCGACGGCGTAACAACAGAAGCGGAGGAACCTCTCCTGGCTGACCAGATACTTGCGCCATCCATAGGGGCTCTCGCCGCCATTTCGCTTATCGGCATAATCGCGGACCGCATTTCGCACACTTTCATGCGCCGCGTTGAAAACCTGCTGACATTCGGCGAGGAGGCGCGCGGGCTCCGGGCCGGCCGGGCGGGTGGCCGCGGGGCCCGGCGCGGCGCCCTCGGACAGGTCCCATAGCACCGGCCGGCGGGAGTAGAGCTGGGCGGCGATCCCGACCACCGGCGTATAAGCGTCGTACTCGGTGATGGCGAAAACCAGGATGGCGTCGGCCCCCAGCCGATCCGCCACTTCCAGGGCGTGACGTGGCGATTGGATCCGCGCAAGCCCCTGCTCCGAAAGGACGGCCAACGTGCGGTTCACCCCGATCACCCCCAGCCCGGGGAACCCCGAAAGCTCGCTGGCCATCAGGTCCGCGGCGATGATCGGATCGAAATTCGTGTTCCCGCTGAAGTTCAGGGCCGGCGCGACGGCGATCACCGTTCCAGCCGGGCACCAGACCGCCTCTTCGTGCCGCGCGGGGCTCGAGGGCCGCGAACATCCGGCGATGAAGAGTCCGAAGACCAGGAACCCGGCCGAGGCCTCAAACCGGACCCCCCATCGGCCCCGCGCCCACCGGCTCATTCGGCCACCGGGGGACGACCCTGCCCGCGGACCCGCGCCGGGTTGCGTCGCGCGCCCCTCAGCCAGAACTTCGTCTCTTTTGGGAACCACCTGAAACCGCTTCCGTGGAAACCCGCGCACTTACCGGACACTCCTTTGTCCGATAAAAATGTTGGTGTTTTATCGACCGTCCGGGCGGTGGTTCTTCAGGTGTTTACGCATCCGTCCGCAAGATTCCGCGGCGGACGACGATGGTGGCGAAAAACCGCACCCAGGCGGCAGGAATTGCGCGAATGACGAGAAGGCTGGCGCCGGCCGCCTCGCGCCGCTACGTGTTCATCAGGAGCAGAAGGAACAGCAGAGGGAAAAGAACGATGGCGATCAGCCCGGCCAGGGGACCGAAAGCCAGGAACGCCGCCAGCACGGCCAGGAAGCCGAGAACGGTGAACAGCGCCCCGGCGACGACGGCCTGTTCGGAAGCGGCCCGGCTGGCGGCCGTCCCATCGCCGCCGCCCGTGTCGGTGCCGCCATCGGCGTTGCCGTTCGTGCCATCGTTGCCGGTGTCATTCCCGCCGGTGGTGGCGTTGCTGATCCGAACGGCGAAGCCGGGACCGGCCACGAAGGTGGCCTGCTTGGCACTGGTCACGCTGCCGGGGTTGAAGACGTTGGCCCGCGAGGTGTCGGCCAGACCCACGGAAAAGACCCCGGTCGCGGCCGGGGTTTTGAGCACTCCCTGGCCGATCAACGTGCGTTGCGTGCCCACCGCGACGCCGCCCTGTGAAGTCCCGCCCGCGAAGGTGTTCTGCCCTCCGCCGATCTGAAGGATATCGTCGTCGTTGGGCGTTCCCAGCGACTGAACGATCGTGAAAAGCTGGCCGATCTGCGCGGTGAAGGCGGTCAACGGCTGCTGCGGCACGCCCAGGTTGGTGGTCACGTCCACGGTGAAGAAGGCCAGGCCGTTGTTGTCCGGCGTGGCGGCGTCGTCGGAGCTGACCAGGGCATAGAGGTCATAGGGCACATCGGTGCCCGGCGTCACCTGGACGGTGGTGGCGTTGGGCGCGTTGGTCGGAACGATGTCGAAGCGGACGGTGGTGGCCAGGGCCGGGCCCGGTGCGCACGACCACAGCACCGCCAGAACCATCCTGCCGACCCAAGAAGCTCGACGCATGGCGACTGCTCCCCGATGCGGGCCCATGTTGAATCCTCGCACGCTCCCGGCGGTTTTCAAGTCGCGGCGTCCGAAAAAAGCCGCCACGACGAGCTTCCGGCCTTTCCCGCGGGGTGCTTGAGCCGTCCCGCCACTCCCTGCGGCAGCCAGACCCCCGCCGCCCGACAAAACGGACCGCTGATGACTGAATGCCCCCCCTATCCGGGCTGGCGTGGCGACACCTCACCGGGGCGTGAAGTCGGTCCTGGCGTCGATCCGCGCGATGGTCTCCGCGATCAGCCTGGCGGCGTTCTCCAGATCGGCGAGGCTGCACACCTCCACCTGGGTATGCATATATCGGTTCGGGATGCTGATGAGCCCAGCCGCCACGCCGGCCCGCGAGACCTGAATGGCGTTGGCGTCAGTGCCGGTGGCCCCGGGCGCGGCCGCCAACTGGTAGGGTATCTTCCGGGCCTTGGCCGTCTCGATGAACAGCTCGCCCAGCAGCGGGTTGATGTTGGGACCCCGATCGATGACCGGCCCCTTGCCCAGGGATATCTCCCCGGCGACCTTCTTTTCGGCCCCGGGGTTGTCGGTCGCGTGGGTGACGTCCACGGCGATCCCCACCAGCGGGTCCAGCCCGTACGCGCTGGTGCGGGCCCCGCGCAGGCCCAACTCCTCCTGCACGGTGGCCACGGCGTAGAGGGCGCACTTGATCCGCCGGGCGGACGCCAATCGCAGCGCCTCCATCACCACGAAGCAGCCCACCTTGTTGTCCAGGCCGGGGGAAGCGATGACGTCATCGGTGAGCTTGACCAGCCCCAGCCGGTAGGTGATCGGATCGGCGATGGAGACGCGGGCCAGGGCCTCTTTCTTGTTGGCCGCGCCGATGTCGATCCACAGGTCCTGAAGCTCGATCTTGGCGTTGCCGCGCTCCTCGGGCTTCATGAGGTGGACGGGCTTGCGGCCGATGACCCCCTCGACCGGGCCGCCCTTGGCGTGGATGGTGACGCGCGAGCCGGGCAACACCGTCGGATCCACCCCGCCGACCGCGCTGAAGTAGATGAAGCCCTCGTCGTTGACGTAACGGACCATCAGGCCGATCTGGTCGTAATGCCCGGCCAGCATGACCCGCGGCGAGCCCTTGAGGTTCAGGGCCGCGATGGTGTTGCCGTGCACGTCGGTGGTGATCTCGTCGGCGAACGGCGTCATCCGCTTCCGGATGATCCGGGCGACCGGCTGCTCGAAGCCCGAGACCGACGGCGTTTCCTCGATGGCCCTGAGAAACTCGAATGCGTCTTTCTGCATAGCGGCCCTTTCTGATGAATCCGTGGGAACTGATGATACGGCGGCCGGCCGCGTCGCTCAAACGCCGGAGACGGGCTGCGGGGCCGACCGCGCGGGCTGCTGCGACTGCGTCCTCCAGGCCCTGAAAACCGACCGGCTGGAAGCCGGTCCCGCACGGGTTCGGGGAAGGGCCCTGATGTGACAGCCCTGGTTTGCATCCGTAGCGACCGGCCCCTGTGCCGGTCGTGGGGTGGTTTCCGGCTTTCCACGGCCGGCACTCACGGCAGGCCGCCACGAGCTAGCGCCGTCATACCTAAGCCGGGCTGTCGCCCGGCGCGACGCCGGGGTGCTGATAAATCACCGGCAGCCCCTCGGGTTCCACGAGTTCGTCGCTTCGGCCGGCCTTGCATCGGCGGAGCCACTGCCCGTTCTCGAAAACCCGAACGATGTCGCTGGTGAACACCCCGAACCGCACCCAGGAGCCCGTCCCGATCACGTCCATGGGCGCCCGGCAGGCCCGGAACGCGCGGACCTTCTCCAGGTCGAAGCCGCTGCTGACCACGATCCGCGTGGACCGGGCCCCCAGCGAATCGAGCAGGTCGCGGATGGCGTAGACGGCCTCGATGGTCACGCCCGGTCCGAAGCCGTAGCGGTCGAGGGCCTCCTGGGCGGCCCGGCGGTCGGGGGCCTGCGAGAGAATCCGCATCTCCAGGGCCCGGGTCGGCCGGTCGTGTCCGCCCTGGTGGATGCGGTTGGCGGGCGTGTCCAGGCGGACGGCCTCCAGCGCCGAACCGAACCGGGCGACGGCCTCGGCGCACACGTCGCGCTCGCAGCCCTCGAAGTCCAGAAGGACGGTCAGCGGCACGTCCGGGCAGGCGGCGTGATAGGCCGCCGCGCTCTCGATGCTGCCGCCCTCGAACACCGCGTTGAGGGCGTGCGGAATGCTGCCGTACAGCTTGAACTCCACCGGCGAGCGCGCCCCCACGCAGATGTGGTCGCCGCCCACGCCGAAGCGCTCGAGGACCGCGGCGTGGCCGGCCTGCGTGCTGGTCCCGCGGGCCCCGCCCACCGCCGCCGCCAGCGCGATCGGGGCGGTCAGCTCGGGCGGATAATGCCGGGCGGCCATGTCGATCACCTTCACCTCGGGTCCGGCGGCCTCGACGATGGCCGCCATGTTCCCCGCCGCCGCCGACAGCGACAGAATGCCCAGGTACAGCGTCTCGAGCGTGACCAGCTCGCCGAACGGCCCCTCCAGCGTGAGCACCACCTCGCCGGGCGCGAAGGGCTCGCCGTCGGTCTTGCCGCGCAGCGTCACCGGGCCCTTGCAATGATCGGTGAGCAGGTCCACGATGTCGGCCACGCCGCACATCACCCCGGCCTGGCGGCAGAAGACGGCGTAACACACCGGCATCGACTCGCGCGGCGTGCCGGCCACGGTATCCAGCGACCGGTTGAAATACTCGTCCGACAGGTTGAACTTGGGCATGACGGTTGATTCTACCCTCCGTCAGCGGCCTTGCCACGAGCGTTACGCCTGGCGGGAGCCGATTCAGGACAGGAGGATTTCACGGCCGGTGCGCGAGGATTCATACGCGGCCAGGGCGGCGGCGACCGCCTGTCGTCCGTCCCACCCGGTGATGGCCGGGGAACGAGCATCGAGGCAGGCGTCGATGAAGTCCTGGCACTGCCGGGCGTAGCTCTCCAGCCGGACCGGGTCCAGAAAGCCCCGTCCCTGCCAGTCGATGGGGGCCTGGGTCTCGACGACCCTCCATTCCCCATCGATGGCCGCGCGCAGCTCGCCGTAGGCATCGAGGTCGATCAGCCCCTTTTCTCCGATGATCCGGCAACTGAACTGCGACCGCGGGAACGAGGGCCTGGGCACCTCGTAGGAAACCCACAGGTGGGCCACCGTCCCGTCGGTGAGCGTCATGAGCACCTGGGAAGTACCCTCGACGCGGGCGGTGGCATCCAGGCTGCCGCACTTGGCGTAGACGGTGCGGATCTCCTGGCCGGTAAGCCAGCGGACGCGGTCGAAGTTGTGGATGCCGTGGCCGAACAGCGTGCCCAGGTTCTCCGGGTCGCTCTGCCACTTGGGCAGGCCGGTCAGGCCGGTGGCGGCCAGCGAGGTTTCCTGAATCTGGCGGATGCGGCCGATCGCGCCGGAGTCGATGAGCCGCTTGGCGGCCAGGTTGCAGTTGCGGCTGCGCTGGGTGAAGGCGATCGTGCACCACGCGCCGGCGGCCTTGCAGGCGGCCAGGATGGCGTCGCAGTCGGCCACCGTGCAGGCCATCGGCTTTTCCAGCAGGACGTGTTTGCCGGCCCGGGCGGCGGCGACGGCCTGCTCGGCGTGCAGGTGATGCGGCGTGGCGATGAAGACCGCGCCGATCTCCTCGCGCCGCAGCAGGTCCGCGAGCGACGCGTCGTGCTTCATGCCGTAATCGTCGGCCAGTTGACCGGCCCGCGAGCCGCCCGTGACCGCCACCAGCCGGGCCCGCCGGCAATGCTTCGAGATCGTCTCCGAATACGTCCGGCCCATGAAGCCGGAGCCGATGATGCCGATGCCCAGGGTGCTCATGCGCGCTTCTCCTGACCGGTGGGGTCCCCGCCGGCCGCCTGGAGCGGGAAACCGGAACCGGACGTCTCTGAAACCGTATCCTCGATCGGGGCGATCTCCTCCGGGCGCGGCGGAGCGGGGCTCAGCCGGGCCATCAGCCCGCCGCCCAGGATGAGCACCCCGCCGAGCACCAGGTCCAGGATGAGCCCCAGGCTCGTTCTCGTCCAGGGCGTGATGCCGACCAGCATGATCCCGATGGCCAGGACGCAGATGCCGACCACGCGGAAGGGAGAGATCGCCGCCGTTCCCCGATGAAGCGTTGCATCCTCCGGCAGGCCGCCGATCGGGACGGTCAGCCGGTGGAGGAACGCATCCGCCCGACGGCTTTCGGCCGGCCCGCGCGCGTCCAGGGCGCTGATCAGCACCGTCACCAGCAGCGTGACCAGCGTGGCCGTGCAGAAGATGGCGTTTTCCCTGGCCCAGATGAGGCCCAGGAACGTGAACTTGTCGGGCAACCGGAAGAGCAGCACCAGCCCCAGGACCACGCCGACGAGAAAGCCGGCCAGGGCTCCGCGCGCGGTCACCTGCCGGCTGAGCAGGCCCAGGAGCATGGGCACGGCCACGGGCGCGGTGGCCACGCTGAACAGCGTCACCATGGTGCGGAACATCTTGTCCCCGCCCTCCCCGCTGTGCCGACCGACGTAGAAGGCCACGCTCACCGAAATCACGCCCACCGCCAGGGTGGTGAGCCGGCCGACCCGCAACAGCTCCCGCTGCGAGGCCCGCGGGCGGATCAGCCGCCGGTAGACGTCGTTGGTCAGCACGCTCGCGCAGACGTTGTAATCGGTGCTGAGCATGGACATGGTGGCCGAGAACATGGCCGCCACCACCAGCCCCAGCAACCCCACCGGCAGCAGGGCCACGCAGAGTTCCGCATAGGCGGTCTTCGCATCCGCCAGCTCGGGCAGGAAGAAGCGGGCGGCCATCGCCGGCATGAACATCAGCGGCGGGGTGACGGCGTTGAGCCCCACCACCAGCCAGCCCACCTTGCGGGCCTGTCGTTCATCGGGCACGCAGTAGTAGCGCTGCACCAGGCCCCAGTTGATGCTCGAGGAGAGCGCGTACAGGACGACCGCGGTGATCAGGTAGACGGCGTTGAATTCCGCGTGCGCCAGGCCGAAGTAGCCCGGCGGGGCGGCCTCGACGAAGCCCGCCAGGCCGCCGGTCTGTTGAAAAGCCCGTTGAAAGGAAAGCGGGAACAGGATGAGCACGGCCGCCATCATGACCACGAACTGGAGAAAGTCGGTGACCACCACCGCCCAGAGCCCGCCCATGAACGTGTACGACAGCATGATGACCGCCGACCAGAACATGCCCTGTTCCAACGGAACGCTGAGGGCCGCCGACAGGAACGAGCCGATGGCGAAGACCTTCAGCCCGTCGTCGATGATCTTCACCGGCACGCCCTGCCAGGCGAAGAGCTGGCGGACCAGGGGGTTGTAACGGTTTTCGAGGTACTCGACCGGCGAGTGGATGCGGGCCCGCCGCCAGCGGGTGGCGAAGAAGATCACCCCGAACGCCGCCGCCGGCACCGTCACCCAGTAGAGGGTCACGCCCACCAGCCCGTACTGATAGGCCAGCGAGGAGTAGAACACGAACGCGAACGCGCTGAAGCTGGACATGTAATAGGACACGCCCGACAGCCACCAGGGAATCCGGTTCCCGCCGGTGAAATAGTCCTTCATGCCCTTCATGTAGCGGAAGAAGTAGAGGCCCACGCTCAGCATGAGCACGAAGTAAGCGATGATGATGAAGTAGTCGGGCCCGTAGAGCCGTCCGGCGGCCAGCATCATCGCAGGGCCTCCCGCAGGGCCTTGAGTTCGGCCAGGATCTCGACGGCGCGGTCGGTGTCGCCCTGGCCGTAGGCCGCGTCCAGGCGTTCCAGCAGCCGGAGTGCGGCCCAGGCCGTCTGGGTGTTGGGGGTCGCGGCCCGTTGCGGGCCCTTGAGCGCTCGCAGGTCGTTGGGCCTGGCGCCGTCCAGGACCTCGCCGGCCCATTGGGCGACGGCCCGGCACAGGTCCTGGAATTGCATCTCGCAGGCCACGTCCAGGGCGTAGCGTCGGAAGCCGGGCGGCCGCGCGGGCGTCGACTCCGCATCGAGGGCGACGGCCAGCGCGGCCGGGGGCGTGAACGGCCGAAGGGCGCTCATCGCCTCCCTGAGCCGGGTCGCGGCGGCCGTCGCCTCGGGCAACACCTCCCGCGTGTAGAACCGCCGCAGGGCGGCCTCGTCGAAGGGAAGGCGCCGGGCCTTTTCATCGCGCACCGTGGTCACGCGGACCGGCCGGGCCTCGCCGCGGCGATAGACCTCCCAGCGGTCGAAATAGCCGTTGCCGTCGGTGTCGAACGTGCGGATTTCGCCGAGGGCCTCGAGCCCGTCGAAATGGCCGACCTGGAGCCACCCCTCCTCGGCCCCGAACAGGTGGATGCGCCGGTCCACGCCGCTGTAGTAGAGTTCGCGCCGGTCGGTGGGCCTGCGGCTCCACTCGCGGCGGACGTTCCACTTCTGGTTGGGCCCCCCGGTGTTCTCCATGAACCTCCGTTCCCAGACCCAGAACACGCCCTCCCAGCGGAAGTCGTCCTCGGGGCGCGGCGGGGCCCCGATGGCGATGGTGTCGTCGTGGTGCTCGTGCCACGAAAAGCCGGTTTCGCGGGCCGCGAAGCGGTCGGCGACGGCCCGCACCCGGTTGAAGGGGATCACGCAGGTGACCTGCGGCGGGCGGCGATGAGGGTTGAAGTGGCTCATGCCCGCGAAACGATAGGGCCTCGCCCCCACCAGGTTGAAGCCGAAGTCATAATGCAGCGGCGTATCCGGGCCGCTCAAACCGTCCACGTCGAAGCTGTAGCGGACGTTGCTGATGCCGATGGAGGCCTGCTCGGGGCTCCAGGGGCCCTGGTAGCGGTTCTGGTCGTTGGCGTAATCGGGGTCGGTGCCGGCGTTGAAGTCCAGCGGCACGGCGCTGACCCGCACCACCACCTCGCTGTAGCCGTCGCGGTCGGTGTCGTAGAAGGCGAAGGGACATTCGGAGATGGGCGACCAGACGCCGGCCCGGGGGTTGTATTTGTTCATGTAGATCATGTTGTCGCCGTGGGGGTCGCTCTTGAAGAAGTCGGTCGAGTATTCGTAACCGAGCAGGTCCCACATGAGTCCGTCGCCGTCCAGGTCCACGCCGAACCACGCCCGGCGCAGTTCGCCGTCCTCGAAATAGCGGATGTCCATCTCGTCGGGCTTGCGGTCGGCGTCGAGGTCGATGTAATCGACGATGCGATCGACGGTGCCGTCGCCGCCGTCATCGACCACGTAGCAGTCGGCGTGGCGGTCTCCGCCGGCGGCGAGGCTGCCGTCGGCGTCGTCGTCGATGATCCAGACGATGGCCTCGATGGTTCCCGTGCGGCGCTTCACCGATTCGCGGCGGACGAGCATCCGGCCGGCGGCGGGGCCCTCGGCCGGCGGCATGAACTGTTCGCCGACGGAGAGCTGCGCCGCCCGCGGCCACCAGGGCCTGGCCTTCAGGTCGATGCGCCCCTCGCGGCTCATGGCCGTCTGGATCATCCACCAGGGGCCGTCCGCGTCCTCGCCGCCGCGCAGGCCCCGGGCGGCGCAGCCGCCCGTCGCCGCGAACAAGGCCAGACCGGCCGTGACCGCGATCACCCCAGCCGCGGCCGGACGGAGCCGAGCGCGCCGCCGATCCTTCCTGGGGCCCGTTCCAAAAACCGAGCGGGAACGGCTTCCAGCCGGTCGGTTTTCAGGGTCTCGGGATGGACTCCTATCCGCAATCCGACGGTCGGGGCGCTCGGATGACATCCCGGCCTCCTTGTGGCCAGACGTGTTTGAACGGGCAGCGCCCACCGCGCCGCATTGACCGGCTTTTCTCCGGGCCCCAGAATCTACCAGCGCCGATGACGATCAACAACCTGACGGCACGAGAGCCATTGTCTTGCGCGGAGCCGCGCCGTGCCGCTCCGCGCAGGCAGGCCAGGACGCGCCGCCGTTCGTGCCGCGAATGCACGTAGAGGGCGCCTTCCATCCGCCCATCGCGAGGGTCGCGCTTCATGGGTTCCCTTCATCTTGACGAAATCCGGCTGACCCACGTGCGCGTGCCGCTGGTGGAGCCGTTCGTGATCTCGAACGGGGCGGTGTCCGAGAAGGACGCGATCCTGGTCGAACTCGCCGGCGAAGGGTTGACCGGCCTGGGCGAGGCTTCGCCGATGGCGGGAGCCTTCTACAGTCACCACACGCCCGAATCGTCGTGGGCGGCGCTCACCGGCCGGATGGTGCCGCGGCTGGGCGAGCTGGGCACGGTCTCGCTCGACGGCCGATGGGCCGAGGGGCTCCTGGACGACCCCTTCGCGGTGGCGGGGATCGACCTGGCGTTGTGGGACCTGGCCGCCAGGGCCGCCGGCGCGCCGCTCTGGTCGCTCTTGGGCGGCGACGGCTCGCGGCCGCTGGAATCGGGGCTGGCCGTCGGGATCGTCGAAAGCACCGAGGCCCTGCTCGAGCGCATCGACCGCCACCTCGCGGCCGACGGCTATCGGCGGGTGAAAATCAAGGTCCAGCCCGGCTGGGACGTCCGCCCGCTCGAAGGGGTCCGCGGGCGGTTCCCCGCCCTGCCGCTCATGGTCGATGCCAACGGCGCGTATGGCCGGGAACACATCGAGGCCCTCGCCGGCTGGGACCGCTTCGGCCTGATGATGATCGAGCAGCCGCTGCCGCGCGAAGACCTGGAGGGCCACGCCCTGCTGGCCGGGCGCTGCCGGACGCCGATCTGCCTGGATGAGAGCGCCGAGACGGTCACGGACGTCGAGCGGGCCCTGGCGCTCAAGTCCGCGCGGATCATCAACGTCAAGTTGCAGCGCGTCGGCACGCTGGCCGCCGCCAGGCGCATCCACGACCTGGCCCGCGACGCCGGCGCCGGCTGCTGGATGGGCACCATGCCCGAGCTGGGCGTGGGGGCTTTCGCGGCCATGCACTTCGCCACGCTGCCGAACATCCGCTACCCCACCGACGTAGAGGCCTCGCGGCGCTGGTTCGTCGCGGACGTGACCCGCCCTCCGGTGGCGTGCTCGAACGGTCTGCTGTCGCTGCCGGGGAGCGCCGGCCTGGGCGTTCAACTGGACGGCGAGGCCGTCGAACGCTATCGCGTACGGCGATGGTCCGCGCGGCTCAACTGTGCTCTGACGTTCTGATCGCGCATCTGAACGGTCCCTCGGTTCCGTTCCGCGGGGCCGCATCCCCCGTTGGATACGCCGTGCCAGGGACGGCGGGCGGAGAATAACGCGGTCTGGCCCGGTGCGGGCCGCGGACGGCCGATGCTTTTTCACGGCCGGCACGCACGGCGGACCGATGCGCGTCGCCCGCCGCGCAAAGGCCGCCATCGACCCCATCAGGATATTCCTCTCGAAAACTCGTTGACGTTTCCGCCCGGCGGTCTTAGGATGGGTTCGTTCGGTGCCGTAGAGGAACCTGGCGAAGGGTCCCGGCGATGCCCGACCGTTCCTTACCGCACCGGCCTCTCCCGGCGAGTCCCCGTTCATCGGACCGCGCGTCGGTCGTCGGCACGGCGGACGGCTCGCGCGCCGCCGGTCAAATCCATCGCTTATGGAGAGCCCTTCCCCGCGCCCGTGCGGGACCGGCTACCGGCCGGTCGAGGGTCGGAGTGGCGCCATGGGCTCTTATCCCTCTTTTTCCATCGACAGGTGTCACATGATCGGCGAGTTTTCACGACGCGCCTTCATCGGGGGCACGGCCGTCGGCCTGGCGGCGGCCTCCGGGGCCCGGCCCGAGGCCGGACCGCCGGCCACCCGCCCCGCCGCGGGCGGCCCGCCCGACACGCGGATTCGCAAAGTCTTTCTGGCCAAGCCGGTCCCCACCTGGCCCAAGCCCGACCTGGACCTGCCCCAGGAGATCGCCCGGCTCGACGCCGAGCTGGCCAGGCTGGCCCCGAGAATGGAGGGCATCCGCCTCGAAGGCGGCGACCTCTATCGCGTGGTCAACGACGTGCCGTCCTCGGCCGCGGACTTGGGCCGGCCCGATGGGCTGCTGGTCTTCAACCTCACCTCGACCGTCGGCGGGATGCTCTCCCGGCTCACCGCCACCGGCCTGCCCACCATCCTCTTCTCGCAGCCCTACAGCGGCCACGACTGGTGCATGGTCCCGGCCCTCCAGCAGAAAGGCCACCGCGTCATGTGCCTGGCCACCAGCGATTACGCCGAGATCGCCGGGGCCTGCCGCCTCATCCGCACCATGCACCTGCTCAAGAACACGCGCGTTCTCTACGTGAACACCCGCCCGTATCCCAAGGAGGCGGCGGAACAGATCCGCTCGACGCTGGGGCCCGAGATCGTCTGGATCGGCCCGGACCGGGTGAACGACGCCTATCGGGCGGCGGACGCATCGGCCGTCGAAGCCGAAACCCGGGACTGGACCTCGCGGGCCCTCAAGGTCATCGAGCCCTCCCGCGAGGAGATCGGCAAGGCCGGGCGGCTTTACCTGGCCCTGCGGCGGATCATGCGCGAGGAGGGTGCCTCCGCCGTCACCATCAACTGCCTGGGGCTCTTCGCCGCCAAGGTCCTGCCCGCGTACCCGTGCCTGGCCTTCAGCAAGCTCAACGACCTGGGCCTGACCGGCGTCTGCGAGGGGGACGTCGAATCAACGCTCACGCAGGTTCTCTTCCAGTACGCTTTCGGAGTGCCCGGCTTCGTGAGCGACCCGGTGGTGGACACGGCCAGCAACACGGTCATTCACGCCCACTGCGTGTCGGCCACGCGGATGGACGGTCCCACCGGCGAACCGGCTCCCTTCATCATCCGCAGCCACCTGGAGGACAACGCCGGGGCCTCGTTACAGGTGAAGATGCGCGTCGGGCAGGTCATCACCATGGCCAAGCTGCTGCCACCCGAGACCATGCTGATCTCGACCGGCACGATCATCGACAACCCCGACACCGACCGCGGCTGCCGCACCAAGATCACCACCCAGGTGGCCGACGCCCGCAAGATCATGCGTCAGTACGGCGGCGGGTTGCATCGCGTGATTTTCTACGGCGACCGGGTCAATGCCATCAAGGACCTGGCGGGCATGATGAAACTGAAGGTGGTCGAAGAATGTTGAAAGGTGAAGGTGCGACGA
>JABRVU010000618.1:0-8675 GCA_039961895.1 Phycisphaerae bacterium | reverse complement strand
GGCCCCGGCCCACCTGACGCTCAGCGACCTGGACATCGACCATCTCGACGTCTGCTACTGCTTCGACATGGAGTATCGCGGCAACCACGACCGGCTGGTGGCCGAAACGCTCTTCGCCGATCACCCGATGGCCTCGTTCCTGCTGGGCGAGGAGGCGGTTCATACTATCGACTGCCAGCCCTACTTCGGCATCACCCTGAGCCCGGAGTGCGACGTGCAGGCTTATCTGGAGGTGAAGGGCCGCACCAGCACGTTCGAGCTTCGGACCGGGGAGTTCGATCCGCAGTTGCTCTCCGTGCAGTTGACGGTGCGGCGGTACTGGGGTTTTACGGACACTCCGTCGCTGGTGGCCGCCTATGAGTCGTTGATGGACGCCAGCGATGAGCTGGCCGCCCGTCGGGTGGTGCCGCTGGTGGTCAACCCGCTGGCCCTGGCCATCGCCAGCCGGCGCTGAGCCCGTCAACGTGGGAGCACGGGACCGGCGCTTCAGCGCATGGTCAGGCCCGGCGGTCAGCGGGTCAGCGCTTCCATCGACGCGGATTTCCGGTTACACCTGCGGGCATGTCGCGCAGCCTGCCAACGGGGACCGTTCATCACGGTGACAATCTCGCGTTCATGAAGACGCTGCCGCCGGGCTGCTGCGATCTGATCTACGCGGATCCTCCGTTCCGCACGGGCAGGCGGCAAACGGGGCGATCCGAGGCGCATGAGTTTCAAGACGCCTGGCCGGGCGGACTGGAGAGCTACCTGGCTTTTCTGAAGCCCCGGCTGGTCGAGTTCCGTCGGTTGCTCAAACCCACCGGGTCGCTCTACGTTCACCTGGACTGGCGGTCCGTCCATTACGTCAAGATCGAGCTGGACCGGCTGTTCGGCGCGGCGTGCTTCCTCAATGAGATCATCTGGTCGTACCGCACCGGCGGGAGAAGCACGCGCTGGTTCGCCCGCAAGCACGACACCATCCTGGCCTATGCCCGCCGGGCGGGGCGGCAGGTGTTCAACGTGCTGCGCGAGGGGGTCTATCGCACCGACGGTCTGAAGCGCGACCCGGGAGGTCGGCCATACAAACAGACCCGGGCGGGCCGGCTCTATTTCCATCCCGACGGGCCGGCCATGACCGACGTCTGGGAGATTCCCTTTCTCTCGACGGTCTCGCTGGAGCGGACCGGCTACCCCGCGCAGAAGCCCGAGGCGCTGCTGGAGCGGATCATCCAGGCCGCCAGCCGTCCTGACGACGTGGTGGCCGACTTCTTCTGCGGCAGCGGGACGACGCTGGTGGCGGCCCAGCGTCTCGGGCGGGCGTGGATCGGTTGCGACGTCTCCATCGAGGCCGTGCGGCTGGCCGAGCAGCGCCTGGCCCGACGGGGCGCCACGCCGGAGCAGGGGTCGGCGCGCTTGACTTGCCCACCGCCGACTTCTATCACTGCCCGGCCATGAGGCGCGAAGCCTATACCCGGCAGCTTCTCCACGACCTCATCGAATGGGACGTGGCCAGTTGGAAACAGGCCCTGGCGATATGGGACGCCGCGGTGCCCGATCCGCGCGGTCTGCGCGTGCTGGAGGTGGGCTCTCGGAACGGGGGCGTGTCGCTCTATTGGGCGCTGAAGGGTTGCGAGGTGGTGTGTTCCGACCGCGGCGGCCCGACGGAGGCGGCCCGGCGGCTGCACGCGCGTTACGGCGTGGCCGATCGCGTGGCTTACGAAGCGGTGGACGCGACGAAGATGCCCTTCGACGCGGGCGGGTTCGACGTGGTCTGCTTCAAATCGGTGCTGGGCGGGATCGGAGCGGCGATGGGGCCGGAAGGCCAGCGACAGGCCCTGCGGGAGATGCACCGCGTGTTGCGGCCCGGCGGCCGGCTGCTCTTCGCCGAGAACACCACCGCCTCGCCGCTGCACGCCCTGCTGCGTCGGCGGCTGGTGGCCTGGGGAACGCGATGGCGCTACGTGCCGCCGTCGGAGTTGCCGGAGCTGCTCGAGGGTTTTGAGAACGTGCGGCTGGAGTATGCCGGCTTCCTGGCGACCTTCGGCCGGCGGGAGTGGCAACGCACCGCCCTGCACGGACTCGACCGTGTCCTGGTGCCCATCGTGCCGGAAAGCTGGAGGTACATCGTCTTCGGTCGCGCGAACAAACCAATCGCATAAGACTCTGGCTTTACGGGCGATCCTGCCCCGGTCGATTCATCCGCCAGGCCGCCCGGCCGGGCAAAGCGTCGGTGGATAGGCGATTCAACAAGTCGCGATGGGCACATAACACGTTGATTTCACAAAAGCTAGAACCGGACCCGGGCTTCCGAGAGGTTTTGATTGACGCCGGGTGTACGTTTCTGGACGAGTGGGCGGAATATCCGTTGACAATGAGAAGGTGAAATGCATAATAGACCTTCGGGTAAGCTCACGACCTTTGACCCAGCAAGTTGCCAGTGCACCCGTCGGTTTGACGCGCGATGGGCCGCATGGATACTTACGATACGCCTGGTCGCACCCCACACGGATGGGTTATCCCCCCCTAACTCGTCCATGCGCGACCAGGCTTTTTTTCTGCCCGCCATTCGTTGCGGATGACGGATGGCCATCATGGCGCCGTTGCGGCGTCACGCGGGGCATGCCCTGGTTGATGACCTGCGGTCGGGTCGGTACCCATGCCCGGTCGCTACATTCCGTGCCTGCCACCGATTCTGTCGGGAACCCGGTTGCCGGGGGGGTGGCATAGGACACGGGGCGGTCTTGCCCTATAATGGCTCGACTTCGGCCGGCGGCGGACCCATTCGGACGGCAAGGGCGTCGGACGCATGACTTTTCGGGCGGATCGTGAACTCGGCCGCGACGGCCGGCAGGCGGACTGAGCGATGCGTGATTACTTTCGCACCATCTACCTGACCCTCAAGACCATCCTGATCGGGATGCGCATCACGCTGAAATACTGTTTTGCGCGGCCGGTGACGGTCCAGTACCCCGACGTGGCCCCGGTGCTCCAGCCGCGTTTCCGCGGGTTCCATTATTTCGAGATCGAAAAGTGCATCGCCTGCGACATGTGCGCCAAGGCCTGCCCGGTGGACTGCATCTACATCGAGAAATCCGGCCCGCGCAAGATCGACAAGGAGACGGGCGTGGCGTTGGGCGGGGCCATGATCCGCTACGCGATCGACTATTCCAAGTGCATGTTCTGCGCCTTGTGCACGGAGCCCTGCCCGACGGAGTGCATCCACATGGGCAACGTGCACGACATGTCCGGCTACGACCGGCAGAGCATGATCGTGGAGTTCACCGAGCTGGCCAAGCAGGGCTTGCAGACGCCGCAGCCGATCTGGATGCAGCATGAGAACGCGCCGCCCTGGGCCCGGGCCCGGCGGGAGGAATGGCTGGAGCGGGCCCGCCCGCTGCGCGAGGAGATGGTCAAGGCCCTGACCGAGCAGAAGCCCAAGAAGGCCGCCGCGGCGGCGGAGTGAGGAGCGGGAATTGCGGATTGGCGGGTGGTGGCCGAAACGCCGTCGAGGAAACAACAAGCGCGCATCCTGATACCCCGATGACCGACCGGGTGGAAGCCGGTCCCCCAGGGTTTTCAGGATGGACCCGAAGGAAGGCGAGGACGATATGGGCGGCAACGACGTGCCGATTCTGATGGCCGCCGAAGGCGGCGTTCAACTGGTGCAGGGGATGACCCTGTTCGTGATCGCCGGCTTCCTGATGATCTTCGGGGCCTTGTTCGCGGGGCGGTTCGTCCGGCCGCAATTGCCCCATGCCGATAAATCGGCCGCCTATGAGTGCGGCGAACCGGCCTTCGGAACGAGCTGGGTGCAGTTCGACCTGCGCTTCTACGTGGTGGCCCTGGTGTTTCTGATCTTCGACGTGGAAGTGGCCTTGTTTTATCCGTGGGCGGTGGTATATGGCGGGGGCGCGCACCGCGGTTCGGGGGCCGGCGCGGAGGTGCTGCAACAGGTCAAGGTGGCCGCCCTGTTCGATATGCTCTTTTTCTTCGGAGTCATCGTGGTCGGGTTCCTGTATCTGTGGCGGTTCGGGTACCTGGACTGGGTCCGGGCCTCGACCGGGAACCGGGCGGGCCATGTCGTGGCCCCGCCGCCGAAGCCCAGGGAGCCGGCGGCGGCGTGAGCCGGCGGTGGAGTCCGTGAGCGCGATCCTCGACCCGCGATCCCCGGCGATCGGAGAACAACCAGAAACCAGGAACCAGAAACCAAGCACCCAAACCATGAGCTGGATTCAAAACAAGTTCGAGGAAGGGCTGATCGTCACGTCGCTGGACTGGGCCTTGAACTGGGCCAAGTTGAACAGCATCTGGCCGATGACCTTCGGGCTGGCCTGCTGCGCGATCGAGATGATGGCGACGGGGGCGTCGCGGTTCGACATCGACCGGTTCGGGGCCGGGGCCTTTCGGGCCACGCCGCGGCAGTCGGACCTGATGATCGTGGCCGGCACGGTCACGTACAAGATGGCCTCGCGCGTCCGGCGGTTGTATCACCAGATGCCCGATCCGAAGTACGTGATGGCCATGGGGGCCTGTACGATCGGCGGGGGGCCGTACTTCAAGCACGGCTACCACGTGGTCAAGGGCGTTGACCTGGTGGTGCCCGTGGATGTGTATGTTCCCGGTTGCCCGCCGCGGCCGGAGGCCCTGCTCGAGGGGCTGATGCGGCTGCAAGACAAGATCCGGCATCAGACCATCGCCAAGACGCCGGAAGTCAAGGCCAAGGAGAAAGTCCTGACGACGGCATGAACGAACTGAAAACCGACAACCGAGAACCGAGAACTCTCCCAGCATGACCCCAGAGCAGATCGCGGAAACCTTGAAGGCGGAATTCGACGGCGCGGTGGTCGATGCGATCATGAGCGGCGGCCATCCGTCGGTCGTGATCGCGGCGGAGCGATGGCACGAGGTGGCCCTGTTTCTGCGCGACGACCCGCGGCTGCGGATCAACTTTCTGCGCTGCATCAGCGGGATCGACTGGCTGGAACGGGGCGAGATCGAGGCCGTCTATGACTTGCAGTCCCTGCGGCCGGCGGGGCCGGGCGAGCTGTGGTCGGGGGACAATGACGTGGCCGTCCGCGTCCGCGTGCCGCGCGAAGGAGGGCACATTCCGTCGGTGGCCGACGTCTGGCCGGCGGCCGACTGGCACGAGCGCGAGCTGTATGACATGTTCGGCGTGGTCTTCGACAACCATCCGGACCTGCGCCGCATCCTCTGCCCCGACGACTGGGTCGGCCACCCGCTGCGCAAGGACTACGAGCACCCGCTGGAATACCACGGCATCCCGGGCACGACCGAGTTCGGCCAGAAGAGCCCGAGACATTGAAGGACCTCGAATTGCGGATTTCGGATTTCGGTTTTTGGCTCTTGTGATCGGAGTCTTCGGCGGGCGAACCTCGGTCGCGGGTCATGTGAGTAGAAGACGATGGCGGAAACGATCCTCGAATCTCAACCCGATCCGTTGATGGACTGGCGCAAGTCGGACGGCGACGGCGAGCCGGACTTCGGCGACGTCCGCACCGAGGAGATGCTGGTCAACATGGGCCCGCAGCATCCCAGCACGCACGGGGTGCTGCGCATCGTGCTGCGGACCGACGGGGAGCTGGTGCTGGAGGCCATTCCGCACATCGGCTACCTGCACCGCTGCGCGGAGAAGATCGGCGAGAACCTCCAGCCCTACCAGTACATCCCCAAGACCGACCGGATGGACTACCTGGCGGCCATGAACAACAACCACGCCTTCAGCGTGGCGGTGGAGAAGCTGGCCGGCATCGAGGTGCCCGAGCGGGCCGGCTACATCCGCATCATCATGGCGGAGATGAACCGCATCGCCTCGCACCTGGTGTCGTTCGGCACCTACGGGCTGGACATGGGCGCGTTCACGCCGTTCCTCTACGCCTTCCGCGAGCGCGAGCGGATTCTGGACCTGTTCGAGGCGGTTTGCGGGGCCCGGCTGACCTACAGCTACATCACCATCGGGGGCGTCACCCAGGATCTGCCCGACCGTTTCCTGGAGACGCTGGCCGAGTTCCTGGACTACTTCGAGCCCAAGGTGGACGAATACAATCAGCTCCTGACCTACAACCACATTTTCGTGAAGCGGACCGCCGGCGTGGGGATCATCTCTCCCGAGGATGCCCTGCGCTGGGCGCTGACCGGCCCGGTGCTGCGCGGCAGCGGCATCAAGTGGGACCTGCGCAAGACCCGGCCCTACGATCTCTATTCGCGGTTCGAGTTCGACGTGCCCGTGGGGCTGCCCGGCGGCTCGGAAGGCATTCCGCGGGAAGTCCGGGTCGGCGACTGCTGGAGCCGTTATTTCGTGCGCATGCAGGAGATCAAGCAGTCCGTTCGCATCGTGCGTCAATGCCTGGAACAAATCCCGGACGGCGAGTATAAAGCCAAGTTGCCCAAGACGCTCAAACTCCCCGAGACCGAGGTCTACTTCGAGGCCGAGGGGGCCCGGGGACAGTTGGGCTTCCTGGTGGTGGGCGACGGGTCGGCCATCCCCTATCGCGTCAAGGTCCGCGGCCCGAGCTTCTGCAACCTGTCGGTGACGACCCAGGTGTGCAGGAACGTGCTTCTGGCCGACGTGCCGGCGATCGTGGGCAGCATCGACATCGTGATGGGCGAGGTGGATCGGTAAAGAGCGTTTCGGGTTTCCAGTGCTCCGTTCGGGTGGTCATGAGTTCTCCGGAGATTGGCACTCACCCGGACGTGAAACCGACCGCCGGGGACGTGCAACCGGCCGCCGGAGACGGACGACTGGAAACCGGCGACCCGAAACCGGTGACTGAAAACTGGTAACTTCCATGGCCGAGTTTACCGCTGCGGACGCAATCAAGCCTCGATGGGACCCGACGCTGAAGGACCGGGCCATCCGGGTCTTCGTGGGTCTGACCATCCTGCTGATCGGCGTGGCCGTCATGGGCCATGTGGCCCTGCGCTTTTTTCGGCTGACCGACAACCCAATCGCACTGCTGCTGGTGGTGATCGGACCGGCGGCGACGGCCGGCGTGACCCTCACCGCGGCGCTGGTGGTGTCCGCTCACGCCGTCATCGGGGCGATCCTCCGGAAGATTCCCGGCGTGGTGTTCTGGGGCGGCATCGTTTCGATGATCGTGGTGGTCTGGCTGGCGGCGCTGCTGTTCGGTTACGTGGAGCGCATGGCAGACGCCCAGACGCCCCCGGAGCGGCTGGCACGGACCGCATTCGGAGGCGAGCTGACCCTGCTGGAGATTCAAGCCCATCTCACCGGCAGCGAGGCCAACCGCGACGTGGCCCCGGCGCTGGCCGCGCTGGCCCTCTGGCCGTTGCAGTTCCAGCTGGCCCGCGACCTGGCCGGCCTGCTGGCCATCCTGGGTTTCGTGAACATCCTGGCCATGTTCGCCATCTGGTGGGAGCGGAAGGTCTCCGGGCGAATCCAGAGCCGGCTGGGGCCCATGCGCGTGGGCGGCTGGCACGGGTGGGCCCAGTCGCTGGCCGACGGCATCAAGCTGATCCAGAAGGAGGACATCATCATGGATGGCGCCGACCGGCCGTTGTTCCGGCTGGCGCCATACCTGGCCTTCGTACCGGCCTTGTCGGCGTTCATCGCCCTGCCCTTCGGCGGGTACTGGGTGTTCCGCAGCCTGGACGTGGGGCTGATCTTCATCCTGGCCATGCTGGGCATCGAGGTGGTCGGGGTCATCATGGCCGGCTGGGCCTCGAACAACAAGTGGAGCGTCTATGGCGCGATGCGCGAAGCCTGCCAGATGGTGTCCTATGAGATTCCGATGGGGCTCTCGCTGCTGGTCCCGGTGCTGACCGTGGGCACGCTGCGGCTGTCGGAGATCGGGGACTTGCAGGCCGGCGGATTTCACACCTGGCTGGCCTTCGCCAACCCGTTCACCTTCGTCGCCGCGCTGACTTACTTCATCGCCTCGCTGGCCAACTGCAAGCGGGCCCCGTTCGACCTGCCCGAGGCCGAGAGCGAGCTGGTGGCCGGCTTCCTGACCGAGTATTCCGGCTTCCGCTGGTGCCTGTTCTTCTTCGCGGAATACGCGGCCATGTTCGTGGTCAGCGGGATCGCCACGATCCTGTTCTTCGGGGCCTGGCATTCGCCGCTGCCCGAGAGCTGGGGAGCGGGGCTCCTGGCCAGGGGCGTCTGGGGTAAGGCGGCGTACGGGGTGCTCTTCAGCGGGCCGCTGTGGTTCGTGGCCAAGGGCTTCGCCCTGGTGTACGTTCAGATGTGGGTGCGCTGGACGCTGCCGCGCATCCGGCTGGACCAGGTCATGTACGCCTGCGTGCAGGTGCTGCTGCCCATGACCATGCTGGTGCTGCTGGGGGCGACGCTGTGGAGCCTGCTGGTGCCGGCAGGGGGGCGGCTGGCGGCGATCGTCAACGGGCTGCTGACGCTGATCGGCGCGGTCGGCGTGGCGGGCTTCATCGCCATCATGTCGTATGGTTTCATGCATCGCCGCCGGCTGGTGGGCACGCTGGCGGTCGATCCGCTGCCGGGAGCCTGAAGTGGAAGCGCTGCTGTTCTACATCGTGGGCGGGACGGCCGCCGCCACCGCCCTGGGTTGCGTGCTCTGCACCAACATCGTGCGCATGGCGGTGTGCCTGTTCGGGACGCTGGGGTCGGTGGCCATCCTCTACTTTCTGATGGCGGCCAACTTCCTGGGGGCCATTCAGCTCATCGTCTACGCCGGCGGAACGCT
>JABRVU010000617.1:0-8372 GCA_039961895.1 Phycisphaerae bacterium | reverse complement strand
GGCCGGGCGCGGGTGGCCTGGGTGGGGCGGATCGCGCCGCTGAAGCGCCTCGAGTGGCTGCTGGACGCGGCCGACGCGATGCCGGACGTGACTTTCGACGTCGTCGGCCCGCCCGACCCGGAGAGCGATTACACCCGTGCGTTGGCCGACCGGGCCCGCGCGATGGGCAACGTCAGGCTCCACGGGCGGGTCGATCGCACCCTCATGGCGCAGGTCTATCGCCGTGCGGCGGCGCTGTGCTGCACCTCGCGCTTCGAGGGTTTCCCGAACACGTTCCTGGAAGCCTGGAGCCACGGCGTTCCCGTGGTCTCCACGGTCGACCCCGACGGCGTGATCGCCGGTCGCGGGCTGGGGGTCGCCGCCGCGGACCTTCCGGCGATCATCGCCGGCCTCCGGCGCCTGCTGGAATCGCCGGACCATTGGCGGCGGGCCTCGGAGAACGGCCGGCGCTATTTCCGGAACCATCATGCCCTGCCGGAAGTCATGCCCCGGTTTGAGAGCGTATTCAGGCAGCTGCGCGACGAGACGGATGCCAGCACGGCGCCGGCTGTGGAAAGGAGACGGTTGTGGCGATTCTCGTGACCGGTGGAGCGGGGTTTATCGGCTCGATGCTCTGCGGAAAGCTGGCCCGTCAAGGCCAGGACGTGGTGGTCATCGACGATCTGAGCAACGGACGCAAAGAGCACCTCGGCGGCCTGGGCGGCCGGGTGACTCTGGAGCAGATCGACATACGTGACGGGGGCGAGGTCGGCGCGCTGGTCAAGCGGGTACGGCCCGAAGGGGTCGTACACCTGGCCGCCGTGCACTTCATCCCCTGGTGCAACGCCCATCCGCGCGAAGCGCTGGACATCAACGTCCTCGGCACGCAAACCGTCCTCGAGGCTTGCCGGGCGGTGCAGCCCCGCATGGTGGTGGTGGCCTCGAGCGCGGCCGTTTATCCGGTCAGCGACCGGGCCCACGTCGAGAGCGACGCCCCGGGGCCGCTGGACGTGTACGGCGTGTCCAAGCTCTGTTGCGAGGAGCTGGCCAGGCTGTACGCCGCTGAAACCGGCCGGCCCTGCCTCGCGGCCCGGATTTTCAACGCCGTCGGCCCCAACGAGACCAATCCTCACCTGATACCGCATCTGGTCGCGCAGTTGGCCGAGGGAAAGACGGAAGTCGAACTCGGTAACCTTGAACCGTGCCGGGATTACATCGACACCGCCGACCTGGCCGACGCACTGATCGGTCTGTTGAACCTGGCGGCGCCGGGCTACGACGTGTTCAACGTGGGCACGGGTCGAGAGTACTCGGTCGGGCGCGTGGTTCAGATGTGCGCGGAGCTACTCGGCCGGACGATCACCGTCCGGCAGCGCGGCGACCTGGTGCGCAAGGTGGAACGTATGCACCTGCGGGCCTCGATCGACAAGCTGCGGTCGGCCACGGGGTGGCGGCCGAAACGCGATCTGGCCGATACCCTGCGGGGTTTGCTGGCCGGGTGCTCGGCCGGGGCGTGCCTGGTTTCGTGATTCAGGAAGGAAGGAACGGGATGGCTGACACGCTGGAACGAGTGACGGGCCCGCGCGTGCGAACCGCGGAGCACGACTGGACCGCGCGACCGGCACCGCCGGCTCCGGCCGGGCTCCGCGTCGCCTTTGTCACTACTTTCCCCGCCAATCCCGATGATCCCTGCGGCGGAGTGGAGGCCGTCAGCGTGCACCTGCTGCGCGCCTTGGCCGGGTGGGCGGACCTGGAACTGCACGTTGTCACGATGGACGCGGATCGGCGGGAAGCTTCCGTGGCGGCGTGGGGACCGATCACGGTCCATCGTCTGCCGCGGCCCAGCGGGCGCCTGCTGACCGCCGCGGTTGGCGCCGGGGGGCGGCTTCTGCGCGAATACCTGCTGGGTCTCAGGCCCGACGTCGTGCACGCCCATGACTTCTACGGCATCCTCGTTCGCGGACTGGCCCTGCCGCGGGTGTTCACCATTCACGGTTTCATCCACGAGGACACGCGCGTGTCGGGCGAGCGGCTGGCCCGCTGGCGCTCGTGGCTGTGGCGCCGGGCCGAGACCGCGGCCTGGGCCGACCAGCCTCACGTCATCGCGATCAGCCCGTACGTCCGGGAACGTTTACACGGCATTGCGACGGGGACCATCCACGACATCGACAACCCGGTCCCGGAGCCCTGCTTCGCCGTCCGGCGGGCATGCGTCCGGCCGATCGTCTTCAGCGCCGGCGCGATCTGCGCCCGGAAAAACACGCTGGGGCTGGTGCGCGGCGTGGCCCGCCTGGTCGAACGGGGGGTGGACGTGGAACTGCGACTCTCCGGCGGCGGGGGCGGCTCCGCCTACGAACGGAACGTGGCCGAGCACGTCCGCCGCCAGGGCCTGCGCGAGCACGTCAAGCTCCTGGGGCGAATCGACTACGGCGCGATCCTCGCGGAATTGAGCCAGGCCAGCGTCTTCGCCCTGGTGTCGCTGGAGGAGAACTCCCCGATGAGCATCGAGGAGGCCATGGCCGCCGGCGTGCCGGTGGTCGCCTCCAACCGATGCGGGATGCCTTACCTGGTCCGCGACGGCGAATCCGGCTTCCTGGTCAACCCCCATGACCCCGAGGAGATCGCCAGGCGGCTGGAACAGATCCTTGAGGACGAAGACCTTCGCATCCGCATGGGCACCAAGGGGCGCCAGATCGCGCTGGACCGGTTTCACCCCGAGCCGGTGGCCCGGCGGACGCGCGAGGTCTATCGGCAGGCGGTGCGCGATGCGCGGAACGGTCATGCCCCTCGATGACGGGCGGGTTCACTTCTTCCGGTTTCCCCGTCCCTATCGCGCGATGCTGGCCATCTGCAGCGATCTGGACGAGACTCCGGACCGCCGCGTCTATTGGGAAATCATGCGGTTTCTCAATACCACCCAGACGACCGCGATGGGCGAAGGGTTGGGCCTGGAGGTCGGCAACACCCTCTATTTCGACATGCCGCCGGACCAGTTCGCCTACTGGAACACGGACGACGCCGGGCGGGAGATGGTCAGGGGCCTCATCCGCAGCGGGCACATCGACTGTCTGCACTCGTTCGGAGACCTGGCGACCACGCGGACCCACGCCGGGCGAGCCCTGGAGGAACTGGCCCGCCATGATTGCCGTCTGGCGGTGTGGGTCGATCACGGGACGGCGGTCACCAACTTCGGAGCCGACATCATGGGCGGACACGGCGATGAGGTCGGACATCCGGCCTATCACGCGGACCTGACCTGCGATTTCGGCGTTCGCTACGTCTGGCGCGGGCGGGTCACCAGCGTGATCGGCCAGGACGTGCCCCGATGCCTGGGCGGTCTGTTCAACGCCGCCCATCCGGTCGCCTCGGCGAAAACGCTGGTCAAGGAATGGGCCAAGGGCGTGCTGGCCCGTCGAGGCCATGCGAAATACGCGATGCACGGCCCCAACGCCCTGGTCCGTGACGCCAGGCTGCGCGACGGCCGGGAGGTTCGAGAGTTCATCCGCTGCAACCCCCACTGGGGCGGGGTGAGCCGGGGCGACACCGGTGCGGGGCTCGACCAGGTCTTGACCGACCGTTTTCTCCAACGGCTCGTTGATCGGGGCGGCACGTGCATTCTGTATACCCACCTGGGCAAGGTCCGCAATCGTTGGGAGCCCGTCGAGGCCCCGGCCCGGCGGGCCCTGCAACGGTTGGCCGATTATTATCATGCCGGCCGAATCCTGGTGACCACCACCCGCCGGCTGTTGGATTATCGCAGTCGTCTTCAATCCTCCCTCGACGTCGGGCCCCCGGCGGATGGCCGGTACGCCCGGGCGGAGGACGTATCCAGCGGCTCGGCGCGCGGAGAGGCAGTGGGGTCGCGGGCGGGAAGAAACGGCAAGGGGAACGGCGCCCGGGTGACATCGACGGCCGGCTCGGCCGCGCCAGACGCCCGGATGCTCCCGCCGCGATTCGGCGCCGCCTCCGGCGTCGCGGTCGACGAAGCGCCCTCCTGGCCGAAGCTGGTCTTTCCGGACTTCCGATGAGCGTTCAAGCGGTTGACCTGCTCCGCCCGCCGCCCGCGGAGGAAGTGGCCGCCAGGCCGGCTCACGGGCCGGCGATGGCGCCACCCTCCGTCTCCGTACGGACGGCCCTGCGAAGAGCGGCGGTCCGATTCGCCCTTCGATCGTTATTGGGCGTCCATTGGCTCTTGCTGGCGGTCACGCGGCTTTGCGGGGCGCGCCCGCGGCGGAGACGTCGCGGCCGGCGCTGCACGCTGCTGCTCACGGGCAAGTTTTATTCCCGGAACTGGATCACGGCACATCTTCGTCCCTTGGCCGCCAGCCGCTGGTGCGAACGGGTCTGGATCGTCAGCGACTTTCCGCTGCCCGCGCTGCCCGGCGTCTATGCCATCCGCCCGCCCGCGTGGCTGGCGGCCGGAATCGGAGAGGCCCCGGCGCGTCTGCTGACGTTCGCCTGGGCGGCGTGGCGCCACCGGCCGCACGTCATCGGCGGCTTTCACCTGCTCATCAATGGACTGGCCGGCGAGGTACTCGCCAGGCTGGTCGGAGCGCGGTGCCTGTACTTCTGCGTGGGCGGACCGATGGAGGTGATCGACGGCGGCATCTGGGCCGAGAACCGGCTCTTTGGCCGGTTGGAGACGCCCGATGCCGTGATCGAACGCCGGCTCGTTCGCGCCGCCGGCGCCTGCGACGACGTCATCACCATGGGCACGAGGGCCGTCCGCTTCTTCCGGCGGAACCGGACGCAGGCCCGGTTTCACGTGGTCCCCGGCGGCATCGACGAGGTTCGGTTTCGGCCCGGCGACGGTCCGGCGGAATATGACCTGATCCTGGTCGGTCGGCTGGCGGCCATCAAGCGGATCGACCTGTTTCTGCGCGTGGTGGCCGAGGTGGCCCGGGCCGTGCCGGCCGTCCAAGCGGTCGTGGTCGGCGACGGCGAACTGCGCGGCGGACTGAACAAGCAGCTCCACGAGCTGGGCCTCTCGGATCGGGTGGTCCTGGCCGGGCACCGGGCCGACGTCGAGTCCTGGCTGCGGCGGGCCAGGGTGTTCGTGCTGACCTCCCAATCCGAGGGCCTGGCCCTTTCGCTGATGGAGGCGATGAGCTGCGGTCTGCCCGCGGTGGTCAGTGACGTGGGTGACCTGGCGGACCTCGTCGAGGACGGAGTCAATGGGCACCTGGTTCCCAGGGACGCCCCCGCGGCCGCGTTCGCGGCGCCGATCATCGCGCTGCTGACCGACCCCGCCCGGTACGAATCCTTCCGCCGGGCCGCCCGCGCATCGGCGGGGCGTTTCACCGTGGAGGCGATGCGCCGGGCATGGGACGCGATCCTCGCCCCGCCCGGCACCCCCGCGGCCGGATGGCGGAACGAGACGATCATCGCGCCTGCTGGAACCGTCACGGACGACGGCAGCCGTTCACAGGGGTGATTGGATGTGCGGCATCGCCGGATTCGTCGGTTTCCAGGACGACGGGCTGCTTCGGCGGATGTGTTCGAGTCTCGAACACCGCGGCCCGGACGAGGCTGGCTACTTCAGCGCCCCGGGCGTGGGCCTGGCCATGCGCCGGCTGGCGGTCATCGACCTGACCTCGGGGCACCAGCCGATCGGCAACGAAACCGGCGAGGTGCAGGTCGTCTTCAACGGCGAGATCTACAACTACCAGGAGCTGACCGCCCGCCTGAAGGCCGGCGGGCATCGCTTCACCACCACGTCGGACACCGAGACCCTCGTCCATCTCTACGAGGACCACGGGCTTGACTTCGTTCACCGTCTGCGGGGCATGTTCGCGATCGCGTTGTGGGACGCGCCGCGCCGACGGTTGGTGCTGGTCCGGGACCGGATCGGCGAGAAGCCGCTGTTCTTCGCGGAGAGCCCGGGGCGGCTGCTGTTCGGCTCCGAGATCAAGGCCATCCTGCAGGCGCCGCTGGCCCGGGCCGCCGACGCCCAGGCCGTCTGCGAGTTTTTGGCCTCGGGTTACGTGCCCGCGCCGCGGACGTTCTTCCGCGGCATCCGCAAGCTGGGGCCCGGACAGATGCTGGTGCACGAGAACGGCGGGGCCCGGATCATCGACTACTGGTCGCCGGGGCCGCGCGTGGAGTCGGCCCTGCCGTTCGAGGCCGCCGCCGAGGAGCTGGCCGGCCGGCTGGATGAGACCGTACGGCTGTGCCTCAAGAGCGACGTGGAGGTGGGGGCCTTCCTGAGCGGGGGGATCGATTCGTCGGCCCTGGTGGCCCTGATGCGCCGCCACGAGGCCCGGGTCCAGACCTTTTCGGTGGGGTATCGCGGGGCGGCGGCCGGCTTCAACGAACTCGGCTACGCCCGCCGGGTCGCCGGCGAACTGGGCACCGATCATCACGAACTCATCATCGGCGCGGGTCCGACCATGGCGCTGCTGCCCCGCATCATCTGGCACTACGACGAGCCCCACGGCGAGCCGACCTCGGTGCTGGTCTATCTGCTGTGCGAGTTCACCCGCCGCCGGGTCAAAGTGGCGGTGGGCGGCACCGGCGGAGACGAAATCTTCTACGGCTATCCGCGGCACGCGGGGATCCGGATGCTGGAGTACTACCTGCGCCTGCCGCGTCTTCTGCGCGAACGGCTGGTCGAAAGGGTCGTCGCCCGTTGGCCGGAATCGACCCGCGGGCATCGCTTCGTCAAGCGCGCCAAGCGTTTCATCAGCGGTAGCCGCCTTCCGCCCGCGGAGGCCTATCTGAACTGGGTCAGCCTGCTCCAGCCGGACGTCCGGCAGGAGCTGATCGCGGACGCGCTTCGCCGGGAGGCCCCCGATCCGAGCGGCGAAGCCTGTCTGCGGCGATACCTGACCGGCGCCGACGGCCTGCTCTTGAACCAGGCGGCGGATTTGGACATCGGCGGGTATCTGCCCGAGTATCAACTGGCCTACATGGACCGCATGAGCATGGCCCACGGACTGGAGGTGCGGTCGCCGCTGTGCGATTACGATCTGGTCGGATTCGTCCGGTCGCTGCCGGCCTCCTACCGGCTCAAACGGCTGCGAAGCAAGCACATCTTCAAGACCATCGCGACGCGATGGATTCCCCAAGAGATCGCCTGTCGCCGCAAGATCGGCTTTGATTCGCCGATCGGGCAATGGGCCAAGGACGAGATGCGCCCGTTCCTGCTGCGGTTCCTGTCTCCCGAGCACGTGGCCCGCACCGGGGTGCTGAATCCGGCCGGTGTACAGGCCATCCTGGCCGACCACCTCGCCGGACGACGCGACTACTCGCTGCCGATCTGGAGCCTCATGGCCCTGGAGTGCTGGTACCGGCTGTACATCGAGAATGGCGCCAGCGGCGCGGGAGACTCCCGCCTGGAGAGCCTGCGGGGCGCCGACGGAGCCGCCCCTCCATCCGCCGGCCGCGTCAACGGCGCGCCGCGATCCACGGAAGCGACCACGCACCAGGTGGTGAGGATGAAGCGGGCGTTCTCGTGCAAGAACCTCTGGGAGTCCGTCCCGCCGCGGGCCCGGGGTTGGATCGGGCGCCTTGCGGAGCCGTTACCGCCCGCGTGGGTCCTCGGAGGCGGCTTCCGCCGGCACCTGACTTTCGCCCGCCAGACGGACCGCTGGTCGGAGGACCAGGCCCGGGCGTATCAGCTCGAGGCGCTGCGAAGCCTGTGCCGGCTGGCTTATGAACGGACGCCTTTTTATCGGCGGCTGTTCGACGGAGTCGGTTTCCGGCCGGGCGATCTCAAGGCCGTCGAGGACCTTTCCGGTCTGCCCACCATCAGCCGGACCGAGATCCAGACCCACCTGGGGGACATGTGCGCGTCCTCGCCTCTTTCGCCGAGGGTCGATGCGGTCTCCACCGGCGGGACGGGGGGCGCGCCCCTCAGCTTCTTCATCGGGACCGACCGTTCCGCCGTGGAGTTCGCCCATCTGGTGGCCAGTTGGGAGCGGATCGGATACCGGCTGGGCACCGCCCTGGCCGTTTTCCGCGGGCACATCGTACCGCCGGACCGTACCGGGCTCCGGCATTTCTACGACCCCATCCTCCGGCAGCACTGCTACAGCAGCTTTCATCTGACCGACCAGGACGCGCAACGCTATCTCCGCCACCTCGCCACCGTCGGACCATGTTTCCTGCACGTCTATCCCTCGTCGGCTACCGCTCTGGCCCGGTTCATTCAGCGGAGCGGTTGCCCCGCGCCGGCCAATCTGCTGGGGGTGATCGCCGAGTCGGAGATTCTCTGTCCGCATCAGCGCGAGCTGGTCGAGGCGACCTTCGGGTGCCGTTGCTTCTCGTGTTACGGGCACTCCGAGAAGCTCATCCTCGCCGCCGAATGCGAGCACACCGCGGATTATCACGTCTGGCCGGGCTACGGCTATTTCGAGCTGCTGGACGAGGAGGCCAGGGCGGTGGATGTGCCC